>DCQM01000150.1 GCA_002323895.1 Akkermansiaceae bacterium UBA1518
TTGCCCTTCCGGCTAAGGACACTTTCTCACCCTATACTCGTGCTGACGAGGTCCCCCAATCTGCGACCGCGCTCTGGAAGAGCTATGATTCCAAAGCTGAACCACTTGAAGTCAAAGTTCATCATGAGTGGAAAGAAGGCGGTGTGGTCTCTCGTCTCGTTAGTTTTAAAGTGGGCACTTTTAAAGGCGCAGGTGCCCGTATTGCTGCCTACTACTGTTTTCCTGAAAATGGTAAGAAAAACCCGGCTTTTGTTTGGAGCCATGGTGGGGGTCAGCGTGCAGACCGGAGGCGAGGCCATTATTATGCGTCCCAAGGCTTTGCGACGATCGATATTAATTGGCTGGGGCGTCCGCTTGAAGCAGATCTCGATCCCGAAAACAAATGGGGAACTGATTGGGGAGCTGTCGATCCATCCCAAGGTCCACGCTTTTACTCAAAAGCGTTGCGCAAGGGTTGGAAGCGGTCGCTGCAAGCTGACGAATACACGATCGATCCCATCGCAAGTCCGCGAAACGCCAATTGGTTTCTCCTCGCGGTGGCCGCCCGTCGGGCCATCACTTTTCTTGAGGAACAAGCCGAGGTTGATCCAGAGCGACTTGGGTTCACTGGATTCTCAATGGGCGGAACCATTACTTCCATGACTGCCACCGACCCTCGTCTCAAGGCTGTCGCCCCTTTCGTCGGAGGAACCGGTTTTCTTCATATAGATTTTCCCGGCATTCCCCGAAGCAGTATCGGGACTCATTTTAAGAATCCTGATCTCTATCAAAAAACGATCGATCCGTCTGCCTACTGGCCTTCCGTCAAATGCCCAGTAATGTTTATCACGTCATCGAACGATTTCCACTCGGCCTTCCAGAGAATCTATCGGTCCATGGATCTTCTTCCGCATGATAATTGGCGTGTGACCGGAAATATGCACGCCAATCACGGCCCCGGTCCCGAACAATGGATTCTTCTCAATCATTGGTTTAAACAACATCTTGCCGCGGAGGATAAAAGCATTCCTGTTACTCCACCCTCGGGGTTTGATATCGAAAACGGCGTCGCGCACTTTTCCGTCACTCCGGTCGCACAGGATCGGCTTGCCGAAGTTGAAATCTACTACAGCTACGATCCCAATTGTGTCACCAGGTTCTGGAAGAAGGCCCCGGTGAAAACCGACGGCAAGACCTGGAAAGCCGACCTTAATATTCATCCCAAACTGCCTCTCTACACCTTCGCTCTTTGTCGATACCGACTTGCCCAAGCGGAGCCCCTTGAACGTGGAAATACCACCTCTAGCTTCACTCTAAATTCCGATCTTCATACCTATATCCCTGAAGATTTTGATCTTGGTGCCATTACTCGACTTCCTAAAACCGGTTTGGTCGATGACTTCTCGAATGGTATCTTGAATTGGTCTTCCCGCGATCAATCCTCCATCAGGACCTACAAGTTTCAGGATCCTAAACTCGACACATCTTCCGAACGTAAACTCGCTCTCACCTTCAACTTGAAGAAAGACCAACCGCTCCTTCTCCGCCTTGGCATTGATAGTAAATTCCTCGGCAACGGGAGAGACTTGGGCAGCTTCAATCATGGTCGTCGGATTGAGGGAGACGGTCCCACCACGATCACTCTCACTCCTGCCGACTTCAAAAACAAAGATGGAAAGGCCCTTGAGTGGTCCCGGATTACGACCTTCTCCATCAGTCTCACCGACCAGAAGACCAAACAAAAAATCAAGCTCGCTGGTTCAAACGCACGGCGATTTCTTACGCGAATCGAACTGGTGGAGGATGCGGAAAATCGTATCGTGCGGGTGCTCTCTTGGAACGTCTGGACCGCCGATGCCAACTACACGAAGATCAACGAGGTCATCCAGACCACCGGAGCGGAGGTCATCGGCTTCCAGGAGCAGGGCAACGTCGGCTCCGTCGTCAGCTCGCTGGAAACAGCCACCGGCGAGGACTGGCACTCACATGGAATGATCATTACTCGCTTTCCCATCATCGACACGAGCGGTGGAGGAGCACTGATCGAGATCACCCCGGAACAGAGCGCCTGGGTCTTCAATGTGCATTTCACAGCTTATCCCTATCAGCCTTACGACCTTCGCGACGGGACTCTGGCCCAGAACGAGGTGGCAGTGATCGCCGCGGCCGAAAGCGTCCGTGGTGGTCAGGCGGATTCCCTAGTCACCGCCATCACCAACAGCGGTGCGATGGCTGCCGGTATTCCGGTGTTCGTGACGGGCGATTTCAACGAGCCCTCCCATCTCGACTGGACCCAGGAAGCCGCCGATGCCACCGCCCGCCCATATGACCTGAAGGTCGAGTATCCCGCCTCGAAAAAGATGACGGACCTCGGCCTCGCCGATGCGTTCCGCACGATCTGGCCCGACGAACTCACACGCACCGGCTACACTTGGACGCCCGGCACTCCGCCGCCGAGCGTCGGTGTCAACGAAGTCCACGACCGGATCGATTTTGTCTACTACTGGGGAACCGGCGTGACCGCCATCGCCGCGGTGACCGTCGGGATCGACGACACGAATCCGAACACGGACATCGCC
>DCQM01000207.1:0-682 GCA_002323895.1 Akkermansiaceae bacterium UBA1518
AAATCTTCATAACCATTTAGTCAAAACGACGTGCTTCAGACCTAGCGTAGCTCTTTGGCAACTCGGTGCTTGTTGTGACAGTTGCAAAATCAATATCATCACGAATCGCGGCGAGGCCATGGACAAAAATAGCGGAAACATCCCCATCACTGTCAGCAATCACTTCGGCCTTCAATGATTCTCCGGCGAAGTAAACCGTTGGAAGAAATTGAATTAGACGACCTTCTTCCTGCCCTTGGGCAGACGTTACCGGAGCAGGTCGGGAAATCCGGTGACCTGCAAAAAATGAAAGAACCAAGGCAAGAGCACCCACCGGAGCCCAAGCCCATCGGAACGATTTCGCCCGGCGCTCCCCCATCTCGGAGGAAGTTCGTGACTGGATTTCAAGATCAACTTTACGCATCAGCTGACTATTGAAGAAATCACAGTAGGGTGGATCAACCGATGCTGGAATTTCTTCAGCCACGGATCCTAAAACTGACTTCATCTCCTGAAGCTCTGCTTCAAGATTTTCATTCTCCTGAAACAAGCTAACCAGCTGAACCTCTTCCTCAGAAGTCAGCTGGCCATCGATCCATTTTACAAATAGTTCTTCAGTCTTTTCCTTTTTCATCACAGAGTAGGGTTTTGAGTTTTTTCCGGGCGTAGTAAAGACGGCTCATGACGGTTCCGAGGGAGCATC
>DCQM01000207.1:1021-1864 GCA_002323895.1 Akkermansiaceae bacterium UBA1518
CATCACTTTAGCAATTTCCTTGTAATCAAGGCCTTGAACTTCCCTCAAAAGGATCGTCTCGCGATGCTCGGTATTTAAAGTTGCAAGCGCGGTGTTGATTCTCTCTCCAAGCTCCGAATTCGCAAGCGCATCGTCAGGTCTCGCTATTTTTGTGGGAGTAGTACGGGCACCTGCCGCAATATCACTTTCGTTAAGAATCCCATCGTCTAACTCTCCAGCCGATTCAATTTTCCGCTTCCTAAGCCAATCGTAAACGACGTTATGGGTAACGCGGTAAAGCCACGTCGAAAATTTAGCCCTAGCCTCAAACTTGGGCAGAGCCTTCCAAACTTTCAGAAAGACCTCTTGGGACAAATCCCAAGTATCGGCCTCATTTTTGATCATATTCTGAACCATTGCATAAACCTTTCCGCGATGGCGTATCACTAAGGTTTCAAATGCTTTAGCATCTCTCTTTTGGCATGCCTCAATAAGCTCGTGATCAGAAATTTCGTCATCACAAGCCCCAGCATCAGGAGAGGTCCCAGCGGGCGCCATCAACTGCTTGGACGTAAGCCATCGGAAAAAATTCATCGGCGGGATTGAGAATTAGAGGATTAATTCAAAATTGGCCAGTTTTTAACCCTTTTCAAGCTCTGCCAGCACCATAATAAACTCACGAGGATTTCCATGAGAGGCACGAAAACTTCTTGCCAAAAACCTCATCTCTGGCAAAAGGCGCCGGCCGAAAGGAAGATGTCGGGGCGTAGCGCAGCTTGGTAGCGCGCTTCACTGGGGGTGAAGAGGTCGCAGGTTCGAATCCTGTCGCCCCGACCACTCCCGTTCCTCACCCTCAGCGGCTCC
>DCQM01000207.1:2224-6405 GCA_002323895.1 Akkermansiaceae bacterium UBA1518
TCATCAGCTTAGCCGAAATCCCTATTCTCGTTGTTCTTTTGGAGCCACCTCATCGATAGCCACTTGGAAGATCTCATCAGAGCGTACAACGAAGGTAGCGCCAAACCATTGATTTCCTCTCGCTAAAGAGAAGACTAATCAGAAATCCAATCTTTTGTGATTTCCCGAGAAGACTTCTCTGGCATTCACCCACAAAAGAGTCTAACTATTACTTAATTAAGGCGAAAGGTCTCCTTTCCCAGCGAAGTAGCTAATAAATCCGTAATTTACCTAAACTCTAATTTTGACGATTGAGCGATAACCCATTCATTACCGGTTCTTTACTCGCTTTTGCGACTCTCTTTCCGTCGTTCGCTGCCGGACCCGACTTCAAGGCGGCAGTTCAGCCTATCCTTGAGGCTAATTGTGTTCGCTGCCACACCAAGTCCAAGAACAAGGGCGGATTGAGAATCGACACTTATAAAAAGCTAATGGAGGGCGGTGACACCGCGGAGGCCGTCGTCCCAGGCAAGCCCGGCAAAAGTGAACTTTTACTCCGAATCCATCTTCGCCCTATCGATGAGGGTGTCATGCCAGATGAAGGAAAGGCCTTGAAACCTGAGGAAGTTGCCATTCTTGATGCCTGGGTCGAATCAGGTGCAGAATGGCCGGAAGGCGTCACCCTTACCGAGCGCAAACCCGAGATGCCTAAACGGGTTGCCATGCCAACAAGAACCCCTTCGAGCAATGCCGACGCTGCCACCATGCTCGACGATCTTTTGCGACGCGAGAATGCCGGCACCGGAGTCATTACAACAGAGCTCATCGGTAACGCTGCCTTCCTCCGACGAACTACGATCGACCTAATCGGCCGTATTCCGACCATGAAGGAGGTCCGAGAATACGAGAAATGGGGGCCAAAACGCCGCGCCAAGCTCATCGAGAAACTCACTTCTCATCCCCGTTTTGCTGATCGCTGGACGGTTTTTATGGCCGACATGTTACGAATCCGCTCCAACGTGACTGGCGGGAATCAACTACTCGCTTACATCCATGGATCACTTAATCAGGGAAAACCTTACGACCAACTAGTCCGTGAACTTATCAGTGCTTCCGGGCGCGCGAACTCAAATCCGGCCGTCGGCTACATCCTCGGTGATGATGCCGCTCCGATGGAACTTGCTGCAGCGACTTCTCAAATTTTCCTAGGCGTTCGAATTGGTTGCGCGATGTGCCACGACCATCCATTCGACGACTGGGAACAAAAACAGTTCTATGATCTTGCCGCCTTCTTTGGCAAAACCAAAAAGGTGCAGAGCCGGCGTGGAGGCGGAGGAGTTTACACCACCGAAGGAGATAAAATGATGGTTCTTTGGCCTCCCGAGGACCAGGCCGACTCTGATAAGCGTAAACCGGTGAAGCCCAAGTTTCCCTTTCAGATGGCCGACGGCGGGGCCACGCCAAGGCATATCAAGCGCTTCGAAGCGATCAATCTCGCACGAGCAAAGAAAGAAGCTGGAGGTGCCGAATCCGCTTCCTTGGACGCCCTTCTTGACTCAGTCGAGCCAAACGTGGGGAAACCCGGCGACCCAGTTTTAAAGGAAGCTAAAAGGGAGAGCCGTCTCCTTAAAGTTCATGGCGATATTTATCGATCAAGCGAGCTACGAACCCAACTCGCCGAGCTTATCACCGACCCTAGAAATGACTTCTTCGCCCGCGCCTTCGTCAATCGAGTATGGGCAGAACTCATCGGCCACGGGTTCGTCGAACCTCTCGACAATTTTTCTGACTACAACGAGCTTCATCACCCCTCCACTCTTAATTTCTTGGCACAAGAATTTATCGCTAGTGGTTACGACTTCCGAAGTCTCGTTCGCATCATAACCCTGTCAGATGTTTATCGTCGCTCTGCTCTCTCGGCGAAAATCGACATCGAACTTCGCGAAAAAAGTGAATTAAACTTCACCGCGGCCCCCAGTCGGAGAATGATTAGTGAGGTTCTTTATGACAGCATCGTCGTAGCCGGCCACCTGGAAGACTTTAAGTGGCCAAAGGGAGCCAACAATAAGGAGGTTAGCCGTGAAATCCGCGTTCCAACCGGCGAATACACCATCCTAAAACCGGATGAAATCCAGCCCGTCATGATGGCCGAAAAACAAGTAATTCGCGACGATGGTTACGATTTAGAGTCTTCATTAAAAATAAATTTCGACTCAGTTCTCAACTCCAAAGAGCAGGCTGAAATTACTAATATGCGCATGGAGTCTGATGAAGCAATCGAGGCCAAAGAATTGGCTGCTAAAATGGCTGCCATGATGCAAAAAGACAAAGAACGTCGAGTGATGAAATACAAAACCGAAACAATCACCGAAACGTTTGATGACAACCCGCGCTTCGATAGCGCAATGAGAATGGCTACTCCGGCTCCGCCAGCTCACTTCCTTCGCGTCTTCGGTCAACCTGCCCGAACCGGCCTTGGCGAGTTCCGCGACAATGCCTCCTCACTCCGCCAGCAGCTTCTCATGCTGAACGGTCGCATCACCCATGAAGCTTCCCGCGTCGGCACACTTGAGCCGATTCATCGCCTCCTTATAAAAGACCCAGATCTCGCTATCGATTGGGCCTATCAGGAAATCCTAACCCGTTATCCGACAGATAGCGAAAAATCCGATGCCCGTATTATTGTCAAAAATAGCGCAGAAGGAATGGCCGATCTACGCTGGGCCCTCCTCAACAGTAACGAATTCCGATTCCTGCCGTAAAAAACCTTAATCGCATCACAGAGCCCCTTCACTCATCATGTCTTGTTCCGACTACCAATACACCCGACGCCGCATGCTGAAGACCTTCAGCGCAAGCCTCCTTGGAATGCCTGTAAACCAGCTTCTCGCTCAAGGCGCATCTTCAAACGCACAAGCTGAACACGTCATCCTTTTTTGGAATAGCGGAGGCATGAGTCATCTCGATACATGGGATCCAAAACCCGGACGCAAGGTTCAGGGCGAATTTAACCCTATCAAAACTTCGGTCGACGGCATGGAGATTTCAGAAATCTTTCCCCAGCTTGCGAAACAAATGCACCACGGAGCTCTCATTCGCTCCATTGCAGGAACCAACGGCGATCATGGTCGAGCTCAATACGAGCTTCAAACCGGCTTTAATCAATCGCCCAATATCATGCACCCAGGACTTGGCTCGCTAGTTGCGCATGAGCGAGAGCCACTCGGCGACCTCCCAGCCCTTGTGAGCATTAGCGGACAAGCCGCTCGCGCCGGCTATCTCGGGCAACAATGTGAAGCCTATTTTGTTGGTCGGCCCGGACAAAAAGATCCTTACCTAACCTTTCCTGAAGGAATCAGCCACGCCCGTGGTATGCAACGACTTCAAGTCTTGGAGAAGATGAATTGCCGAACCTCGGCTCAGAATGGCGCGGAAGAATTAAAGGCTTCTCAAACAGCCTTGAAAGACGCCGTGGCCCTTATGGAAAGTCCAGCTCTCAAGGCTTTTGATCTCAAAAAGGAAAACCCGACTACGGTCGCAAAATATGGTGATACCGAATTCGGACGCGGAGCTCTTCTCGCACGCCGTCTTGTAGAGCAAGGTGTTCGCTTCGTTCAAGTCAATCGTGGCGGATTTGATAACCACGGAAACATCTTCCAAGCGATGAGAAATCACGGAGCTGACATGGACCCAGCGATCGCCTCACTCATTTCAGATCTCAAAGCAAACGGTAAACTTGAGAAAACCCTAATTGTCGTTCTAAGTGAATTTGGGAGAACTCCACGCATCAACGATGGTGGCGGACGCGATCACTGGGCCCGTGTCTTCAGCTGCATGATGGCTGGTGGAGGAATCAAGGGAGGGAGTATCATCGGTGCCTCAGATCCGGATGGCATGGAGGTCGCGGAGCGCCCAGTAAAGGTCGCAGACCTTCACGCTACCCTATGCCATGCTCTTGGCATCGATCTCAACAAAGAACTCACCACTCCCCAGGGCCGCCCGATCCGACTTGTCCGCAAGGAAGCAAACCCGATCAACGAACTATTCGCTTAATTAACGTGAGAACCTTTATTAAACGATTCCTCCCTTTCTTCCTCACTCTTCCCCTTTTTGCTCAGTCTCCAAAGGTCGCCGAACGTGGATCCATCATAGAAGACCGCGCAGCCCGCAAGCTTTTGCAGGCCGGTGATGCTCGACTCGAA
>DCQM01000153.1 GCA_002323895.1 Akkermansiaceae bacterium UBA1518
TTGATTGAGATGAGATCGCCTTCGGCCCCAGCAGGTTGCTCGAGCTGAATTGTAGGATTTTTTTCGAGAGTCAGATCGCTAATGGCTTTCTTGACGGTGGCTTCGCTTAAATCCTGTCCCTCCTTAAGTTGGATGTTCACGATGCTTTCACCCTCACCGAGGATTCCGATGTCTGAGCGCAATTTACTTTCAATCTTTTCAAGATCGTTGCTCGCGCACTTGATTGA
This sequence comes from Akkermansiaceae bacterium UBA1518, assembly GCA_002323895.1. Lineage (GTDB taxonomy): Bacteria > Verrucomicrobiota > Verrucomicrobiia > Verrucomicrobiales > Akkermansiaceae > SW10. Next base: position 228 of record DCQM01000153.1, read on the forward strand.
GATGAGGTCGCCTTCGGCCCCAACAGGTTGCTCGAGCTGAATTGTAGGTTTTTTTTCAAGAGTCAGATCGCTAATGGCTTTCTTGACGGTGGCTTCGCTTAACTCCTGACCCTCCTTGAGCTGAATATTCACGATACTTCCACCGAGAAAGTCAATACCGAGCGAAGACTCCCGCTTAGTTCCCATGACTACGAGCGATCCTATCAAAATAATGGAGGAGAGCATGAAGGCTGGCTTCCGCATTTCCATGAACTTAATCGTTTTCGCTGGGATCAGATTCATGAAGCTGAGCCTTTTGAGAGCCTTCGTGTCACTTCCCCAGAAGAAGAAGACACGAGTCACAAGAAGGGCAGCAAACATTGAGGAGAGAATTCCGATCGTTAAGGTGATCGCAAAGCCCTTCATTTGATCGGAGGCCCGCCACAGAAGAATTATCGCAGTAAGAAGGGTTGTGATGTTAGCATCAAAAATTGCGCTAAAGGCCTTTTCGTAGGCTGCGCGGATCGCATTGATGAGAGATTTCCCTCCTGCTATTTCCTCCCGCAAGCGTTCGTAAATGAGAACATTAGCATCAACTGCAACACCAATTGTGAGGATGATTCCGGCTATCCCTGGGAGGGTGAAGGTGGCTCCAAACATTGCCATTGCCCCAAAAAGGATGAGCATGTTCACCGTTAATCCGATGAGGGCGACGAAACCTGCAAAGCGATAGTAGATTAGGACGAAAAGAAGGGTAAGAGCCAGTCCGGCGATGGCGGCGGTCACACCTTGGCGCACTACTTCCTCACCATAGCGAGCAGTTACATTTCGCTCAGAAAGGATGTTGAGTGGGTATTTCAGGGGGTTGTTGAGAGCATTCGAAACCGTGCGAACTTCCTCACGTCCGTCTAGGCCTTCCACAATAAAGTTGCGTCCGAGAGTGGCGTTGACGGTAGGTGCTATGAGAACTTCACCATCGAGGACGACAGCCATCCGGTCACTGCCGATTGTCATGGTCTCGGTGGTATTGGTGAGGCGTCGACCACCTTCCTTACTCAGCATGACATTAATAACACCAAGACCATCGCCGGGGCGGGCAAGATCTACTTTATCTCCACCAACAATGGTCTTCCTGCTTAGAAGAATTTTATCCATGCCGATTATTTTCCCGGTCTCAGGGTCAGTGCGACGAATTGGGAAGACCTGGTAGCCGGGTTCTAAGGTTTTCGTGCCTGCCTCGATTTGAGCAATGATTTGACTGCTGTTGGGATGCACTTTCTTGAGGAGAAGGCGGGCCGTTGTTTCAATCGTTTCGCGGATTTCGTCGCGTCGTTCTGGACCGACTCCGGGCATTTCAATGATGAGGCGATTCTCACCAAGAGGCTGCATGAGGTTGTCGCTCAGGCCGCTATTGGAGAGTCGTTTTGAAAGAGTTGCTTTGGCTTGTTCAATCGCGCCCTCGTTGACAGGCAGGGGGTTCCCTTCTTCATCTTGTCCTGGCTGGATTTCGACGATGAAGGAAGATCCGCCAACAAGATCGATTCCTCCTTTGAGTTTGTCCTTCACCGGAAGAACAGCCACCAAGCATAGAGCGACGACGATTCCGATGGCGATTGTGCCAACGTTACGCTTGCGGCGATCAATCTCGGTAGCGACATACCAAAAAATGAGTGCGACGATAGCGATACCAGCGCTGACGACGATGAGAGGGTTGTCTTGGAGGTCCATGAATTACTGACTTTGGAATCTGAAAAGTTACTCTTGCAGCACTAGTTTAGGTTAGCGGTAACAAGTTTGAAATTATGAGAATGGCTAAATTGGAATGCAACTAGCTTTTGGGAGCTTCTTCTTTGGGGTATCCTTCGCTTTTACTGGCTCTCGAGACCTCTGCGATAGCCACTTTGTTGAAAGGGACGAGAACACCTTCGGAGATTTTAATGGTAACGGTCTTTTCTGAAACTTGGTGCACCATCCCGTGCATTCCGCCGATCGTGACAATCTTATCACCCTTCTTGAGTGCGGCGATGCGAGCTTCTTGTTCTTTCCGTTGCTTTTTCTGGGGCCGAATCAGCAGAAAATAAAACATTACAATCATGAGAATGATCATGACCATAGGGTTGCCCAGCAGGCCACCCTGTTGCTGGGCTAGAATCGATAATGCTGTCGTCATTTTAAGAAGGGTTAGTTAGTTTGGAAAATCCTGCTAATTGCGAAGGTCGCTGCGGGAGAGCAAAAAACTAGGATCAGCGAAGGAAAGCAACTCTAAACCGCTTGATTTCGGGGAAAGAGGGTTATTTGGCCCCCGCAGTGTAGCGGGCAACAAATTCTCGCTGGAATTCCCGGAAACGCCCTGCTGAGATTGCTTGGCGGGAGTTTTCCATGAGCTGAAGGTAAAAGTGGAGGTTATGAAAGGATAGGACGCGCTGGGCGATAATTTCGCCGGCCCGGAAGCTGTGGCGCAAAAAGGCACGCGAAAAGCGAGCAACATGCGGGTGAGCTTCGGCGGTGAGCGGCGCTGAATCGAACTCGAAGGCCTTGTTCTTAATATGAATAGGACCGTCGGGGGTAAAGGCCTGTCCGTGGCGCGCGCAGCGGGTGGGGTGAACACAATCGAACATATCGACGCCTTGGCCGATCATTTCTAAAAGCTGGGTTGGAGTTCCTAGTCCCATGGCATAGCGCGGCTTATTGTCGGGGAGGAATGGTTCGGCATTTTGGATGGCAGCAAACATTTCTTCTTCCGGTTCGCCAACTGACACTCCGCCGATGGCGTAACCGTCGAGATCCAGGTCTACGAGTGCACGTGCGGATTCTTCGCGAAGATCCTGATAAACTGAGCCTTGGACGATTCCGAAATGAAGTTGCCGACCGTTTCCACTGGTGGGCCTGTTGCTTTCGACCCACTCCTTGCAGCGCTTTCCCCAGCGGGTGGTGAGAGCGGTTGATTCTTCAGCGTATTTTCGTTCGCACGGGTAGGGCGGGCATTCGTCGAAGAGCATTGCGATATCCGAACCGAAGGTTGCCTGAATCTCCATGCTCTTTTCAGGGCTGAGCATCATACGGGTGCCATCAAGATGGCTCTGGAATTGCACGCCTTCTTCCGTAATCTTGCGAATCTTAGAAAGCGACCAAACTTGGAAGCCGCCTGAATCGGTGAGCATGGGGCCGTCCCAAGTTGTGAATGAGTGGAGCCCACCTAGTTTGCCAATGACGTCGGTCCCGGGACGAAGCCAGAGGTGGTAGGTGTTGCCGAGAATGATCTGGGCCTCCATGAGGTGGAGGTCTTCTGGGTGGAGGGTTTTGACTGATCCTTGGGTGCCCACAGGCATGAAAATCGGGGTCTCAATAACTCCGTGTGGAGTGGTGAGGCGGCCGCGGCGGGCCTTGCAATCAGGGTCTGTCTGAAGGAGTTCGAACATGAAGACAAGCGGGTGTTAACTAAGGTGCAGGCAGATGAAAACGGAATTTATTATGGCTCGTGAAAGTCGATCGAGCACTAAGTTTTTTTGATGTCGTCCTTTTAGGAGTTTCATCTTGTGAGATGGGAGCAGTAACTATTAAATCTTCCACTATGTCAGAAGAAAATCCATACAGCCCTCCCGTTAATCAAGTTGAAGCTCCTCCTATTCAGTCAGCTGTTCCAGGATTGCATAATTATGCAAGTTTGGGTCAACGATTCTTGGGTAAACTAATTGATGTTCTTATCATGATTCCGCTAAGCCTAGGAATTGGAGTTGCCTACGCTTTCATTTCACCTCCTAAGCTCGTCGCTGTTGAAAAGCTCTCAGATGTCTTTTTAGGCGGCGCTTCGGTTTACGGGCTTGGCGAAACATTTCTCGTGGCCGTCATTGGGATGGCTGCTTACATTGGCATCCAGTGGGCGTTTTGGGCTTCTACTGGTCAGAGTATTGGCAAAAAAGTGATGAAGACTCAGGTCGTCAATCTCGATGGATCTCAGGCGAGTGTTCAGACGATTGCTTTTAAGCGTTATGGAATTATCAACTTAATTGCAAACGTGCCTGTATTCGGGCCTCTGGTTTCTTTAATTGGCACGCTTCTCATTTTCCGTCAGAACCGAAATTGCCTTCATGATGATATCGCTAAAACTCGAGTCATTAAATTTGTCGCCTCTTCTTAAAAGAGGTGATTCGATTCGATGATTATTCGATAGGAAATTTGTTAGCGTTCCTAAAGCTACGGAGAGGTCTTGAAAGCTTATTGTGCAAACTGACAATTCATGAACACTCTTCAGTGTGGAAAGATATGGAGGTTTGAAATAACCTCAAAGATCCGGGGAGGATTTTGATAGTTAGCAGAGTAGCAAATCTACGATGTTTGCTCTTCCTGTAGCCAT
>DCQM01000130.1 GCA_002323895.1 Akkermansiaceae bacterium UBA1518
ACGACGAGTCCGCCCAGAAATGCGGCTGTCAGAATCCCGCGGGAGCGGCGCCCTCGGCTTCTGTTTCCGTGAAATACCCTCTTCATTTCATCTCCTGCATGGTTGTCCTCACCGCCGGCAGGTTCTCGACCAGGTTCGCGCTAGTGCATATCAGTTCGTCAAGTAACTGTTGACGGTCTAAGAGAAGTCTTTCCTTGTGTCTCGGATCGACGGCGAGATGGATCCGCGCCTTCGCCGGTAAAGAAGCGGTGCTTGCTGTGGTGAATGTGAATAGGGCGGCTCCGATTGCGATGAGCGATCTGATGTTCATGATTCTGTTCGTCGATGGATCTTGTGACTTTGATTCTATCCCAAGTAAAGATCGCGCCCCTTGGCGAGGTTGGCAATTTTGCGGTCGGCGATGGAGCGCTTGAGCATCCAGAATCCGCAGTCGGGGTGGATGAACTTTACGCGGCCTTCGCCGAGGGCGACCTCTGCTTCTTCGATCGACTTTGCGATCTGATCGGGTGTCTCAACGTGGTTGATCTTGATGTCGACCACACCCAAACCGATACCGATCTCCGGGCGGATCTCCTTGAGGGCTTCAAGGTCGTCCTTAGGTCGGTGGGCAAGCTCAAGCACAAGGTGATCGGCGTGTAGAGCGTTGAGAAATTCAAGTAGTGGCTTCCACTTACCGGCCTGAATAGTCTGACCGCCATAGTTGCCGAAGCAGAAGTGGACGGCGGTCGGTCCATCGAAGGCGTCGAGGACGCGGTTCATGGCTTCGGCAGCGAGCGGGCCGTGTTCCGGGTTACCTGGGATGTTGGCCTCGTCAACTTGCAGGCAGGAGCAGGGAAGATCCTTCACTTGTTCGGCGAGGACGTCGGCAATAGCGAGGGTGAGGGCGTCGAAATCACCGTAGTGATTGTCGAGTAAAGTGCGTGCCAGCATGTAGGGGCTAGTCACGGTGAACTTGAAGGCACCACCGGCCACGGACCCGGCGCGGCGGCAGTCCTCGATGAGGTTGAGGCCCCCGCCGGACAGAGCTTTGCGCACGACGGCGGCGGGCTTAGAGCGAAAGCCCATCTCCTGCTTGGCTCGAAAGGCTTCGGTGTCGGCACGGCCTATGGTCGAATCGCAGCCGCCCATTGGGCCAACGAAATATTCTATCATCCCGTTGGTGTCCGGATGATTGACGTCGAAGCGATAAAGTTCTCCATCGGTGGGGAGATCGATGCCGGACTGACGCTGGGTGTCGAAGATCACGCGGGTGGCGTCGATGACAGCCTGCTCGGAAGGCAGGGCGCTGAGCCAATCAGGGACCGGATAGGAGCCGACGGTGGTTGTCAGGATACGAGGGGAGCTGGGAATAGATGGAGTGTTCATTGTTTGGAAATTGGTAGGTCTGCTTTTAGTTGTGGTTGGTTTCTCAAGTCTTGGGCAAAGGCCTCGCGATGCGCGGTATCCGGAGGCGTCGTGAAGCGGCTGACGAAGACGAAGACGATCGTATTAACGACCATGCCGCAGAAGCCGACGTCGAGGAGGGCCTTGAGCTTGCCGGTGCCTGAGACTAGCGCGCTGCCTTCGCCGAAGAGGAGGGCTCCAAGAGGCGGGAAGAGGAAGACGACAATCATGCCAGCGACCAGTCCCGCTACTGCACCTGCCTTGGTGCCCCGACGGAGGAAGAGGAGGTCGATGGTGATGGGGAGGAGTTGCGCCGAGAAGGCCATCGCGAGGAAGAAGAAGGCCGCGATGGTATCGAGGAGATTTGTCCCGGATCCCGCGTAGGTGATTCCCGCTGCCGCCAGAGTGGCGATCACGATAACGGCCCTTCCAAACCAGGTGCGTTCCTTCTCCCCGGCTTTCGGCCGGAGTTGATGGTAAACATCGCGGGTGGCTACGGCGGAAAGGGCGTGGAGGTTTGAGTCGGCGGTGGACATTGACGCTGCCATGACTGCCACGAGAATTAGGGAGACAAGGATGACGCCCACCGTTCCGAGGAGTTCGGGAAAGAGATCCTGAATGACCCGCACCACGATCTGATCCGGATTGGTGAGGCCTACGGGCAGAGAGCCGTCGGCAAGCATCGGGTAGAGGGCCCGACCACCGAGGCCGACTAGGAAGACGCCGAATATGAAGCAGATCGGCAGGATGGTGGAGAAAGCAATGGCGGTGCGCCGCAAAGTGGCGGAGTCACGGGCCGCATAAAATCGCATCCACTGTGCTGGCTGCACGATGCTAGCCAGCGATGCGAAAGCGCAGAACGTGACGGCATGCCAGGCGTTGAATTTGGCCGGGGCATCCGGCATGGTGAGGAGCTGGCCGTCGAGTTGACTCACTTCCTTGAAGTAGCCACTCGGACCACCAAGGGCGTGCATGAGGACGACCCCGGAAAGGAGCATTGCTGAGAGGAGGAGCAATCCCTGCAAGACGTCGGTCCAGGCCACCGAGCGCATCCCGCCCACGATCACGTAGGTCATCGTTATCAGCGAAAGGGCGCCGACCCCGGCATTCTCCATGGTCAACTCCTGACCTAGAAGCGTCACACTGGCGATATCCGGGAAAAGACCTTGGGCGAGGATGCCTCCGGCCTTTACCTGCATCACAACGTAAGGGACAACGTAGAGGGCTCCGAGAAAGGCCACCATTCCACGGATGAATTGTGAGTCGCCGTAGTAGTCCGCGATCATGTCGGCCGGGGTGATGTATCCGCGTTTGCGACCGATGCGGCGGATGGGATTGCCGAGGATGTAGATCGCAGCGGCGGCTACTGGTAGATTGAGGGCATAGAACATCGGCGGGACGCCGTTGCCATAGACCCATCCTGGAAAGGTGAGGATGGCGAAGCCCGAAAAATAGGTCGCCATGATGGTGAGCGAGGTGGTGAGTACCCCCTGGCCACGGCTTGCGAGGTAGTAGTCCGCTTCGGCGTGCTTGGCCCGGCGGCTCTTCAGAAGGCCAAGGATCCCAAGGGTAAGGAGCCCGCCGAGATAGAGGACCAGGGTAATGTGTGGGATGTAGTCCATCAGTCTTCGTCTCTCCAGAGGTTGCGGGCGGCGATGAGAATACAGCTCGTCATGACGAGGCAGGTGAAGACGAGCCAGAGGTAAAGAGCAGGCACACCGAAGAGGAAGCGGACGTTTTCGGGGTCCCCGCCGCTGAGATGGGCGCCGAGGCCGGGACCGATCAGGAGGGCGGTGAGGAACACGACCGTCAAGCGGATGCGGAGCGGTCGGAGCTTGTCGGGAGGTGGATCAGTCATGAGGCGATGGGTTGGTGGTCGGCGGAATTGCCGCTGGCGAGAAATTCTCCGGGAGTCATTCCGCTCTGGCGTTTGAAGACCCGATAGAAGTAGGCCACATCGCGGAAGCCCGACTCGTAGCATGAGTAGAGGATGTGTTGGGTCTCACGAAGGCGCTCCATGGCATACTTGATACGGCGCTCGTTTACGTAGTTGGTCAGAGTGCGCCCGGTGCGCAATTTGAAGAGGTCGGTGAAGCGGCGGGAAGACAAGTTGCACCGTGAGGCAAGTTCGGGGAGAAGGATCTGCTTGTAGAAGTTGGCATCGAGATGCTCGATGATCGCGTCGATGGCATGATTGCTATTTCGTCCGGAGTGTTCCGCAGGAATACAGGACCTGATGGTGTGCACGAGTAGGTCCCCTGCTGCCGAAATACTGGCGAGTTCCCAGCCGGGCTGAGAGAGGGTCTGCTCACGGAGCATGAGCTTGAGTAGGTCGATCATCTCGCTGTGCTGAAACGCTCCCCGGGCGTGACGAGGAAGGCCGGGGGAAAGGCTGGCGCATGCTTCCTTCCACACTGCTTCGCGCCGGCCTCCGGGAACCAGAAAGCGGTCATTCATACAGGCGATGACAAGAGTAAGGGGTTCGGTGTGGTGATCGATGAAGCGGTGCTCGAGGCCTGCAGGAAGGACGAGGAATTGGTCTCGCTGAATGGAGATTATTCCCTGCTTGAGTTCGAGTTGACCCCGGCCCATTGCGACCCAACAAAACTTGTGAAAGGGCCATTGTTGCCGCTCCATGTGAAAGGTTTCGGCGTGGTGACTTTCGATCACGGTCAGTCCGTGTTCCGGAAAGTGGACATCGGCGGGACGGCTCCGACGGGGGAGTTGATCCTGCGGCTGAATGTCGTGTTTGCTCATTTGGTCAATAGATAGGGGGAGAAGCAAAAAGCACCTCTTACACCTTTAAATCAAAAGTATCCGGCCCATATGATAAAGGGAAATCAGCATTGCTTCCTAATAATACAATAAAGTGCGGCCGAATTAGCCAAGGAATTACACGGGATATGGCCTAAGGTCACATCGGAGAACATCAAAGGCACCGCCTAGTCTAGTGCTGTCCGCCCCTTTCGCTACGGGATCTTGCAGGCCCACTCAAAAAATGAAAAGCTGACCTACCAGTCGACCATGAATTTTCCAAGAACAACATCTCTTCTTCGCTTGGCCGCCATTCTGGTAGTGGTTCTTCCGGTTCGTGCGGAGGTTGATTTTGGTCGTGATGTTTTGCCAATTTTCAGTGTCAAGTGTGCCAGTTGTCATGGCGGAGTGAAGAAGACGAGCGGATTCACTTTCACGAATTATCGGACCTTGTTCGCGCCCGCCAAATCCGGCGCGATTCCCATCGTCCCGGGCAAGCCGGAGAACAGCGAAGTGATCGCACGCATTGGACATGCCGATCCTGACGAGCGGATGCCACCAGAGGGCGACGCCTTGGAACCAGAAGAAATCGAGACTTTGAAGGAGTGGATCGCATCTGGTGCGGAATGGCAGGAGCACTGGGCATTCGCGCCGCGTAATCCTGGGATACGGCCGCGTAATAAAAATACCACCTGGCCGGTGAACGGGATCGACTATTATGTTCTTGCGAATCTCGAGACGGCGGGAATTGAGCCTTCGCCGGAGGCCGATCGTTACACTTTGATTCGGCGCGTTGCGCTCGACTTCACTGGGCTGCCGCCGAGCCTCATCGAGGTCGATGCCTTCGTTGCTGACAAATCACCAAATGCCTATGAGAAGATCGTAGACCACTACCTAGCATCGCCCCATTTCGGTGAACGCTGGGCACGCCACTGGCTGGATCAGGCTCGCTACGCCGACTCTGATGGTTATGAAAAAGACAATGCCCGTGGCGATGCCTGGGTGTGGCGCCAGTGGGTGATCGATTCCCTCAATCGCGACCAGCCCTTCGATCAATTCGCCATCGAGCAGATCGCCGGCGACCTGATTCCGGATGCGACGCCCGAACAGCATCTCGCTACTGCTTTTCATCGCCAGACTCTCTTCAACCGTGAGGGTGGCGTTGATCCGGAAGAGGATCGAACCAAGCGCGTGATTGATCGTGCCACGACGACTGCCACAACCTGGCTCGGATTGACGATGCAATGCGCGCAGTGTCACGACCATCCTTACGACCCGATTACGCAAAAGGAATTCTATCAATTCTACTCCTTCTTCAACAACGCCGACGAATCGACGGTCGGCGTGCCAAAATTTCGTGTCTCTGATCTCGCTCCCAAAGAAGCCACCCTAGAAAAGGCGAAGGTTGTGGCACGAGCCGAGGCAGAGCTATGGGTGAAGAACACAAGCGCCTCTCTCGCATACAATGCCGCGCATCCTTCCACGACTGAACTTCCGAAAGTTCTCAAAGCCGAATCTGCCTCTGGTGCGAAATTGGAATTGCAAAAAGATGGCTCGTTGCTGGTGACTGGAGCGATCCCGGACAAGGACGTTTACACCCTGCGCCTAAGTATTTCCCAAGCAGGTGTCAGTGCCCTCAAACTCGAAGTGTTGCCAGACAAAGGTCTTCCTAAAAACGGTCCCGGCCGTGCCAAGAATGGCAACTTTGTCCTCGAGCAGATTCTTGTCGAGGGGCGCCAGCTGAACTCGGCAACTGCAGATTTTCACCAACAGAAACTAGATCCAGGTGGTGCCCTCAAAGAAGCGGAGAAAACGGGGTGGGCGATCAGCCCGGAGATGGGCAAGGCACATCAGGCGACCTTTGGGCTCGAGACTCCCATCGCCAAGCCTAGCGAAATCACGGTGAAATTGGTGCAAAATTATGGCGGCAATCATGTCATTGGACGGTTCCGATTAAGCGCGATCAGCGGAGAGCAACGTCCGGTGCCAAGTGAGTTGCGCAAATTGAGACCGGATCAATTTGATGAACTGGAGAAACACTACTTCGCCCGGATCAATCAAACGACCGCCGCACTTGCCAACGAGCTGGCCGAAGCAAAAAAGCGCAATCGGGTTAATGCTCGCGTGATCCGGCAACGCAACAAATCACCACGCCCGACCTATATCTTCCACCGTGGCGATTTTCTCCAACCACAGAAAGATCTAGGTGTAGTACAGAGTGCGCCGCCCGCGCTGGCTCATCGATTCGAAAAAGAGAATGCCACGCGTCTCGATCTTGCCAGATGGCTGGTTGCCGAAGAGAACCCGCTCACCGCCCGCGTCGTTAGCAATGTCATCTGGTCGCACCTCTTTGGAGAAGGTCTCGCTCCCACACTCGACGACTTCGGTAGCCGCGCACCAAGGCCAATTCATGCGCGATTGCTCGATTGGCTCGCAAACGAATTCATTCGTCTGGGGTGGAGCCGCAAGCAACTCATCAAGACGATTGTCATGTCTCGGAGCTATCGCCAAGCGAGCGCCCACCGCCCGGAACTGATCAGCTTTGATGCCAATAATCGGCTGTTGCACCGCCAGAATCGGCCCCGCGTCGAAGCGGAGATCGTGCGTGATCTGCATCTGTCGGTGAGCGGGCTCTTGTCGAAGAAAGTTGGCGGTGAGAGCGTATTCCCACCAATTCCCGCGGACGTCGCCGCGCAGAGCTATGCCTCAAGCTTCAAGTGGAAAACCAGCAGCGGGAGTGATCGCTACCGCAGGGGGATGTACACCTTTTTCAAACGCACCGCGCCTGATCCCAACCTGCTCACCTTCGACTGCCCGGATTCCAATCTGACGGTCATTTCCCGTTCGAGTTCCAACACGCCACTGATGGCTCTCGCGACGCTGCAAAACGAAGTCTTCCACGAAGCCGCGCAAACTTTTACTAAAAACCTGCTGGAAAATCCTGCACTGCAAACTGACCTGGGGCGGCTGACCCAGGCGTTCCGCGCCTGTCTTGCCAGATTCCCGGAAGAGGCCGAGCTCGTCACTTTGACCGGTCTACTCAAAGATAACCGCGAATACTATCAGAACGACAAGGAATCAGCTCTCAAACTGGCCCCCTCCAAACATCCCGATCCGGTCGAGGCCGCCGCATGGGTCGCCACCGTCCGGATTATCACCAACCTCGACGAGTTTATCGTTCGCAATTAGGCATGCATCCAATCGAAGAATATCAGCAACTGACCCGCCGGCATTTTCTCACTTCAGCTGCCGGGGGCATCGGAGGAACTGCCCTTGCTTCCATGCTTGGTTCGGATTTGACCAGCCCGATGGCACCGAAGCTCTCGCAGTTTGCGCCCAAGGCAAAAAACTGCATTTTCTTTTTCATGGCTGGGGCGCCTTCGCAGCTCGATCTTTTTGATCCAAAGCCAAAACTCAACGAGCTGGATGGTAAGAAGATGGACGGCTCACTCTTGGAAGGAAAACGATTTGCCTTCATCAAAAAAGAGTCAGCAGTTTTGATGGGATCGAATCGAAAATTTGCGCAGCACGGACAAAGTGGAATGTGGTTTTCCGATCTGGTGCCGAACCTCGCAACTTGTGCAGACGATTTGTGCATGGTGCGCAGCTTGCACACGGATCAGTTCAATCACCACCCAGGACAACTTCTGATGCAAACTGGCGAGGCTAACTTTGGTCGCCCGGCGATTGGTTCTTGGCTCACCTATGGTCTGGGCAGCGAAACCCAAAACTTGCCTGGCTACGTGGTTCTCACTGCTGGGCGAGGTTCGAGTGGAGGAGCAACGCTGTGGCAGAGCGGGTTTCTTCCTTCGGTTTACGAAGGAGTGCGCTTTCGAAACTCTGGTGATCCGGTCTTGAATCTCACCAATCCGGCAGGCCTCCCGGACAAACTGCAGCGACGGGGACTCGATGCCTTGAATGAGCTTAACGCAATGCGTCACGCGAAGATGCATGATCCCGAGATCGCTAGCCGTATTGCAAGTTACGAACTCGCCTTCCGGATGCAATCAGCAGCACCGGAACTCGCCGATCTCAGCGGGGAGAGTGAGGCCACCAAGGAGGCATACGGCCTTAATCGTAAGGACCCGAAAGGTGGTGGGCGTGGTAGCGGCGGTGGCGAAACTTATGAGACCTTCGGGCGTAATTGCCTTCTCGCGCGTCGTATGGTCGAGCGCGGAGTTCGCTTCGTTAATATTGTGCATGCCTCGTGGGACCACCATTCAAACCTCGATCATGAACTCGAGTTCAATGCCGGCATGAGCGATCAGCCAGTTGCGGCGCTTATCAAGGATCTCAAGCAACGCGGCCTACTTGATGAAACTCTCGTTGTCTGGGGATCCGAATTTGGACGCACGCCACTGGGTGAAAATCGCCCTGGTAGAAAAGCCAACACTGGACGTGATCACCATCCGAATGCCTTCACAATGTTCATGGCAGGAGGAGGCGTCAAAGGAGGGCTTACTTATGGCGAGACTGATGAGATTGGTTGGGATCCCACGGTTGATCCGGTCCACGCCAACGATTTCCACGCCACCCTGTTGGCAATGTTTGGCCTCGATCATGAGCGCCTCACTCACCGCCACAGCGGACTGGAACATCGATTGACCAGCGTGACCCGTAAATCCAAAATCATCGATGAGTGGATAGCTTAGAAGGCGCCTTACTTTTTTCGTTGGCTTGATCTGGCGCTCCGCGATGTTGTTCGCATTCGGTTCCTCATTGCGCGCGACCCTCGCAGGAAGATCTCCTGTAATACTACGCGATCACCCAGTCGTAGGTGGGAGTGTTGATAAACTCCCAGCCTTCTTCGGTGATGACCACGGTATCTTCAATCCGGCAGCCGCCGTGCTCGGGAAGGTAGAGTCCCGGTTCGATCGTGAGGACGTGGCCAGGCTCCATCGGTCTGTCGTGGTCGCGGAGTGAAGGTGGCTCGTGAACTTCGAGGCCCAAGCCGTGTCCGATGCCACAGTAGCAGCCCTCCCACTTTCCGTCTTCGCGCTGGCGGGTGGGGTAGCCAGCGTCATCGAGAACCTTCCGCGAGGCTTGGTCGACAGCGCCCAGCTTTTTACCCGGACCAAGTTCTGCCAAAGCAGCGAGATGGGAGGCATAAACGGTATCGTAAATGTGCTGCTGTTTTTCGCTTGGCTGACCTTTGATGAAGGTCCGTGAAAGATCGCCAAAGTAGAAGCTGTCATCGTCGCGTGGGAAAATATCCACCACGATCATTTCGTGTGCCTTTACTGGTCCGAAGCCGATACAGTGGCAATCCGCCGCTTGCAGACCCGAGGCTGCGATAGGACTGTTGGTGCCACCTCCGACGGCTGAAGTGGCCACGCGGATTTCCCGGCGCAGGGTTTCGCAGGTTAAGACTTCTCCATTGTAGGAAAGTGTGTTGTCAGATTCGATTTCGCTGGCCGATAAAATTTCGCGAACCCTCGCGAATCCTGCTTCTGAGATTCGAGCGCCCTCGCAGCAGCCTTCGATTTCCTTCGCCGATTTGAGCCACCTTTCGGGAAAGAGATCGCCATGTTCAATCTCTACTTTCACTCCGAATTTGGCCAATTCTTCGTAGTAAGCCACTGGATAGTGATGGGGCAGAGTCAGGGTGGAATAACCTAACTCCTCGATCAGGACAGCGATTGCGGCGGGTTTACCCCTACTCCCAAATCTCTGTTCAGCCTTGTCTTGGTATTCGACGAGTTCGTAGACCTCTTTAAATCGGCCCTCGTTTCGGGCCCGTTCCAACTCCATACGATGAATGAGGCAGATTGGTTCATCTAGGGTGCCCATCAAAGTAATGGGATCCATTGATTTGAATTGTCCAAAGTAGTAGCCGTCAGCTTCCGTTTCTGTGATCGATTCGAGCAGGACGTGTTTCATGATGGTCTTACTACTTTAGCGTGTTGAAGAGAGGTCTCATTGACTTGAGGGAACGATAATTTACTGAAGATGAATTCCCCATGAACTAATGAAGAGTGTTTTGTGAATCAGGTAAGATCTCAAGAAGTTAGAAAATTTCGTCGGTAATGATCGGGGTCGTAGCGGTCTTTTTTGGCAGGAATGGTTGGGAAGAGCCGTAAAAATACCCCGATGAAACTTCTCCTTTGTTTGCTCATGATGGTTGTGCCGGCGTTCTCAGCGATTCCCCGGCCTTTGGCAGGGCCTGTAAGAGATTTGCGAAAGGAGATCGACTTTGAGCGGATCGGGGAATTTCACTTGGGACCAACCGGAGCAATGGGCTGGATGCACGTGAGCCGGAATTCCATGACGGCTGAAGCGCGGCAGATCTTGATCACCAAAGTGGAGGCTGGATGCCCGGCGGAAGGAGTGTTGCAAGAAGGTGATCTCATTCTTGGGGTGAATGGTAAGCTATTTTCCGAAGATGCCCGCAAGGCTCTGGGCCGGGCCATCATTGGAGTAGAATCTGAAAAGGGTGGAGGCTTGCTCGAGTTAATTCGCTGGCGGCAAGTAGAAGGCGAGAATCCAAGGCGAGGCAAAGAAGAAAAAGTTGTAGTTAAGCTGCCGGTGCTTGGAACTTTTTCCGAGACCACTCCTTACGAGTGCCAAAAATCTGTTCGAATCTTAGATCAAGCTGTAGCTCGTTTACTGGACCAAAAAGATTGGGGAAGATTTGGAGATAAGGCTCTGGCACTTTTGGCAACGGGAGAGAAAAAATATCATCCTCTCGTTCGCGATTACCTTCACGAGGCAAAATTTGCGAAGCCTGATCTCGAGATCAGTTTGGACGACGGCGGGTTGGTGTGTTGGGGGTACGGTTATCACAACTTGCTTTTGACCGAGTACTTCTTAGCTACGGGTGATGAGTATGTTCTTCCGGCGATTCGCGAGTATGCCGTTAAGATTTCCATGGGGCAAAGCAGTGCAGGGACATGGGGACATGGCTTCGCCTGGAAGGTCACAAACGGGGGCGAGATTCATGGACGATTGCGTGGCTATGGTGCTCTTAATCAGGCCGGGTTGCCGTGTTTCCTTTCTCTCATTCTTTCCAAAAAGTGTGGCATTGAACATCCTGAGATTGATGCGGCTATTGCTCGTGCTTCCGAGTTTTTTGAATGTTTCGTGGGGCATGGCTCTATTGGCTATGGGTTCCACCGGCCGAGCCTTGAGATCCATGCGAATGGCAGTAATGGGATGTCAGGAAATGGGAAAAATGGAATTGCGGCGGTGGCTTTTCGTCTCCTCGGAAATGAGAGAGCGACGCACTTCTTTTCGCGTCTCACTGCTTCGCTCTCCAATACGATGGAGTACGGCCACAGTGGAAATTCCTACAGTTACTTTTGGGATGTTCTTGGGGCAAATTGCGGAGGACCAAAACTTGCCACCGCTTTCCTTAAGGAGATCGATTGGTATCATGCCCTGACGCGAAAGCCGGATGGTCGTTTTGTGTATCAAGCGCTTGGAGGAATCTATGGGAAGGGGCTTCTTGATCCTACGGCGGCGCAGGTCCTCATCGCGAGTATGCCACGCCGGACGCTCTTCCTCACCGGAAAAGAGATGGGTGAAAAACCATTACTCAACAAACAGGAGATATCAGAAACCATTGCGGCCGGGAAATGGCGTCTCGCCGATCCTGTTTCAATGAATATCGAAGAACTTTTTTCTCACTTGGATTGTTGGTCTCCAATGGGACGTGAATGGATTGCCAAGCATCTCGGAACTAAGGAGGGGAATCATACTCCTCGTTTGATCAAACTACTGAAGAGTGAGAAAGCCGAAGCACGTGCCGGAGCTTGTTCAGCCTTGGGATACCAGGGCGAAAAGGCGGGTGCTGCAGTGGAACTTCTCGCAAAAGCGCTCACTGACGAACCGATTGTCGCAATCCCAGCAAGTTATGCCTTGGCGAGGATCAGCAAGCCGGCGGCTGAAGTGATGCCTCAGATTTTACGAGCGGTCTTGGATCGAAGAGAAGGTGGTGAGATGCGGCCCATTCATCAGGCGATGGCTTTTGGATTAGGATACAATCCCGGCCGTGTTGCTCCGCTCTATTTTGACGGACTCTTGCCTGGTTTAGCTGAGGAAGGGAATCCTTTGGAGGGTGTTGATCGTAAGCTCTTGCATCCGGCCCTTGCAAAACTTCTTAAAGATCCAAGCGGCCGAACCCGAGGAGGAGCTGCGTATGCTTTTACTCATTTTACGCGGGAGGATCTCGCCGCGATGGCGCAGGAGGTTTACGATGCGATCACAAAGCCTGCGCCGCACTATCGCATGTTTAGTGACGATGCTCGCCAGCATGCGCTTAGCCTCTTATCAAGGTACCGAATTGAAGAGGGGATTTCTTTGACAATCAATTCTTTCGATCTGACGGATTGGGGTTCAGGAATGCGTCTCCCTCATCGTTGGGAAACTCTGAAATCTTATGGTGGAAGCGCAAAACCTTATCTATCGGAATTGAGAGCTTTGCGTGACAATTTCAAGGAAGGCAGTGAAAATCGTGCTTCACTTGAGGAGGTGATCGCAATCATCGAAAATGATCAGAATACTCCAGTTTTAGAGAGCTTGCACACCCTTGTGGATGAACAAATAGCGCGTGACCTTAGTTTGTTTGAAGACAAAAACTTAGAAGCGACAGCCTGCAGATCGTTGATTGGAGAGAACGCAGGCCAATCATTTTATCAGGCTGCTTGCTTGCGGCGTTTGGTCTTTCTGGAAGGGAAAGGTGCCCGGAAGGATGTCGAGCAAGCACGAAAGTCAAAGGACGAGATTTTCCGGGCTGCGGCAGAAAGCTTGCGAGTAAAAAAAGGGTGGTAGGTGGCCCTTCGCTTTTAAGACGAAGTTAGGATTTCTTTGATCACCGCGCCGTGAACGTCCGTGAGGCGGCGTTCGATTCCGTTGTGATAAAAGCTCAGTCGCTCGTGATCGAGACCGAGGATGTGGAGGATCGTAGCGTAAAAATCATAAACCGTGGTGACTCCTTCCACGGCCTTGTGGCTGAATTCATCAGTCGCACCATAGCTGAAAGGAGCTTTTACTCCGGCTCCGGCCAACCAGGCGGTGAAGCCGTCGGGATTATGATCACGACCACTCGCGCCCTTTTGGAAAGTAGGCATACGGCCGAATTCGGAGCAGAAAACGACGAGAGTGTCGTCGAGTAAGCCCCGGACCTTAAGGTCTTTTAGAAGGGCTGCGGTGGGTTGATCTAGAACGGGCCCATGAATATCATATTGTTCTTTGATCTTCTTGTGGCCGTCCCAGTTGCTGACACCTTCTCCGCCGGTTTGATAGGCCCCATTGAAAAGCTGGACAAATCGTACTCCCTTTTCAATGAGGCGACGCGCAAGAATACAGTTGCGTCCGTAGGCGGCACGGAGGTCCAATATTTTGTTTCCTGATTCGTCTGCACCATACTCTTTTAGAATATAATCCGGCTCGTTGCTTAACTCAGTCACTTCTGGAATACTCAGTTGCATTCGAGCTGCTAATTCGTAACTCGCGATGCGGGCTTCGAGCTGTGAGTCGCCGACATGGTTCTGAAGGTGGCGATGGTTTTGGCGTTGAAGAAAGGCTCGGGTGGCGGCGTCAGTGGTGCCTGTGAGCCCATTTGGAGTGGCGAGATTTCGCACAGCCTTGGCGGCATTAAAGCTGGTTCCCTGAAAGGCTGCTGGGAGGAAACCAGGGCCCCAGCAATTCACGCTCGACTGGGGAGTGCCACGGACATCGGGAATCGCGACGTAGGCGGGGAGGTCCTCAGCTTCACTGCCGAGGGCATAAGTTGTCCAAGCTCCGGCACTCGGGAAACCATCCAGAGTGAAGCCGGTGCACATGAAGTTTTCGCCAGGTCCGTGGGTATTGGTTTTGCCAGTCATACCGTGGAGAAAACACATCTCATCAGCGAGATCACCAAGCCTCGGAAGAAGGTCCGTGACCATCTTACCGCTCTGTCCCCGCGGCTTAAATTCCCACGGACTTTTCATCAAGTTCCCTTGTTCTCCCTGAAAGGTGATGAGTTTGTCGCCACCTGGCATGGGTTGGCCGTTGCGCTTGATAAGCTCAGGTTTGTAATCCCAGGTGTCGACCTGGCTGATCGCCCCGGAACAAAAAATCATCAACACTTGCTTGGCCCGCGGCACAGTATGAGGAAGCCGGGGGGCGTGGGGATTGGTCGCATCGATTGAAGGCCGAATGGGCATTTTACCGCTGGCGCTCTCTCGCAGCTTTTCAGCTCCAAGAAGCCCTTCCTGATTCAGGATTGATGCCAAAGCAACTCCGCCCAATCCATTCACGGAGTGGGAAAGGAAATTACGACGGTTGAGAAGATGACGAGTGTCGATCATTTAGAAAATGAAGAGAAATTCGCTGGTGTTTAACATGGCACGACAAAACGCCAAAAAATTGTGATCTTCGATGAACTTCTCTGCGTCCCTTATTTCATCCGAAGTGGCAGGGCGGTTGTAAAGGAGCTCGTAGGTCTGTGGCACGCGGTCTGCACGAGCTCCGAGTCGCTCGGCCAGTTTTTGGGCCTGTTGCATCGTAAAGCGGCTGTTGAAAAGGTTGAGAGCTTGCAGCGGCGTGGTTGATCGGCTGCGGGTCGGAATCACTTGGTTGCCATCGGGACAGTCGAAGGAACCAAAGACCGCATCTTGCTCTTGTCTGATTTTAAAGAGATAGATCATACGGCGCCACTCGGCTGGGCCGGTTTCATCTTTTGCGTGATAGTGAACGACGTTCTCGCGGTCGACATCGAAGAGGTGGAATCCTTGGCCTCCCATCTTCCGATCTAGAGTTCCAGCCGCTGAGAGCATCCCATCGCGGATCGCTTCGGCTTCAAGGCGCCGCGGTGGGAACCGCCAAAAAAACCGGCTGCTGGCATCGATACGGGCTGCCGCTGAATTGGGCTGACTGGATCGTTGGAAAGCATTCGAGTTGAGCAGAAGGCGTAAGGTGTGCTTCATCGACCAGCCGTGTTTCACGAAGTCATCAGCCAGCCAGTCCAAGAGTTCCGGATGGGTTGGCAGGGTGCCATTCGTTCCAAGGTCACTGGGTGTGTCGACAATGCCGGTTCCAAAGACAAACTGCCAAAGACGATTGACAGCTACCCTTGCGGTCAGGGGATTTTTTTCGCTGGCGATCCATTCTGCTAAGGCCAGCCGGCGGGTTTGCTCCGGCGCGTCCACGGCTAGGTCGAGAGAGCCAATCACCTCTAGGGCATCTGGCGGGACCTCTTCCCTTTTTGCCATCGGTTCACCTCTATGAAGGCGATGGGTTGCGCCGGGTTTGGAAAAATTTGCGACCCACGCTTTTACGCCGTTTTGCATCGCGGCGATCCGCGACCGGTTAAGATTAATCTCTGTGATTAGTTCGCTGGCTCGCTTCGCTTCAGGTGCGGGAAGTTTCGCCAAAAAAGCATTCGGGTCGGCGTTGCCTCCAAATGGTTCGCGGTCATTCGAACTGGCTGCGAGAGACCAACTTTTCCCATCGACCGATAACTCGATCTTGTAGTCAATTGTGAGGCGGTCGCTGATACGGCCAGTTTGGTCCCGCGACCATTCGATGCGTTCGACCGAAGAGGCCTTTGCAAACTCGATTTGCACCCAACCTTTGCCAACTTGATTGGAAATCCAGCTCCACTGATTACCGGTTTTCCCATCATTAAGATGAGCCAGTTGGTGAATGGGATAGCCCGGGAGGTTGCCCGACGAAGTTGCGATCGCCCCGGCTTTTGCCAGCGCAATATTCTTGCCCCTTGTATTAAAGATCGCCAGTTCATCGAGACAGGGCTCGGCCCCGTTGGTTTTGTTGATGGTGAAGCGAACAAATTTTGCGGACGTTGCCTCAAAAGTCTCTGTATTCAGTCGAGCGTTAACGGCTGGGCGTAACACGGAAAGGCCCTTTTCGTTTGTTGCCGCAATTCCCCGTAGTTTTTCAAGTTCGCGTTCCGCGGCCGCCAATGATTTCCGCAAAGCGGCTACCTTTTTAGTGTTGGCGGGCGTGATCTCTCTCTTCACTGCTCTCTCTCCAAATTTTACGCCCGCAAAGATCGCCTGCATCGAATAATAGTCCCGCTGGGTGATGGGATCGAATTTGTGATCGTGGCATCGGGCGCAGCCAATCGTCATTCCTAGGAAGGCTGTTCCGGTGGTGTTGATCATATCGGCCAACTCATCCTGCCGTTGCATCAAGGTCAGATTGGGATCCGGACTTTTGACAATATCGTAGGGTCCTGCCACCAGAAACCCGGTTCCGATGTCAGCCCCCATGGCATCTCCCGCAAGATGTTCTTTCACGAACTGGTCGTAGGGTTTGTCATCATTGAAGGACGCGATCACATAGTCTCGAAAATGCCACGCGCTTGGACGCTCCCGATTGGTTTCAAAGCCATTGCTTTCGGCAAAGCGGGTGAGATCAAGCCAGTGACGCGCCATTCGCTCGCCGTAGTGCGGACTGGCCAAGATACGGTCGACAAGTCTGTCCCACGCTTGAGGAGAATCATCATCAAGAAATTGCGCCACTTCCTCCGGTGATGGTGGAAGTCCCAGCATCACGAGATAGACCCGGCGAATGAGTGTCCTTCGCTCAGCTCGACCGAGTGGTCTTAAATTCTTGTTCGCCATAGCTTCATTCAGAAAGGCGTCCACTCCGCCATATCGATGTTCAGCAGCCACTGGCTGGAACGACCAATGATTGGAGGTCGCCACAATTTTTTTCTTTTTGGCAAAAGCGTTTCCGCTGAGAGCCAGCATTACGCAAAAGAAGATTTGGAGTAGTTGTTTCACAAATGAATGGAGATGCTCAAAAAGCGGCCCGCGAGACTATATAGCCCAGAACTATAAGAAAACTTTTAAGTTCATCCAAATCATGACGATCAACAGTAAGAGCCTAAAGAAGCCTAAAGATTTCGATGATCTTATTGGTTGCAATCAAACTGCAAGGAAATTGCTTTTGGCGGAGGGGCCTTGAAGCCGCCTTTGGACCGAAGCGGGTGGGGGAGAAAAGGGATTGAGGCCTTGTATTCCAGCTTCTCTGATCGTCGAGAACATTTGTCAATTTTCCTCGTCGGATTTTGTTTCAGAAAAATATGCGAATGCCTGTTCAACCGATCTGTTGCCTATGTTGATTTTATGTGCTGCTGGGTTGAATACCACATATTCGGTTTTCTCTTCATCAAATTCCAGTTTGAGAATGCTTGCATTGGCGTCGTCACGAATGACTTCCACACCGCTGGCATAAGCGGTGTTTTGTAATGTCGGCTTCTCTGCTTCTTGGGCACCTGGATTATTGTTGTAAGTTCGGTTGCGGTAAGGCATGTGCGGGTAGTAAATCTGCGTGAAGATTTTTTGCTCGCCTTTCTTTGGGGTGCCTTCCCATGCATAACGCAGTTGAGCCGGACAGTCGGTGGTACGCGCATCGAATATCATGCGGTCCACCACTTGCAAGCGGCAGTCCTCCTGAGGAGCAAACCATACAAGCAAGTCCACAGGGGGTGTTTTCATGCTCGAACGCCCATTATTTGCTACAGGCGCACTCATAAAGGTATTGGCCCAATGATTTCCCAGTTGAGGTCCGATGTTCTGCGTATTCCACAATGGGCTTACGCGTGCATGGAATGATTCTTCAAAGGTCACGATTTCTCGCGTGGCAAGAAAACGGTTCTTCGCAAAGATAAACTCGCGCTCGTATACCACAGGAAGCCCATCGGGGTTTTGCACCTTTATTTTGGCATAGGTAGCCTCCGGGGTATCCTCGAAATGGGTCACTTCTGAGCGAATGTCGGGCATGTTGCCCATCGCCCAGTTTTCGTCAATACGACCTTTGTCAGGATGCAAGCGTCGTTTAGAGGTTCCATCGATATCTTGGATTAACAGACGGTTTTCTTCGGAGCTACCCTTACTGGTTACGATTTGTGTAAAAGGTGCGCCATAGCGATTCATCCCCATGATGCCACCAGGGTTGGCAGGAAAAGAGGTTGGATGTAATTCAATCAGACAGAAAAAGTCGCCCGGATTCCAACCACTTCGGAAGATGAATTTGTCAGGCCATTGTTGCTCATTCATGACCCAGCTGCAGCAAATGTATCCACGGTTTTCACGCGGATCCGCATTGCCCAGTAATTTCTCAGTGAGGGCCTTGTCTTTATTCGCGACTCGCATCGCTTCATTACGAAGAGTGTAAATCGAACCGGGTTCAGGTTCGACGGGGGCAATGGAGTCGTCTGCGAAAAGATATGCAAGCGACGCATGCAACGAGGACAAGTAGTAATCATTCCTGGCTTGGTAACGCAGGTAATTGACAAGCTTATGGGCAACATAACGGTATCGACCATCGCCGGTCTTCGCAGCGATGCGCTCCAAGGCAGAAACTCGGAAATTAGCAGTACTGTTGTATCCACCATTCGGACCATAGGGATTCATGGCGCCATCGCTGGACACTTCCATCATGATGCGTGTGAACACTTGCTGCATCTCTGGATCCATATAAACACGGTCATCCCCTAAAAGTCGGTCTCCGTGAAAGAGAGGCATCAGCAAAGGCCCCATCATGTAGCCTGTGTCGTTCTGGGGGACATCTTTCACTTTCCAGAAATCGTTGAACACGAGTTGGCCGTAGCGTGCCCAGTGTTTGGCTTCGGGGATGTCGGGATACCACGTCGAGGCTAGCCATTTGATGGTGCCTTCCGGCATGGATCGGTGGCATCCGCCCCGCCACTCGATCGGCTCCTCGGCCCACACATGCAGGTTGCGGCAATAATAAAGCACCAACTCCTTGAACCAGGGCGTATTCGCTTCAATGACGCTACCTTCCATCAAATACTGACGATAGAGGGGAAGCAAAACGGCAGGCCATTCAAAATCCCAAATCCATTTGTCTTCTTCGACGCGTTTTTTGAGCGTCCCATGATATTGCTTCAGCATTTCTACACAGGCGCCGGCCCAACGTTTTTCACCAGATTCGACATACTTAACCAACACAGGCATGAAGGCCACGAGGCTGCCTTCGCCGCGGTCAGGATTGGAGGCCAAGGCTTCCAGATCCATGCTTTCCAGATATTGCATATACGTATCGCGAGTGATGGTCTCGTTGGGTATCGGATAGAAGGCAGGGTTACTCATATCCGCATGCGCGAAACGATAGCGCTCGCTATCGACAAAGAATTGAGTGGGCGCCCCGACACGTTCGGGGTCCTGAGCGACAGACGTTGCCATACCCACATGAAGCAAACACAAAGCACAGGCGACTGTTAGGAAATTGCTTTTGGCGGGAGGGCCTTGAAGCCGCCTTTGGACCGGAGCGGATGGGGGTGAAAGGGG
>DCQM01000221.1 GCA_002323895.1 Akkermansiaceae bacterium UBA1518
CGGCGAGATCCATTGCTATTTTTGGGACGAGAGTCCATCCATTAAGGCAGAAGTCTATATGTTCAACCCTAATTGATCTCAACGTTGCCTCGGATTTTGTGAGCGAGGGAGACTTTGCTCAGTTCAAAGTCTTATTGCCGATCATGATGGAGGGGCCGCTAAGACCAAGTTCACGATGGTAAGCTCCAAAGAATTATCGATTTCGTTGAGACCCAAACTCGCAAAAAAGGAATCTAAGGCGAGCCAACAATAGCTTTTCAGCATTGCTTCACACAACCGGGGCGCCCACACTCTGCACCGAACAACCAGACTCCCCGTGAAATTCTTGATCTTTATCTCTTTACCATTTCTCCTTCTTTCTTGTGCTAATCTGGCGGAGGATCGATGGGATGAGGAAAATCGGGAGGAGCTTAAGAGCAGCACTACAAAAGCTAAAACGTCTTTGAAGACTCCTAGCAATTCTGTGGACCTACTTCCTGCCGAAGAAATTGGTGATAACCTCAAACTGGTTGATCCTGATACCACTTCCGAGCTCATGAAGGACGAAAATAAAAAAACTGTCAGTGGGCCTGCTCCAGTAAAAGTTACTACTCCTGGATCTGACAGCGCCATTGACATCAAGCCCAGCAGCCCTGCTTCGGCGGAAGAATAACGCAGAGCGTCCTGGACCATGGCTCAACAGCGCCCCCGCAAATTCAAAGCGGAACCCTATGAGTGGCACGAAGTTGTCGAACTCAAAATCGAAGCCCTCTCAAATCTAGGAGCTGGGATTGCAAAACCTAAAGGTTGGGTCGTTTTCGTTCCTTTCGCTCTGCCGGGTGAAAGAATTCGTGCTAAGGTTTGGCGAAATGAGACGAATTGTACTCATGCTGATCTAGTTGAGATTCTGGAACCATCGCCCGACCGAATAGAGCCTCACTGCCCTCATTTTGCGACTTGTGGTGGTTGCCAGTATCAGCATCTGCCATACGAAAAGCAGCTTGAGTGGAAAACTAGGCAGGTTGGGGAACTCCTCTGGCACATGGTCGGAATCGAGGCAGAGGTCAAAGCAACGATCCCCTCGCCAAAACAATGGGGCTACCGCTCAAAGATTACACCACACTTCCAGCGCCCTAAACCTGGCGAGGATTTTCCAATCGGCTTTCTAGAGTTTAATCGGCGAACTCGTCTCGTGGATGTTTACAATTGCCCGATTGCGATGGATGAGATCAATGAAGTTCTCCAGCCAATCCGTGACGATGTTAAGCGTCGGGCCGCGGAGTATAAAAAAGGGGCAACACTTCTCCTTCGGGCAACCGAGGATCGCGTCGAGACAGATCACCGTGCGCCCGTTTCCGAAAAAGTTGGTGACCTAAAGTTTAACTTTCTTGCCGGTGACTTTTTCCAAAACAATCCCTTCATTCTGGATTCTTTCACTGGACATGCTGCTGAACAAGCGAAGGGCCCAAATCAAAAATACTTGCTCGATGCCTATTGTGGATCTGGGCTATTTGGCCTGACCTTGGCGAAAAACTTTGAACAAGTAGTTGGAATCGAACTTTCAGAAACTTCAGCCGACTGGGCCCGTCGTAATGCCAAAACAAATGGTATTGAGAACGCCAGTTTCATCGCATCTTCGGCTGAAGCTCTTTTTGCCGATATCACCTTTCCGCCTGAACAAACCTCCGTTCTTATCGACCCCCCAAGAAAAGGCTGTAGTGTCGATTTTCTCCACCAGCTCTTTGATTTCGGGCCTAGCCGCGTCGTTTATGTCTCCTGTAATCCTGCAACGCAGATGCGGGATCTTAAGAGTTTTTTGGAAAAAGGTTACAAAATCGAAAGCATCCAGCCTTTTGATCTATTTCCGCAGACTCGCCACCTCGAATGCGTAATCGCATTAAGCCGGTAGGATCGGACGAGCCTATCCAAGCACGTCACTAGTCGTTGGAGCTTGGCGTTTTAATCTTACGCTAAATAAAAAAGAAGTTCGTTAAGCTTACCGATGTTTTTCGTGAGCGATACCCACTGATTTGGATTCGCACCCCTAGACTAGACCGCTGATATTCTATGGTTCCAGTTTAAGAGATCTTCGTAAGACACTCCGGTCCCTCCGAAGAGATCAAGTGAACTTCCGACCGTAGCATCCAAACGGCCTTCACTTGCTTCGTCAATTAACTTCAAATCATCAAGTCCTCTCACGCCTCCAGCGTAGGTGATTGGACAACCGGTCCACTGTCCAAGTAAATTCACAAGAGGCACGTCGACCCCAGCGCATTGGCCTTCTACATCTGCAGCGTGGATCAAAAATTCACCACAATATTTGGAAAGATGCCCGATCGTTTCTAAGTTCACTTCCATCTCCGTGAGAGTTTGCCAACGGTTCATTGCAACAGTCCATCCAGTCCTTACTTGCCGGCAACTGAGATCGATAATGATTTTGTCTGGTCCAATCTTATTCGCCAACAGCGCCGCCCGATCTTCTAGAAACTTCCCCTGAGAATCGAAAAGCCATGAAGTCACAATCACACCACTCGCTCCTGCTTTTAGCCAATCCACGGCATTGTCACATGAAATCGCACCTCCAATTTGAAGTCCTTCTGGCCAGGCGGCAAGGGCTTCCCTTGCCGCTTCATCATTCCCTGGTCCCAATTTGATCACATGGCCTCCTCGCAATTGATCCTTTGCAAAACGCGCAGCATACCAAGACGGTGATTTCTCTGAGACAAAGTTCTCAACTGCTCCGCTGTCGTTGAGGGTGCTCCCAACGATCTGCTTCACTTTTCCTTCGTGAAGATCAATACAAGGGCGAAACATAGTAGTAGCCATATCCGTAGATAAAGTGTCCTCTTTTGGAATCCAAGCCTCATGAATCGACTTCTTTGCCTCCTAGCGACCATTTCACTCCTGCATGCCATTCCCGAGTCAAAGGAAATTACCACCAAAGCGACTCCTCCTAAAGGAATGGTTTGGATTGAAGGCGCAACCTACACCCGAGGAACCAAAAAGAATCCAGATATTCCCTTCAACGATGAAGAACGTCCTATTCATAAGGTGACTGTAAGCGGGTTCTATCTCGACGAGCACGAGGTCACTAACGCGCAGTTTGGAGAGTTCGTCGATGCCACCGGCTATAAAACTCAGGCCGAGAAAGGCTGGTCAAAAATAGATTTCCCGAAGGCTCCTCCAGAGGCTCTGAAACCAGGATGCATCGTTTTTTCAGGTCCCCCTAGAGCGGTTGAACTTCGCGGACAGGGTGCTGAATGGCAATGGTGGCGATTTCAAGAAGGTGCTTCTTGGAAACATCCTGCAGGTCCTCAATCCAACCTCAAGGGCTTGGAAAACTACCCTGTTGTTTGCATTACTTGGGAAGATGCCAATGCCTATTGTAAGTGGGCTGATAAAAGATTGCCAACAGAAGCGGAATGGGAGCTCGCAGCCCGTGGAGGAAACGAAGGGTTCGATTACATCTGGGGCAATAGTCCAAAACCCGGGACAAAGTGGTTAGCCAACGTTTTCACCGGCGAGTTTCCCCACAAGGATACTGGTGAAGATGGCTTTAAGGGTGCTGCTCCTATTAAATCTTTTCCGCCCAATAAATTTGGGCTTTATGATATGGCGGGGAATGCTTGGGAACATTGCTCAGATCTATATCGGCCGGACGCATATTCGCTCTTTATTAAATCCCCGAGGAAAGATCCAAAAGGACCGCGTGGAGGCGTGAGTCAGATTGAGGTGAATTGGTTCCTGCAGAATGGCGAGTGGCCCTCACCTCTGATCTTCGGGAAACAGCACGCGCTGAGCCTTCTCCATGTTACAAAGGGCGGCTCTTTCCTCTGCCATACTTCTTATTGCCTGCGTTACCGTCCCGGAGCGCGGCATTATTCAGAATCACTCGCGCCTACCAACCACACCGGCTTTCGTTGCGCCAAATCAAAATAAGTGAAGGCAACATATTTTCTCAATTTCGCACAATGCCAGTAGAGAATGACAAAGGGGTGACGGCCGCTCCCCTATAAGCCGGATTCTGTTCCATCCATCCTATATGGACTTTGGCAGTCATTTATCTCTGCGACTATTACCCGGGGATCGGACGGACGAGCAGCCCTTCCCCTGTTCTGTCTTGCACTGTGAGAGGTTTACCCTGCCACCTAGGTTACCCTCGGCGCGGTGGGCTCTTACCCCACCTTTTCACCCTTACCTTCCGAAAAAGGCGGTTTGTTTTCTGCGGTACTATCTGTCCAGCGGCCCTCTCGGGCCACTGTCCCTCCCTTTCAAGAGGCACACTGCTCTGTAGTGTCCGGACTTTCCTCCAATTTTCATGCGAAAACCAGCGACTGCCCGGGGAGCGGTCCAAATACCCTATAAATTATGAATAATTTAGCGAGCTTGAAAAATCCTCTGACAAACCCGGTTGACCACTGGCGTAGAAAGGGCACAGTAAACACGATTTATGAAACGATTAGCCCTCCTTCCATTACTCCTCAGCCCGCTAAGTGCTAAGGAAGCCTATAACGTCCTCCCTGATGCCGCTTCCGATTGGAAGATGGCTGGTCCTGGTTCTTTCGAACAAAAGAACGGTATTTCTACTGCAAAAGGAGGAATGGGCCTCTGGTGGTATGGTAAAAAAGAATTCACTAACGCGTGCTTTACGGTCGAATTTTTGGCTCCTGAAAATTCTGACAATTCGGGTATCTTTGTCAGATTCCCAAACCCGGGCAATGATCCTTGGGTCGCCGTGAAACAGGGGTATGAAATCCAGATCTGTGGCAACGAGGCCCACAAAAATAAAACTGGTGCGATTTATGACATTCAACCCGCGATTGATCCGGGCATGAAGGTTGGTGAATGGAACCGGTATGATATTATAACAGCCGGCGACCAGATCGCAATTATCCTCAATGGGAAGCTCATCAACATTTATGAATGTCAGGATGGCCGAGGTGACGTTAGCGGCTACTTTGGGCTGCAGAATCATGATGATGGATCTCCAGTCCAATTTCGTGGTGTCAAAGTTCGCGAACTTGCCTCCGGGTCACTCCTTGCGGCGATGGGCGAGCTTGGTATACCGCGTTCTGCGCTGATTGCCTACAACTCTGCCTCCAACAACAAGGAGAAGTGGTATCACTTAGCTGAT
This sequence comes from Akkermansiaceae bacterium UBA1518, assembly GCA_002323895.1. Classification (GTDB taxonomy): domain Bacteria; phylum Verrucomicrobiota; class Verrucomicrobiia; order Verrucomicrobiales; family Akkermansiaceae; genus SW10. Next base: position 5,114 of record DCQM01000221.1, read on the forward strand.
CACGGGCCTGCTTTTTTTCAAACCTACGGCGATTATTTTAAAGGTAAGTTACGCCGCGAATCGGCATTGAAGGGAATTGCTCTCAACTACTCCGCGCTGCCCGGCCGAGTTGCTCTCTTTAACACCGAAAACCTCTCTCTTGTATCTGCGACAGATAAGGGTCTTAACCTTATAAATACCCCTTGGGGTGGTGGTCACCAAAAGGTTAATGAGTTTAACAACAAGGATTCCTACCTCTTCACTGCAGCTGAAGGCCCAGTTTGGGCAGACGATTCAGGCGCATTTAAAGATAATCGACCCCTCAAAGGTTACGGGAATTTCTCACACCTCGAATTTAATGGGTACTTCCGCAGCGGCAATCAGGTTGTCCTTGATTATTCGGTCAACGGAACCCGGATTCTCGACGCTGTCAGCGATCATAATCATGGGTTGGCTCGCTATTTAGACGTTGCCCCCCACGACAAGCCCCTTACGGTTCGGCTTCTTGACGATTCGAGCGAAAAGGGCTTTGCCCTCAAAGTAGAATCCCTCAATGGAGGCACCAAAACCATGTCGGAAAATGGTAGCTATTTCCTTCGTCTTGATGCCTCGTCTAAGCAGACTAGGGTTGCTCTTCTTTACACTGGAAATTCTAAGGCTAAAGCTCCAACCCCGATTTCCCTTACTTCTCTAACCGAGGGAGGGGCTGGTATCTCGCCCGAGGTTTTCCAGGTTGAGGCAAAACTGGACAGTTCTAAAAAAGCTTGGGTGGTTGATCAAGTCCCCCTTCCTCCAGCTCTCAAGGCATCTCCCTACAAGGGTAAGGTGCGGATGTCGGATGTCGATTTCTTCTCAGATGGGAATCGAGCCCTTCTCTCAACCTGGGATGGGGATATTTGGATGCTCACCGGGTTGAAAGACTTTAAAAAGCTGACTTGGAAACGTTACGCTACGGGATTCTTTGAACCACTCGGTCTTAAAATTGTTAATGATGTTCCGCATATCGCCGGCCGGGATGGTATCTATGCAACTTACGATCTCAATAACGACGGAGAAGCGGACAAGTTTAAGGTCTTCAACAATGATGTTTACCTTTCTAATAACTTTCACGAATTCCAATTCGGCCTCGAAACTGATAAGGAAGGAAACTTCTATTTTGCCAAGGCTTCACCGGTTCGGGGTGGAGGGCGTGGTTTCGAAAAGATTCTTCCCCACAACGGCGCTTTTGTTAAAATTAGTTCAGATGGTAACCGTCTTTACACGATCGGCACTGGGCTCCGTGCTCCCGGCGGTATTGGAGTTGGACCAAACGGTGAAATTACCTCAGGGGAAAATGAAGGGACTTGGCAGCCCCGCTGCAAGATCAACTATTATGAGCCGGAAAACGGGACTCCATTCTTCGGCGTAGAAGATGCTCGTCAGGGGAATAAATCAAATTTCACAGAGCCTCTCTGCTACCTCCCAATGTCGGTCGATAATTCCGGTGGCGGGCAAATCTGGGTTCCTGAAAATGCCAAGATTGGTATTGCGTCGGGCGAGCTTATTCACCTGTCCTATGGCCAATCTTCGATCTACCACGTTCTCCGTCAGAAGGTTGGCAACGGGTTTTATCAAGGCGGTGTGGCAAAACTCCCTGTCAAACTTTCATCATCCGCTCAGCGCGCCGTTTTCCACCCGGATGGTTCAATGTATGTTGTCGGGTTCCGGGGTTGGCAGACTAACGCGGCCAATGAGGCTGGTCTCCAGCGGATTCGTCGAAATTACAAAAAGGTCAATCCCCTTCCAACTGCAATGGTCGTAACAAAGGAAGGCATCAAGCTGACTTTTGATGTCGAACTCGACGACGAGTTAGCGACTGATCCGACTTCCTTTACCGCCCAACGCTGGAAGTATATTCGCGGCCCTCAATACGGTTCAGGTGACTTTTCGGTAGACAATCCTGATAAGGCAGCTGAGGCGAGAGCGATCAAAAAGGAATCAAAGGGGCATCGTAAGCGTGATACTGTGAAGATTACCGCTGCTAGACTTGGAGGAGATAAGAAATCGATTCTGCTGACTGTTGCAGGGCATAAGCCCAGCCAGCAGTTCAAGCTTGAATACGATCTCGAGTCTTCCGATGGTGATGAGTTGATTGGAACGATTCATAGCACCATTCACAAGGTTCCTAGTAGTTAGGGTAGACCTCTAAAAAACTTAAAAACGCTCTTGAGTTTACTCGGGAGCGTTTTTCTTTTTGCCCTCTTTCAATAGACGTTTAACATTCACTCAATGAAGTTCACTTCACTTCCCTTTCTTCTGATAAGCTTGATGAGCCCAGCTAGTGCTGAGTTAAACGCCTCTTTTACATCATCAGGTAAGTCCAAGACTAAACAAGTTGCCGTTCCAGCACTATTCGTTGACAAGGGTGAATCGCCAGCGGCGGGACTTCCAGTCGGCCCTTTTACTGCGAGCTACACTGGGAAACTTTCTATCCCGAAACGCTTTCGTATCTCCTTTTCCGTCGAATCAGAGGGCAAGGTCGAGCTCAAGGTCAACGAGGAAGAAGTCACTTTTAGTGAGGGCAAATCGGATCGTATTCGCCTTAATCCCGGGGAAGTCCCAATTGAAATTACCTTCACCTCTCCCGACAACGGCGCTGGTTACTTCCGCCTTTACTGGGAAGAACGTCGTGAATTTCCTCGCGAACCCATACCCGCCTCGGTCTTCACCTCGTTAAATGAGGCTCCGATCGATGCTGCTTACCTCTTTGCTGATCACAATTGCATCCAGTGTCATAAGGCTAACCTTGGGTCTTCTGCGATGCCGGAGCTAAAGTATTCTGGTCCGAATTTAACTGGTATCGGTTCTCGAGCAAACCAACCTTGGCTTACTCGCTGGATTGCCCAACCCGATAAATTAAAGCCAACGACTACCATGCCTGCGATGGTCGATCATACAAAACCGGAAGGTGCCCAGGCTGCTGCCGATATCGGAGCCTATCTTGCTTCACTCATTACTGAGGAAAAAGCCACTAGCGACCCTGACTTATCTCTTGCTCAAAAAGGTGGAGAGCATTTCCACAAACTCGGTTGTATTGCTTGCCACTCCAAGCCAGACGCTGATGAGCCAGATTTCGAAAATGGCCGCATTCCACTCAATAATGTTGCGGCTAAATTTAAGGGAGGATCTCTAGTCAGCTTCCTTAAGAACCCACAAAAACACCACGAGGCGATTAAAATGCCCAATTTCCGCTTCTCCGACGATGAGGCTTTTTCACTCGCTGCCTACCTCACCAAAACATCCACTGGTGAGCACACACCGGACCCCTCTGAGTTCCCTCCTGGTGATGGGGTTCGCGGGAAAAGTCTTGTGGCGTCTCTAAATTGCTCTAGCTGTCACGAAGGCCTTGAACCATCCCGGACTTCTGCCCCAAATCTTGCAGATCTCAAGGATTGGACGAAAGGCTGTCTAGGCCCTGACGATCAACTCGGGAAATCACCTCGGCTGATACTCACTGATGAGGAAAAAAAGGCAATTACCCCGGCTATTCTGCCTAGTTTACGTTACGACACCGTTGAGGACTATGCCAGCCGACAAATCGAGGCCCTCAATTGCACGTCATGCCATGATTATAACGGTCGGGATGCTCTCCTTACTAAAGTCCATGGGGAGACCAAGTCACTGCTCGATCACATCAAAACAGCAGACGAACGACTCATCCAATCCCGGCCGCCCTTAACTCACATGGGTGCAATGTTGCATACTGGATATGTAGAGAAAATGCTTCTCGGTGCCGCAAATCCTCGCCCACGTCCATGGCTTGAAATGCGCATGCCCGCCTTCCCTCTCCACGCGAAATATTTAGCTCATGGGCTGGGCCAGCACCATGGTCTTCCGGCGTCAGAACCATCAAAAGAGGGCCCCGCGCCTGACCAAGTTAAAATTGGAGAGCAGCTTGTTGGTCTAACTGGGTATGCTTGCGTAACGTGCCACGCCATCAATGAAAAGCCTGCTGTTGCCGCCTTTGAAATTAAGGGCATAAATTTTGGGATTACACACGAGCGGCTCCGCCCGGGATACTTTCATCAATGGATGTTTAATCCAGCTCGGCTCGTAGCCGACACCAAAATGCCCCGTTATACTAACCCCGACGATGGAACAGGACTTAGGCCTGATATTCTCGATGGAGATGCTTATAAGCAATTTGAGGCCGTCCGCCAATACATTCAATCGGTCAGCGCTTCTACGAAGTAATTCGAGGTCAATTAGATGCAAAAACTTCTGTCATAAGAGGTTTCCTAGGACCTTCTAACCATCTTGCTATAGCCAGTGAAAAGCCCATGAACCCCACCCCAATTTCCTTGGCGTTTTTTTTGATCTCCTTCCTATGTTTCACTCAGGCAAAGGAACCAAAACGCCAAGTCCTCGCCTGCGTTGGAGATAGTATTACTCAAGGAGTAGGAGCGGAGCGGGGACAATCTTGGCCGGCGCAGGCCCAAAAGATACTAGGTGAAAAATGGAAGGTCGAAAACTTTGGCTTAAGCGGAACCACCTTGATGAACAGTGGCAACAAGCCTTACCAAAAATCCAAGCAATTTAGGGCCGCGCTATCCTCAAATCCCGATGTCGTTGTAATTATGCTTGGCACAAACGATACCAAGCCAGCAAATTGGA
>DCQM01000039.1 GCA_002323895.1 Akkermansiaceae bacterium UBA1518
AACCGGGGCCATAACTCAATCGCGGCGTTCGCAATTGACCAGAAAACCGGGAAGCTTGATTTCATCGAGCGCGAATCTACGCAGGGAAAGACCCCACGAAATTTCGGCATCGATCCCAGCGGCAAGTTTCTTATCACCGGCAACCAAGGCTCCGGAAATGTTGTCGTATTAAAGATCAATCAAGACACTGGTTCTTTAGATCCAATCGGCCATGAAATTGAAGTTCCAGAGCCTGTTTGTATTCGTTTCGTGAGGCGTTAGGGAGAGCTTTAAAGTATAGTCTTGAAGTATTCGCTCAATTAAGAGTTTAGCGTAGGACTACAAAACGGGTTTCACCTGCTGGAATGGTAAGTGAGATTTTTGGGCTTACCTTTAACTTCCTCCCGTCACGTAACAAGGTGGCGTTGGAAACTGATATTTGCGGTGTTAAGGTGACTTGGGCAATTTTGTCTTTTTGCACAACAGCAGGATCGGTGGGTTTCTTAATCACGCCCTCGTTATTGATGATCTCAACGATCCAGCCGGATTCGGTGCGGTTGACTTGGTATTGCACGGGATCACCTTCTACCCTGACAGGTAACAGGGTGTTTCGCAGCTGGGCGAGGCGTGCATTTGATATTGCTGCTGGTCTCTTGGTCATAGGATTTCTCCATTCCTCAAGCACTTCCACATCACCCGTGCCTTGGAGACGTTCGAAATCGTCACCAAGTTGGTTTGCATGGCGTTTGTTCATTAGTAGCCGACTTCCTCTGCGAAGTGCCTTGAATAGATTAGAGACAAAGAGAGAGTCGAATTCGTGATCTCCCACCAGCAGTATTACCGGATAGGACGCCAGCGTCTTCGTTCGTGCGTTCGACAAAATCACGTCGAACATTTCGCCGAAGGGGGTGGGGCGTAGGAAACTTTTTTCAGGATTAATCGGGTCGGCGGCTTTGTGGATGTGGTCTGAACCAGCAAACAGTTGTGCTTCAAATAGATCATGGGTTTCCTTATCGCCAGGTGTGTTTGTGACAATACCCCAGGGCCGCGACTGATAGGGATTGTAGCCATTGTAATGGTCGAGCACGATCCCTACGGGAGTATATGGCACGCCTGGATCATGGGTTCGTATCGTTCTGAAGGTATCAATAGCCGCACGTCCATGTTCGGTTAAAGTCCAGTCCGGATCACGATCTTTGAAAAAGATGGAAATACTGTTTTCAGGTGTGACTAGCGCTGCCCCGGCAAACCAGCTGTGCAACCATAGACGTTTATAGAAACTGAGGGAATGTCCGGCATCTAGACCTCGGGCGTATTTGCCTTCCATTCTGAGCGGGCCGTTGGTCGTGCAGGACCCCGCGAACCACGGACTTACCTGAATAGAGAATGGTTTATTCCATCGGCGTGCAGCTCCACGGGCAAAAGCAATCTTGGATTGTGTAAATGCAATGTTCTCACCTAGTTCAAGGCCAATCACCTGGCTTCCCCATTCGCCGACATACGCCTCATAATGGGAATGACCGTTAATACTGATGGTGCGTCCACGCATGGCCCGGTGTCGTGTCAGGAAATAGTCACGCACTTGGTCGTAGCATTCTTTGCGCGATTGGGGTTTCGCATCGTATCCCGCAAATCCTGCAGGTTTTATGTGATGTTTGAATTGCTCGAACTCATCCTTGAATACCGCCCTGTGCCAATCTTCATTACGAGACAGGTTATGGAAGTAATAGGCCCACTCTCCCAACTGGATCGCCATGAACGTATCGCTGTCGTCCATCACCTTTAACATGGCTTCATCCGCGTCCGTTAACTGGGAACGGCCATGCTTCACTTGAAACTCCCCGCCATACGGTGGATACCCTACGACCGGCCAGTTAATTTCCGCGAAGTATTTATAGGAAGCCGCATTCGCCGCTACCGTGGCAGGACCGGGGTCGAAACCATTTCCCAAACCCACTTCTTTCATCCGTGTAATGAGTCGTTTAACTTCATCCAGATTTCCCGGACATCCATACAGCGAAAAAATCCGCCCGTCTTGGCCCTTTAACGTTAAGACATCCCATTCCTCTGGCGGTTCCACGAGCGAAACTTCCTGTGCGGAGCTTTCCAACACTAATATGGTCAGGATCACGCTAAGACCAATATGAAATCTGGGACAGAATCGTGTTACGGGTTTTATAGTAAACGGCATTTCTAGAGGCGGGTTTTCTTTAAGATTCCTCACGCGGAATTTTTTCGTGTAGGGGGCTCTTATAATTTTATGACCGTCGGGTAGTCGGGCGAGCAGTGGGCTAGTCCTCTTTTGAAATTGGGTGGATTCCTTCCAGCCCGCGTAGGGTAGCGGTGACGAGAATTGGAGTTTCGGCCGCGCTTTTTAGCGATGGATAACTTGGACGGAGTGCCAGAATCCAAATTCATTACGCCAGTCATTGGGGCGGTTTTCGAGTGCGAGGTCGATCTTTTGGCCCGCGAATTTGGTGAGGTCGACTTCGACTTCGAGCCATTCCGATTTGACCGTTTTGAAGGAAACGATTTGGTCGTGGAGGACTTTACTGTTTGCGAGAACGCGGAGCTGCCAGTCGCCGTGGGGATGGTAGCTGCAGCGAATTTTGAGGAGGCTGGATTTTCCTTTGGGAACTTGGAGTTGGCGCTTGAGTGAGCAGGGAGTTTTCTTGTCAAGTGGATGCGTTTGGACGGCTTTTTCGTTTCGGAAACTTTTCAGAGCGACGACCCCACCTTCGCCGACGTTTTCGACTTTGAAGCCGGGAGCGATTGCCTCGATAGCTTGACCCCATTTGGCGCGGAGGTTTGGCCGGGGCTTTTTGTGATTTTGAGGTGACCCGCTGATCATGCGACGGGCAACGGATTCGGTGAGGAAGGGGATTTTTGTTTGGGCGGCGAGAGCGAGGGCCTTTTTTGGATGCCCGGTGACGAGAGGTTCCAAGGCGAACCAGATCATGCGGGGGAGTTTGGGGTCGTCGATATCTTCAGCGTGTTGGGAAAGCGCGTTCAGAATGGGGAAGCGATGGTCGAGAGGGAGTCGAGGAGCGGCTGCCGCGAGATAGAGTCGGACGGTAGGAGAGGGGTCGTTTTGGGCGAGTCCTTCCAGAATGGGCTTGATGGAAGCGGGTGGGTTTTTGTCTTCGCTAAGAAGTTGGATGGCCCAGGCGCGGACGTGTTCGTCGGAGTGGGAGAGAAGCTGCACGAGCTTCTGCTTGGCATCGTCGGCGAAGCGTTTGGTGACGTGTTGGGCCCAGAGGGCGCGGAGACGTTTTGGGGAGGTTTTTGAGCTTGCGAAGAATTTGTCGAGAGCTTTGTGGACCATTTTCTGATCAAGCTTTCCGGAAATGGTGCGGTGGTGGAGTTCGGTACGGGCTTGGCGGACGAACCAATCGTTCGAGTGGTTCTGAAGTTGGCAAAGTTCAAGATCGGTGAGAGAGGGAATGTTCGGGCGAGCGATGCGTTTCGCGTCCTTGGGCATGATGCGATAGATGCGTCCACTCTTCGGGAAGTTGATGGCATTTCCGCAGATGTCGGTGTCATGCCAATCTAAAATGTAGACGCCACCATCAGGTCCGATTTCTAGACTGAAGCCAACCCAAGCGAGATCGTTGGTGGGCAAGAAATCACTCCCGTGTCGGCCAATGTAGGTGGAGCCATTCGGTTCCATGTAATCGGTGAGGACGGCATGCTCGTGAATGTTGCACATGAAGAGGTGGTCGCGGTGTTCGGAGGGGAAGGTATCAGCCAAATAGAAGCGAGCTCCGCCATGCGCAGAGAGGTGGGTGTGGTCGCGGATCGTCTGGATGGGCGCATAGGTGTAGGGGTTGAGGTTGGGGCGGGATTGTTTGTGGTAGATGCCGCCTTGGACGATGTGGAAGAGGTGGGGGATGACGCAACAGGTGGCAAAGCCGTGGCCGAGATCATTGAAGTCGAAGCCCCACGGATTGGAGAGGCCACGTGCGAAGATTTCGAAATCGCGGGTCTCGGGGTGGAAGCGCCAGATGCCAGCATCGAGGTAGAGGCGGTCGTCTTTAGGCGCACCAGGCTTTCCGATGAGAGAGTGGGTGAAAACGCCTTGGCAACCGTAGAGCCAGCCGTCGGGTCCCCAGATGAAACTGTTGAGGGTTTCGTGGCGGTCCTGCATGCCCCAGCCGTCGAGAAGAACTTCGGGTTCGGCGTCGGGAACGTCGTCGCGATTAGCGTCGGGAATGAAAACGAGATTTGGGGGGGCGCCGAGGTAGACCCCGCCGTGTCCGATGGCAATACCGGAGGCGAAGGTGATCTTGTCGTGGAAGAGTTTTTTGGTGTCGAAGACGCCATCGCTATCGGTGTCCTCAAAAATCTGGATGCGACTGAGTTGTTCGTTTTTGTGGGAGCGCCGGTTGACGTAGTTGTAGTTTTCCACGACCCAGACGCGGCCTTTGGCGTCGAAGGTAAAGGCGATGGGTTCGCCGATGTGTGGTTCGGAGGTGTAAATGGAAACGTCGAATCCCTCCGGGATCGACATCTTGGCGACGGCTTCTTTGGGTGTGAGGAAGGGGGCGTCGCTGGATTTGTGTTGCTTGCCACGGTTCTGGGCAAGCGATGAGGTGATCGCCAAGGCAGAGATGGAGAGAAATAGAGTGAGCGTTTTCATTTACCTAGAGAGTGGGACTTGTTTTTCGTGTCGTATGTAAGCGAGTAGATCGAATAATTAGTTTCTTTTGTATAATCTGGATAATGTATTCGAGGTTCGTAAATAGGTGTGTTTTTAGGGTCGGGTTACTGAACTGCAAATATTCCCTGCATAATTAATCCATGACCGGGATAAGTGCAGATAAAGTGGTAGTTCCCAGGTTCTTCTGGCACGGCGAAATAGAGGGTGTATTTCATACCCTTCGCAACCTGGGGTGTGGAAGCCAGTAGCTCGGGGATTTCCGGAATGAAGTTTTTCTTGAGGCCTGCCGCACCCATGGCAACCGCAGCGTCCAGTACTGTCTGTCTTGAACCGGGAGTGATGATAGCCAGGTTGTGCGTCATGCCACTGGAATCATCGTTGGGAAAAACAAAAACAATTTTTTCACCCGCTTTTGCTTCAATTCGATCAGTGTTGAATTTAAGACCCGCTAACACACCCACCTTGATTCGGCGTGCATTCGTAAAACCATCGGGTAGCGGGTTGACCGGGTTTTTGCTGATTTCGGAGAGTTCGCCCATTTCCAAAATTTTCCCGTATACTTTATCGAATGAACCACCCAGCATTTTTTGTAAATTACGAGCGGTATAATTTGGGATTTCCGTTTTGGTAATCTTTCCGGTTCGCAACGCCCCGAGTAGTGCCTTGGCATAGGATAACTTGGAAGCAAGAGTATCTATGGTTGCCCGTTTGCCAACGGTATCAAAATTCTCGTATTTGGAAATCAGTTCCTTGGGAGCTTCAGGATAATTAAAAAGAGAATAAGCACGAATTGCATCCACTTTTAAAGGGCTATCCAGCAATGCGTTGAGATTTTTGGGAAGCTCCTGGAATCGCATCGCCACCAAGCCGGAAAGGGCTTCTTTTCGGTCTTCGAGACTCGCATCTCCATTCAAAACAAGTTTTAATGCATCCTGACCAACGGAAAGATCACCGAAGATCTGGCTGAGCCGGTCGACGAGTTTGTCGAGTTGAGGATCTTTTTGATCGAGGAGGCTTGTGCGGAGGCGGAACCAGTTGGGGGGCGGAGTGAGGTTGCGTTGACCGTCGAGTCCGAGGAGGATGCCATTGAGGAGGGGCTTTTGAATCGTGGGGTTGTCGGTGGCTGCGAGTTGGCTGAAGAGGAGGGAAAAGGCTTTCTCGCGATCCATCTCGACGATTTTTTCGAGGCGCGCTTGATTGAGGTCAATGAGGGGGACAGGTTTGGCGGGAGTGGTGATGAAGGTGATGTCGCGGTAGGGAACCTTGCTGTAGTCTTCCCACTTTTTTGTGAGTGCTTTTGGATCAAGTTTTCCGGTGTGGACAATAAAACGGTGACGAATCGTTTCGGTCTCATCTTTTGGGATTTTCCAGTCGCCAAGGATCGCGCGGGAGGGTCCGATCCCGAGTTGACCGTCGACTCGCCAGGGCTGTGGGAAGTCACTGTTTTTTGGATGGTCGAAAATGGCAATGTGCCCCCAGTCGTCACGCCCCTCGATATCCATTCCAACATCAACCCAAACTGCGCGTTTCCCTTCGGCTTGGCCGTTTTTCTGAAGAGCGGAATTTATTACTTCTCCTTTTGTTTTACCTTTATGCCAGGGCATGCGAAGGAAAAGCCCGCCGTATTTCCATTTCCCGATGGTAACATCGGTGTTGGCTTTGCCTTCCCAAGTGAGGTCAAGGGTGTGCTCTTTATTTGAGGAGGACATGACCCAGGTTTGGGTCTGGGTGAGGACGGTCTGACCCTTGGCGTCGAGGAGGTCGTAGGAAGTTTGCCAGGAGACAGAGGAGCCGGATCGCTTGATGATTTTGGCGGAATTACGTTTCCAGTAATCGCTTTGGAGGTTGTGGAAGTGGTCGCGGCCATTGACGCGAGTGAATCCCCAATAGAGGCCAGTTTGGTGTTTGTGGTGTCCCGGGCTAAATTCAGTGAGGGTGCCCTTGCCATCGGGAGCAATAATAGGGTGGAGATAGGGTCGCGTAGTGGGGCCAGCGACTTGGGTGAGAATGGTGGAGTCACCGCGGTTAATGTTAATCAGTCCAGCCTCGGAGTCGTGGTTGAGGCGCAGGTTTTCTGCGGCTACAAGGGGAGTTGAGATGGCTAAAAGGAGGGGCGAGAGAAGTCGGATCATTATTTCTTGAATTGAACTTTGGCGGGGTAGGTCTGCTCGGAGAAGGAAACTAGTTTGCCAGACCTAGAACTCTAATGCTTTAGACCTACGGTGGTAAGCTAGTGTCTTTGGTCAAATATTTTTAGGGTGGGAGCGTTTA
>DCQM01000128.1:0-3279 GCA_002323895.1 Akkermansiaceae bacterium UBA1518
ATCCTTTTATCGATAAAATGGTCAAGCGAGTTCACCGCATCATCGCTCTTTGGCGAAACTAGGGACCAGTGATCATCATATTCCGCACCTTCCGCAATCCAAGTTTCGAGAATCTGGATCTGCTTTGGAGTCAGGGTTTTATTGGACTCAGGCGGAGGCATTAGCTCATCGAGATCGGCCGTCTTGAGACGCTTTACGATCTCGCTCTTTGCAACATCTCCTGGAGAAAGAACTCCGGCATCCAACGCATCCTCTCGATCATCGAGACGCAAGTCGCCTTTCGTCTCACCCGGCCCGTGACATTTGAAGCAGGTGTCCGAAAGGATGGGGCGCACGTCACGATTAAAATCGATCGTTCCCGCGAACAAAGAGCCCGGAATGAGAACCAAAATAAGAAGTTTTTTCATAACTGAGAACTAGGTGACAGTGTCATTAATTATCATCTCCCAAGCATAGCACAAGAAAGCGAAAGCGAGTTGAGGACTACAAAACGAAAAATAAAGCTTAAGTCTTTCGGTTACTCAGTATTTTGGGGGTCTAACAATAACCCCCCTAAAGTTAAAGCTCTCAGCGCCCAAGGATGCTCTTTACTAAGCCTAATCCATCATTTTCTGATAGTCTCGTCTCAGTAATCTAAGAATAAATGAGCTTACCCCACTGACCTCTCAGCTTTTACTTCCACTCATTGGCCTCGAACGGGCCTTTCTTTTTTTGGAGAAGTGACACAGAGGTAACTTCGTTCGCGCTTCGTGCTCTTTACCACTTTGCGACCACTTGCTCGATGACATCAAGGGTATCGTCGATGTCACCTCTCGTGTGAGCTGCTGAAATAAAACCTGTTTCGTATGGGCTTGGCGCCAAATAGACCCCAGCTTTAAGGCATCCCCAGAAGAGCTTCTTGAAAATCTCAAAATCCTGCTTTTGGACAGTTTCGACATTCACGATCTCCTCGTCCACGAAGTAGAGACAAAACATTGAACCCACCTGGTTCACACGGTGAGGCATGCCCTTCTCAGTGAAGATTCTGCGGAGTCCATCCGCCATTTGAGCACCGATATCCGCGAGATAATTGTAAGAACCTTTTTGTTCAAGTTCGCGCAGCTGAGTCAGGCCCGCTGTCATCGCAAGGGGGTTTCCACTTAAAGTTCCGGCCTGATAAACAGGGCCATCCGGAGCAAGCATGTCCATAATGTCAGCGCGTCCGCCGAATGCCCCGACCGGAAGTCCACCCCCGATCACCTTCCCCATAGCAGTGAGGTCAGGGTCAAAGTTCTCAAGCTCCTGCACCCCACCTTTAGCTAAACGAAAACCCGTCATGACCTCATCGAAGATGACGAGCGCTCCATTTGCTTTGGTGATCTCACGAAGCTTTGTTAAGTATCCTTCACGCGGAAAAACGAGGCCAGCATTGGCAGGATAAGATTCAACAATGATGGCCGCAATTTGCTCGCCGAACTGTTCAAAAACCTCCTCAAGGCGCTCAACATCATTGTAAGGTAAGGTGATAGTCTCATTCGCGAAAGACTTGGGAACCCCAGCTGAATCGGGCTCTCCAAAGGTCAGCGCGCCCGATCCAGCCGCCACCAGCAACGAGTCAGCATGACCATGATAACAACCCTCAAATTTCACGATCTTATCCCGCCCCGTGAAGCCGCGGGCCAGACGGATCGCCGACATCGTAGCTTCCGTCCCTGAGTTCACCATTCGCACCTTCTCAACCGATGGAACCCACTCTGTAATAAGCTGAGCCATTTCGACTTCCTTGGGGTTAGGAATCCCATAAGAGATGCCATCTTTAGCAGCCTGATGGATCGCCCCAATGATAGAATTTGGAGCGTGTCCAAGAATATTAGGCCCCCATGAACCGATGTAGTCGATTAAGGAATTCCCATCAACATCTTCAATGCGAGCCCCTTTGGCACGCCGCACAAAAAAGGGATCGCCGTCCACATTCCGAAAAGCTCTCACCGGTGAATTTACCCCGCCGGGAATCACAGTCTTAGCCTTAGCGAAAAGCTTCTGAGAAAGTGTCTCGTTCATGGAGAGAAGTTGGCGCAAGACCCGCCCGAAAAAAAGCCCCGAAATCAAAAGACCTGCTCAGTCTCGCTTGAAGTGGAAAAGATCCTATTTCAATTGTAATTTAAGCCGGTAAAAGCCGCGCGTGCTTGTAATAGGGTCATTTGTTCGAAAGGTCACACGGCTAGTCTCACCTTCCCCGAAAACCTCCGAAACTTTCGTGACCCGTGAATCACTCCACGCTTCGACATCAGCTGAAGATTGAACGAGAATCCGGGCGCGATCAGCATTGATCTGACGATCAAAAGATATTTCGGCAAAAAACTCACCACCTAATTCGACCACAGAAACCTCGGGGAGACTTCGCAAAGCATAGAGATCTAAATCGCCAGTAAACGGAAGCCCGTCATCGACAGCAGGAGCACCATTCTCTCCCACACTCGGGCGCCAGTCACCAGCCATCTCACCAAATCCATCAATCCAGACCAAACTCGCCCCACTCCCGTCTGCCGACTCCGGCCAAGGCAATCGATCATCATAGCTGACTTCGCGCACCAGAGTTCCGGCACCAAAAGATAGCTTAACACGCTCCCCTCCATTTGAGAGACGATTCGAAAACTCGCCCAAGACAAAACCAGGGGTATTTGGAAAACTGTGACGTAAGTTAAAGGCTTCCACGTTTGCCACCACCAGCAAGCGCTCCCCTGCCGCAATCGTTGATTTGCTTCCATTTAAAAAGTCGAATTCAATCCCCTTGGTGAAACGCAAGTTGCTGAGATCAAGTCCTTCTGCACCAATATTCATGATCTCAATCCATTCGAAATCACCTTCCTCTAGCGAAGGGATCGCGGCTAATTCGGAAGCAGACGGTGGTAGCGGATGATACATGATTTTACTGATGACAATGGCATCTAGAAAAGACTGGATAGAGGGATTACCAACCATGAATTCGAGAGGTTCTGACCAATTACTCCAGCGACCTGTCGTGTCTTCATGTCGGACCCGAGCACGATAAGTCAGACCAACACGCGCGACCGATGGCACTCCCACTTCGGCCTTGAAGGTAGTGAGCTCGCCGGATTCCCAGGTTGTTGTCCATTCAAATGAGGGATTTTCACCAGGAGGAAGAAGCACTTCCTGAGCATCAAGCGACATTTCAAATCCCATGTCATTACTCCCCAGAGAGGAATTGTGAACTTCAATAGCAATAACGTTCTCTCCCTCGACGAAGAGATCGGGGTTCACTTCAAATTCATCAAAATC
>DCQM01000128.1:3673-4048 GCA_002323895.1 Akkermansiaceae bacterium UBA1518
CGAAATGCTTCCTGACCATTAACATAGACCACTGCACCATCATCGACGAGCAACTTGAAAAGAAAGCCCTCGATCAAATTTAGATCATTTACATTAACAGTAGTCCGAAAGTAAGCGGTCGGGATTCGCGATGTGATGGTAGTGGCCATGCTGATCCCATTCACACGACCAAACCCAAGCGGAGCAGCTCCATTCTTCCAACCGCTGTCATCAAAGCCAACTTTACGCCAAGCCACGCCTTCATCAATATTGTTATCCTGATAACTCCAAATACGACCTGGGGCCATGATTTCGCGCACTCCTCCACCGAGGCTCGTGACCTCAGCGAGACGCCATTCCATGGACTGGAAGGTATTGGCTCCCTGTGGATCTGAA
>DCQM01000129.1 GCA_002323895.1 Akkermansiaceae bacterium UBA1518
GCAGCCTTTTTAGCCGTTTTCTTCACGGCAGCCTTTTTCGCCGTTTTCTTGGCAGTCTTCTTTTTAGCAACTTTTTTAGCCATAAATCGATGGGTTGGGAGGGGAAATCTAATCTTATGCCATTTCCTAAAAACAAACTGAGGATTGGAAACAGCCGGGTTCTGTAGTTATTTTAACAGCCCTAGGCAAGCTGATTTTCCACATCCATTTTATCATCTTTCCACCATGCTCTTGAAATTCCGCTCGAGCCTCCTAATCTGCGACCTACTTTATGGATCTTCCTTCAATTCTTGAATCTTTGCTCGTCGCCTCAGAATCTCCCCTCCCCTCATCCGAATTAGCACGACTAGTTCGGGCCCGCGCCGCCGAATTCTCGGAAGATTCCATCACCGAGAACCCGGAAAACGCCCCAGCCCCCGATAGCCCCGAAAGGGTCCTTGACCTCGAAGCCCTTGCTAAAACTAGCGAAAATGAAATCAAAGATGCCCTTGTCGAACTTAATAAAATCTATGAGACGAGTGGTCGCTCCTTCTTAGTCGCCGAGAGATCGAAAGGATGGAAAATCTACACCCGAGCTGACTACGCGGGGTTTGTGAAGCTTCTTTTCCCCGGCCGCAAGCCCGAGCGCCTCAGCCCTCCTGCCATGGAAACTCTCGCAATCATCGCCTATCGCCAACCAGTCACCAAATCAGCGCTCGAAGCCGTCCGTGGTGTTTCTTGTGATGGCATGCTGCAAAAGCTGCTCGACCGAGAACTTGTCAAAATATCAGGGCGTGCAGACCTTCCTGGTCGCCCTCTACTTTATGCCACCACTGAGCTTTTTCTGGAGCACTTCGGCATTACTGATATTGAAGAACTCCCCAACATTGGGGAACTTCGCAAGGTTGAACTTCCCGATGGAACCGAAGAAGACGGCAACGACGACGAGAAACAAGAACACCCCACCTCCACTGAAGAGGCTGAGACACAACTCGCACTCTCCGCAGTTGAAAAACCAGCCGAAGAGGCGGCAGAAACACCCGAAGAAGCTGAAAAAGGGCCGGAAGCTGAAGATTCCGATTTCAGCAAAAAAGACTAACCAATCGATTTTATGCCTCTTGACGAAATCCGAAAAACGATCGATGCGATCGATACCGAACTACTCGACCTGCTTTCCAAACGAGCCGACGCCGTCCACATGGTCGGTGAGATTAAAAAAAAGGAAGACCTTGAGATCTACGCTCCCGAGCGCGAAGACGCTCTTCTCAAGTCACTTGCTTCTAAAAACCAGGGTCGCCTACCCGAAAAATCGATTCGTGCTATTTACCGCGAGATCATGTCAGCCGCCCTTGCTCTTGAAGACGATCTAAAAATCGCTTACCTCGGCCCCGAAGGTACATGGACCCATCAGGCCGCCATCTCCAAATTCGGCCACTCGGTGGAATACACAGCTCAGCCAAACTTCGCTGAGGTTTTTGACCACGTCACTCGGCGCCACTCCAGTTATGGCGTAGTGCCGATCGAAAACTCCACCGAAGGCGCTGTTTCATCCACACTCGACCTTTTCGTTGATTCGCCTCTACGGATCTGTGCGCAAATTTTAATGCGTATCGAAAATGGACTTATGGCGGCTATTCCTCGCGATCAAATTAAAACCCTCTACTCACACCCGCAGGTATTTGGACAATGTCGAAACTGGATCCTGCAAAATTTTCCCGATGCCGATCTAGTCGAGTGCTCCTCTACAACCAAAGCTGCTCACCTCGCCAAAAAATACGCTAGTGATGGAGCCGCCGCGATGGGAGGTCCTCTTTCTGCAGAGATGGCTGAGCTCAAAATGCTCGATACTGCCATTCAGGACCGCGCCACAAACACAACCCGCTTCCTAGTGATCGGTGAAAAAACCTGCCCCTCCACAGGCAAAGACCGCACCAGTATTCTTTTTGCAGTTCATGATCGGCCAGGATCACTCGTGAAGGCCCTGCAAGCCTTTGATTCATTCGCGATCAACATGTCGAAAATTGAATCACGACCATCTAAACAAAAGGACTGGGAATATATTTTCTATGTCGACCTTGCTGGCCACTGCGAGGATCCAGAAGTCAGGGAGGCTCTAGACACTCTCGAAACACACTGTTCTCTGGTCAAAATTCTAGGCTCTTATCCAGACCTCGACTAAATCTGCTGGTCATCCCTAATTAGCCTGACAAATTTCCTCTTACCATGCTTCAAGAAGGAATTCTTAACCCGGCTGTAAACGATCTCCTCTCACGTATTCGCCATACGAACACCTTGGTCATTGCTGACTGGGCTTTCCCGTATTGGAAAGAAATTGAGATTATCGACCTCTCTCTCACCAAAGGGATCCCGCTTATCACCGATCTTCTCGGGCTCCTTAAGGACAACTTCAAAGTCGGCCGCATCTGGCAGGCTGAAGAGTTTCTAGCGACTAACCCAGAGGAAATCATCGCTAACTACGATGCCCATTTTAATAGCTTCAAAGGTCTCAACCCAGAAGTTGAAGTCACGCGTCTTGCTCACAATGATTTTAAAAAACTAGTACCGAAGTCCATCGGCCTCATCCGCACTGGTGATCCTACCGCCTACGGAAACGTCATTCTAGAATCCGTTTAATTCGCTTTCAGCTTTAAAATCAAAGCTCCAAACTTTTCTATGAAATCTGCAATTACGCTCTCTCAAGTTCCTGAGGCCGCCGCCGGCCCCTTCGTTTTCCATCAATCTCTTCCCGAAGGCTTCTCCGCCGCTAAGAAACATGGCTATGATTCTGTAGAACTCTTTCTGCCCGGCCCTGACTTTATCTCTACCGCAAAAGTAAAAGCTCTCGCTTCCGAACACGAACTTGGTATCGCAGCGATTGGAACGGGAGCAGGCATGGTTAAGCACGGTCTCTCTCTTACCGATGTTGATGCCGAAGTCCGAAGCAAGGCTCTCGACTTCATCATCCAGATGATCGAATTTGGCGGGGAACTAGACGCTCCCGCTATCTTAGGCTCCATGCAAGGAAAATGGGGCGGTGAAGTTTCTCGCGAACAAGCTCTCAACTGGCTAGCGGAGGCCCTAAGAACCGCCGGTGAAATCGCCTCGAAATACAATGTTCCGTTCATTTACGAACCTCTGAACCGCTACGAGACAAACCTCATCAATCATCTTGAGGAAGGAGCAAAATACATCGAAAATAATAACCTCAATAATATTGTCCTTCTTGCCGACCTCTTCCACATGAATATCGAAGAGAGTGACGTCGCCCAAGCGATCATTGCTGCAGGTAAGCACACTGGACACGTTCACTTCGCTGACTCCAACCGTTCTGCTATGGGTTTTGGTCATACTAACACCGCTCCGATTATCGCCGCCCTCAAACAAGTCGGCTACACAGGATACCTCTCGGCTGAAGTTTTCCCAAAACCAGACGCAGACACCTGCGCGGCACAAGAAATCAAAGCAATCCAGAGCGCACTCAGCTAAGGGGTATTCACTCTCCCAAAAATCATACGAAGGAGCTTTCTTCTGACCTCAGACAACCCTCAAAATCTTCGCCGCTAGAAGATACAGAGGATGCTTGCACTCGTTTTCCAAGCGCGCTGAAAAGTCCGGTAACCATGCCAAATTCTCACTTTTAAATTGAATAGAATCATCTCCTAGCAGCGTGCTGTAAACTAAGAGCAAGAGAGCCACATGATCCGGGGCCAATGATTTGAAGCGCTTCGGCAATTCTAGAAATCCCGAATCCAGCATAAATTGAATCCTACCAGCAACTTCTAGGGAGTTTTTTTCGTCATAGGCTGCCGCGCGAGCCGGAGCAACTGGGTCTAATATAAAGAGTCGGCAATATTCCACAGCAGCATCCTCAAAGTCTTGCGGAGTCCATTCCTTATCTAACAAAGAAGCCACTCGGGGCTCAATTTTTTGAAGAATAAAAGCGGTCTCCGGCTGTTGCAGAGAAGCGAGAAGCGAGGCATCAATCTCGTAAGCGAAAAGTGATGCCGCAAGTTGGGCTACTGCAGCCTCGGGAGTCATATCCAACGACATCAGACCTTCTCTATCGAGCAAACATTATCATACCAATTCTGACCGCCAATAAGTGGAGCCGGATTGATCGGAAGCGCGTCATTAATATGGACTCCTCCACCAATACCACCACGCTTCTTAGCCCACCAAACTCCATCCTTAAGCCGCCGATCAGCAAGTTTATTACTCTTACCTTCTGCAGGTGAAGTTTCGGAGGTCTTAGACTCCCCTACGATGCCGTGCTCAAAGTGACCGACATGGTGGGAGCACATCACAACTCGCCTGTGCATCCCTTTCAGGAAGCGAACATGATTTTTGAAGCTGCCCATCACCCCTTTCTCACGAGCGCGGTAAGTGAACCCTGTTGGACGATAAACCGATACCTCCACCTCGTCACCTTCAACCAGACCAAGAGTTTTCCCAGTGTCTGGGTGCATAAAAATCGGGTTGGTATGGATGATTTCCGCCGAGTATTTCCAGTGACCGGAACGACCCTGGGTGTGGACATTCCACTTAAAGGTCGAGAAAATGAAACGGTCGTCGGGCAAATCAATATGTTCGGGTACATCGTGCCAAGTCGCCAGTGGACTTGCGTTACCGTCACTGAGCGGGAGCCCTACAGCCTCCGCAGCTTCAGGAAAGATTTCATCATAGACATTGATAACACGATTGGGAGTCGGGAATCCACGGACAGCCTTGCCATCCTTCATGATCCCAACCGCTTTACCGTCTTTTTCAACAAGTGCTCCATCATCTAATTTACCAGCTTTAAAGTTCGTATTAGCTAGCTCCTCGTCGGTTAGGGGGCGCTCGTAAAGCTCGTAATCTTTGGGCCGATCTTTTTCCTGCCAGATGCCCCGCCGTTTAAATTCCTCCCAAGAAATTGGGAGCTCTTTATACCAATCCCGGTAGAGCGATTCATCATCCTTGTAAGTAAAATGCTTCTCCATACCTCCACCGATTTTATGAGCAAGCTCGCGAAGGATAACCTGAATCGACTTGGACTCGCCCTGCGGATCGACCAAAGGTTGACGAATGCCCGTATAAGGAACGAGACCATAACAGTTGGTTGAGTGATAATCCCACCGCTCCAAGCTAGTCGCTTCGGGGAGAATCATATCAGCTAAGGCGGATTGCTCACCATATCCTATGTCAATCGCAACGTGGAAAGGAATCAACTTCTCGTCCTTTAGAACTTCGCGGGCTGCATTGGCTTCGGGATACCCAAAGGCTGCACCCAGAGTGAAGGACATATAAACTGAAACTTTCTGGCGACCCTGTTTAATGTAGGGATAAACAAGCTGTCCAACACGCATCTGATACCAGTGCCAAGCAAGCGGGTATTCGCTCGGAGTAGCGAGCTCACCGAAGTATTTCTTCCGCCACTTATCGGGAAAATTGTTTACGCGATCCTGTATCTTCTTGGGTAGCTTTTTAAAAGCAACCTCATCAAAACCCTCGCCAATCCCCCATGGTTTAGGGTCTGACGCCTTAGGCTCGGGAAGCTTGAGATTAGGTAAACCTTCCTGACCATACTTGCCGGACCAACCACGAAGGGATGAAAGGCAATACCCCCCTAATTTCCCGACATTACCAACCAGCACGTCAAGCGTTCGAATCGCGCGGTCTGATTGCATTCCATTGTAATGTTTCGCTGAACCCCGATTAGACATCGTGCAACAAGCCGGGGCAGCATTTGCAAATTCAATAGCAATCCGCCTGATATCGGCAGCAGGAACACCCGATTTTTTCTCGGCCCATTCCGGAGTATAGTTCTCCACGGATT
>DCQM01000164.1:0-27975 GCA_002323895.1 Akkermansiaceae bacterium UBA1518
TCGGTCGAGATGTCGGCCTTGTTAGGGTCATCGGCGAAGGTTTGCATTTCGCTGACGCGGGTGTGCTTGGGGTCCTGGAGTGAATAGTAGATGTAGAACTTACGATTTCTGGCGTAATCTGGGTGGAATGCGAGACCAAGAATTCCTTCCTCGAATTGTTGCTTAATAAGTGGTCGGTCAGTCACGTCAAGAAAGGTGATTTCCTCGTCGGAGGAGCGGTCGTTGGGCAGGATCGTAATTTTTCCAAATTGCTGGACTAAGAAGAGGCGTTCCGTGCCGTCGGGTGGTATAGCAAGAGCGACCGGAAGTTTTATGTTTTGGCCTTTAAAGGTCGCAGCGATCTTAATTTCGGGGGCTGCTAGGAGGATTGAGGCGGTGAGGAGAAAGGTTGCGATGGTTTTCATGAGAGGGATAGTGACTGAAGAAGATGGGTCGTCCAAGGCTGATTTTAGCTATTAAATCGAGAGCTTGTCTGGGATTTTTGATAGGGTCAGGAAACGTTATGCTTTTCCTACCTAATTCTAAGATTCTGGGTGGCTCCAAGGGCGAAGCTTGAGGGGTCATACATTTCCTCGACTTTGGTGGAGGGGACAAAAATTTGTCCCTTGTGTGTCACGCGAGCGTGGTAAGTCATGATGAGGTTTCCGGATCTAAGTGGGTTATCGATAAAGAAAAGGACACGGTCGAGCCGGACTTCGCGGTGCGAGATTCGCCAGCTGTTCTTGTCTTTGACCCGTCCGGCTTGGCTCTCGAAGTCAGTGTTTACAGCTTGGAATGATGATGGAAGTGGATCGTCGATGGCGAGATAGCGCATTGCTTTATCTGGTAAGGAAACAGTGAGAGTGACTTTGACGAGGTCTCCAATTTTTGGATCCTTTAATTTTTCAGTAGTCCCGTTGGCTTTGACTCGTTCGTAATTTCGGATGATTGAAAGACCATGTTTTGAGACGGGCTGAACAGGCGCGATTTTTGGTTTTGCTGCAATCGAGCTATAGACGTAGGTTTTTTCACTTGATGAAGCGAGGAGTTTGACCCCTTTTTCCAGAGGGAATTTCAAGATGTGGGAAGACTTATTTTTTGGAATGATAATCTTCTCCATGCCATTGGATGTTTCTACTAACAGCTCAATATCCTCTTGAGAGGTGTCGTGAGCTTGAGCATAGGCGCCGATGGCAAGGAGTGACCAAGCGTTAGCCCAGGTGGTGTGCCAGTGACCGCCCGGAGAACGTTTTTCTAGAAGCTTGGAAAGGTTGTCTTCACAGCCTCTAGAGTTCGGCTTAATGGTTGACCAAGCAAAGAGGGACATGGCGTTGGAATTACGATACGACATCCAGTAGCCGCTATTGTTTTCGGCTTCCCCATCCATCTTGAGGAGTTTTTCGGCCCCATCGTGTTTTGCAGTGTGCATGGCGAGAGCGAGGAATGCCCGGGCGGATTGTGGGAGGTGTTCTGCATTTTCGAGCAGCTTCGAGTGGTAAGCATTTTCTGCTTTCCCGAGTCGGGCTAGGACATAAAGACCGCGGGCGTAGTTTTCATAATCGTAACTGTTCTTAACACTAGAAAGAGTACGGAGCTTTGAAGAAAGATAGCCGGCGAGGCGTTCGAGTGAAGATAAGGGCACCTTGGCACCAGCTTCTTTGCAAAGGATCAATCCAAGGCCGGCATAGGATGAGGCCCAGTCGGATGAAGTTCCGCTACCGTTCCAATAACCAATCCCCCCGTCGGAGGTTTGCATCCCAAGAAGTCGGTCGGCTCCTGCCTGAATTGCTCTATCGATTTGAGCGACGGACTTTTTCTGGAACCCTGGGGCAAGGTGGCGGAGGTTTTTTGCAGCAATCCACGGGATGGTTGAGGAGGTGGTTTGTTCGGCGCAGCCATAGGGGTAGGTGAGGAGGTAGTCGATAGCTCCGCCTGCTTCGAGGAGACGGGAGCGGGAAAATTCGACTTCAAGATGGCCACGGCCGCTCACGAGTCCCTCCGAGAAATCCTCAAGGAGGTTAAATTTCTTGGTTGGATCATTGAAGCTCACAAATTGGACTTCGCGAAGTAGCGGCATCGGGTAGCGAACCTCAAGGGTTGACTCGACGGAGTCAGAGAAGCTTCGCTTTAGATCGGGAAGAAGGGTGTTGTTTGAAAGCGCGATCGGTTTTGCCGACCATCGCCATTTGGCAGTGCCGGTGTTGGCGAAGGTTACTTCGAATTCGACGGGGGCCTGCCCTTTTGCCGGAACGCTGATCTCGGTCATAAGAGTTTTGTTGGCGGTGGTAGTTGAGTCTAGCTGGAGCTCGACTTTCCATGTGCCAGCGATTTCGGTCGTATTTTGAAGTAAAGCCTTAACGCGGATACGATCGCCCTCGTGTGCGAAGTTAGGGAGGGAGGGTTCGAGCATCAAGGGCTTGTTGACAACAGCTTCCCCTAGACCATTTCCAAAACGAGAGGATTTGTGGGTAGCGATTGCGATGAGGCGGTAGCGGGTCAGAGTATCGGGTGCTTTGAAGCGGGCCGAAAAGGTGCCCTCATTGTCGGTGACGAGGGTCGGCATCCAGGTAGCCGTAGGGTTGAAGTCCGAGCGTGATTTTTTTTCATTTGTCACATTGTTTCTGGATTTTGCGAATGCATCAGCTTCACCACCTCCTATGATAAATCCTTTATTGCCAAATTCACGGTCGTCTAAGGATTCGGGGATCAGGTTGGTGAGTGAAGTCCCGTTCTTGAGGCTCATCACGCGGGGCTGATGAAAGGTAGAGAGTGGGTCTGGATTAGCGTAACCCATAACGGCAAGGGTCCCTTCATCGACGGCGTAGAAGGTGACTTCAGAGGCTGGAACTGGCTTTCCCTTGTGATCCATGACAGTCCCTAAGACTTCGATGATATCGCCGGGTCTGGTTTCACTCTGAGTGGTTGAGAGTTCGACCTTGAGTCGCGATTCTGCGGGGTCAACGTTGAGTTCACAATATCCCAGGCGGAGCTGTGGCTCGGGGTTCTTGCGTTTGGAGTCAGCGGACCCTTTGATGATTAGAACTGAGACGAAAGCACTGGGCGCATCGTTTTCGTCGAGTGGGATTTCAATAATGGGATTCTCGAGAGTGAGTGGCTTGCGGAACTTACGAACGACCTCCTGATGTTCGATTGTGATAAGGGCCTCTCCCTCGATAGGGGAGAGAACTAGAATTCGGGCGGTGTCACCGGGCTGGTAGCGACGCTTTTCTGGAACGAGCTTAATACGCATTCCAGTTTCATAAGCCCAAGGGTATTCGTCTGTCCCATAAACATGCCGAGTGATGAGGGTTTTTATTGAGCGGCCGGAGGCATCTTTTGAGGTGAGGGTGAAAAAATGTTTCCCGGGCTCTTTTGGGGTGAATGGAAGATCAAGTTGGCCCTTTGTGAGGATGATTTCGCTGGCAGAGACTGGAACAATCGAGCTCTCGTTTTTCACTACGACGCGGCCGTTGGGAGCTTTTGATTTGGTTTGTTTATTGACCTCGCGCTCGACGGTGAGGGTTGCGGTTACGGGGGCTTTGTGAAGGTTTCCTTTTTGCGTCACTGCAACAACCTTAAAGGGAATTTCTTTGCCGACTCTCGTGATTTGATCTTGCCGGAGAATTCCGAGGTAGAATTCCGAGGAATGAATTGTCGTTCCGGCTTTTGTCGAGAGGGTTTGGCTGTTGGTATCTATGACTTCAGTCTGAACTGTGGCACGACGTGGAGTGGGAAACTTGAGCTCGGGCATATCGAAGTCGATGATGAGCTCTCCGTTTTCACTGAGTTCAGTTTCACCATTTTCGGAGTGGCTAGCTTGGCGGTTTAGACTACCGCCATTGTCCAAGTAGCCGAAATAGTGATTCCAGTAATCGGGGTCATAACCTTGGTGGTTACCAAAAAGGAAGTCACGGTAGTCGGCGGGGTAGAATCCGGTCGGGGTGGTTCGAAAAAACCACTCAACCTTACCGTTCGCAACAGGTGTTCCCTGAAAATATTTAGCATCGAGTTTATAAGTAAGTTTGTCGGTTAAGGAGGATTTAACTTCGAAAGTGTTACGTTTGAATTCCTGAACCGAGAAGGAGTGTGAGAACGAAGCTGATTTTTTGGCAGCGCGCTTTGCCCAGTAGTCGTTGATCTCTTCGGCGGCTTCGAGCTCTTCGGCCCAGGTGAGTTGGAAATGATAATTACCGACGGTGGTTTCTGGAAGGGTATGGGTGAAGTCGAAGGAGCCGGAGCTGGAAAGAGTGAGATCTTTTTCAGTAATGATTCGGCGCATCGGGTCCCTAAGAACGATCTTGGGGTTGATCGAGATGGGGAGGTGGAGGTTATCTTTTTTGAGATCTCGAACAATCCCCTTGAGGTGGACGGTTTCGCCCGGACGATAGAGACTACGATCGGTGAAGAGTTCGACGATACGTTTGTCGGTGGGGGCAGAGTTCCAGTTGTAATTGATGGGAAAACGCCACATTGAGACAGTCGAGAGCGAGTTGTCGAAGGGAAGGATAAGGAGATCGCTTTTGTTACGAACGCGCAGGAGACGGTGTTTTTCATTCCGGGGCAAAGAGGCCGTGCCGTCAGCGTCCGTGACAGTCTTTTCAAAGGGTGCAGCGTCTTCACCAAAGAGGGAAAATTCGACGCCGGGGAGGGCCTTGCCGGTTTCGCAGGAATAAGCGTAAAGAAAGGCATTGTCATTGCTCAGCTTCCAAGCAAGACCAATGTCGGTTAGTTGAACGAGGGACTGGGTGATTTTGTTGCTGGCCTTCGAAAGGTCGGGATGATTCGCAGGAGTCCCAGTAACCGAAACAAAGAAAGCTCCTCCAAGTTGCTTCTTAGGAAGAAACTTATTCCAGTTTAGAGTATGAGTGTGAGTGGTATCAAGGTCGGCATTGATCTCAATCACTGTATCAGCAACCACTTTCCCGGTGATGAGTTCGAAAGGGATCGCGATGCGTTCTTTAATACGCTCGGAATTTGGTCCATTGCCCGTGTAGTGGCGGTATCCGAGCGAGGTCCGAATCAGATTCTTTGGGCTGAGGCGTTTGATACGGATCCGTAGTGACTGGTTATTGACCGACTTCACTTGATAGGTGCGTGATCCGCGGGAGAGTTGAGCTTCGTCCCAACTCGGAAGAAGAATCTTTGGAGCAAGGCGGGTGAATTTAAGGTCCGTAATAATGGGCTTTTCTAGCGCAAGGCGATCGGCCGAAAAGAGTGAGCTTGAAAGAGTGAGGCGATAAGCGTCGCGTTTGTTGAAGTCACCGTGCAAAGTGACGGAGGTTCGGCGGTAATCGAAGATGGGTCTCAGACCTTTGACAGGATCTTTGAAACTGAGGTGCTTCAGGAAGTCGTCGGGCTTTAGATCCTTTGGAAGGGCTTGGTTAAAGGTGATGCGTATGGCGCGCGGTTGGTCAGGTGCAATGACAGGGATAACAAGTTTGGTGGAGAAGGGCGTAACGTTTCCGAGAGCATAATGATTGATCGTGTTGATGGTGGCGGTGCCAGCGGCATTTGGGAGTGAGGAGAGACGTCGCAGCGACCAAAGATTGCCGATTGGAAGTGGAGTGACTGGTTCGACAACGAGAGCGTGCTTGATGATCTCGGTGGGCTCGGGAGTTGGATTGCCAGAGCGGCGGTTTTGGTTGGTGAACCTCTCTTGCCAAGATGGTTGGTAGTAGTAACGGCTGCGAAGATCCCCCCAAGTGGCCTTGCGGGTGCGAGCGGCGATGATTTGCTCCTTTTGTGTATCGGTCTGGGGGCTGACGAATTGGAAGAATGGTGCAGCTGCGGTTGGGCTGACGTCGTCATTAAACATTAGAACGCTCTCGCCAGCTCGGACGGAGCCATTACGAACTGAGCGAACGATTTGAAAGGGTTCGGAGCTGGCTGATATGAGTTCCTTTGTGGGAATGATTGTCCCATCGACAGCCTTAAGTTCTTTAGCGAGAAAGAATTGATATTTCGTAGCGACTTTTGGGGCTTCGCTTCTGACGATAGTGGCGATGTTCTGTGATCGCCAAATGACCTTCGTTTTCCAGGCTGGTTTGATGGTGAGGATAGAATTATCAAGGGTCTTACCAATCGTTTCAGGGGTGACCATGGCTACATCGAAAATGAGTTCGATCTTGGTATTCGGAGCGATAACCTGATCGCTTAGCGAGAGTCGTGTCTCACCAAGAAGGGGGAGGGTGAAGGAAAAAAGAAGTAGCAGAAATTTCATGAGTCCTAATGGTAAGCGATTCTGTTACATCTTTCTGGGTAATTTATTTTCGTCATCGGGATATTTCATACGTTATTTTGACGAAATAGGGGGAGGAAGGGAGAAAACCCGATTATTCAGTGCGCAGAAAAGAAAAACGGCGCTCTTACGAACGCCGTTGTGTATTTACAGGAAGCGGGCAATGGCGGCCTCTTTTAGAGGAGTCCGGCAATAACGAGACTGACGATAGCCATAACGTTAATCAGGATATTCATGGAGGGACCGGAGGTGTCCTTGAGGGGGTCACCGACGGTGTCACCGACCACGCTAGCGGAGTGCGTGTCGGATCCTTTGCCGCCATTGTTGCCGTCTTCGACGTGCTTCTTGGCATTGTCCCAAGCACCACCGGCATTGGACATGAAAAGTGCGAGGAGAACACAACCTAGGAGAGCTCCAATAAGACATCCGGCGAGAGTTTTGGCTCCAGCTTGAGCTCCTTCGGCTCCGATGAAATTGAAGCCGAATCCAACTACGATTGGTGTCCCAACTGCGAGAAGGGCAGGTCCAATCATACTTTTGGTTGCTGCCTTGGTGGCGATATCGATACAGCGATTACTGTCTGGTTCGACTGTCCCTTTGAGGATACCGGGTTCGGCTTTAAACTGTCGGCGGATTTCCTCGATCATGCTGCCAGCGGCTTTGCCCACCGCATCCATCGTGAGGGAGCCATTGAAGAAGGGAACCGCACCACCAATCAGGAGTCCGACGAAGAAGTAGCGGAGAGAATCTGGTGAAGCGAGATCAAGCGAGATTCCGGTTTTTTGAATGAAGGCTGTAATGAGAGCGAGAGCTGCGAGGCCAGCTGCACCGATCGCAAAGCCTTTACCGATTGCGGCAGTGGTATTTCCTACGACGTCCAAGGAGTCCGTGATTTCGCGGGTTTCATCACCCATCTCGGCCATTTCTGCAATACCGCCGGCGTTATCGGCAATTGGACCGTAAGCATCGATAGCCATGGTGATACCAACAGTTCCGAGCATTCCGATTGCGGCAAGACCGACGCCGTAAAGACCAGCGCATTCATAGGAACCGTAAAGTGTGGCGGCAATGGTGAGGATAGGGAGAACGACAGATTGAAGTCCGACCGAGAGTCCACAGATGACAAGAGTGGCGACGCCTGTTTCACCTTGGGATGCGATGGTTCGAATTGGTTTGCCACCTGTGTAATGTTCGGTGATGAGGCCAATGATTACTCCTCCGATGGAGCCACAAAGAACAGCGACGCCGAGTTTTGCGCTGAGTCCGAAGAAACTGGTGACGCCGAAGGCTGCAATAATGAAAAGTGCAGCGGCTCCAATCGTGCCAATGCGAAGGGCAAGAGCGGGATTTTTCCCTGCACTGATATTGACCATGAGTATGCCGAGGACCGAGCAGACGATTCCTACGGTGGTTAGAATGAGAGGAAGTTGCATCAGCATTGATTCGCTGGCCCCAATTTGGGCTGCGTAAGCGGCGCCCGAAGAAGCCGCGATGGCGACCGTTGCGATTTGGGCCCCACAGTAGGATTCAAAAATGTCAGAACCCATACCGGCGACGTCACCAACGTTGTCGCCTACATTGTCGGCAATCACGCCTGGGTTGCGGGGATCGTCTTCGGGGATGCCGGCTTCGACCTTACCAACAAGGTCAGTCCCAACGTCGGCAGCTTTAGTGAAAATACCACCGCCAACTCGATAGAAAAGAGCGACGAGAGAAGCTCCCATCGCGAAGCCTTCGAGAATCTCAGGGAGATAATCCTTGTGCGCGGCGCTTTGGGAGTAGAAAGCAAAGAGGGTTCCGAGACCTAGGAGTCCCATCGCTGCGACAGTCAGCCCCATAACGGCTCCACCAGAGAAAGCGATCTTGAGCGCGCGAGCAGGTCCTGTTTCGTTGGCTGCTACACAAGTGCGGACATTAGCGAGGGTAGCCGTTTTCATTCCAATGTAACCCGCGGCCGAGGAAGCTAGGCATCCCATGAAGAAGGCGATCGACTGAGGACCCCGGTATTCCTGTTTTTGGAAAAGTAAAAGGGCAAGGCCTAAGGCTATCGCAAAGAGGGCGATGAGTTTGAACTCACGGCTCATAAAGACCATGGCGCCGTGATGAATTTTCTCAGCAATTTTCTCGGCTTTTCCTCCGCCGGCGCTCTGCTTTTTGATATCAAAGAAAATGATGGCCGCAAGAACGAGGCCAATGACTCCGAAGAGGGGGGTGATGATTGCTTGCATTTCGTTGCTAGTTAAAATGTTGGGGGGGGGGGACCCTGATCACCTCTTTCCATTTGAGCAATTAAATTCCCGCATTCATCATGAAATATTTAAATTTCTCATTCATATTTCATGGTTGCGTTGGAGCGGCCTCCTGCCCATGTAGGGGTAGGATGGGGGTGGATAGGGCGCTCGTTACGATGCTCAAATTATAAGACTATTGCGAAGCGTTTATTTTTCGAATTTTCTATATGAAACTAAAATCCTTTAGCCCTTCAAATGTGCTCTTAGGAGTCTCACTTTTTTCTCTTCCTTCGCAAACGCTGACATCGCAGATGGGTTGACTGAATATTGGTCGCTTGATGGTAATTACAGCGCGGCGGTTGATCTCACGAATAGCGCTCGAAATCAGGCTCATGTGGAAATTGGGGGTGCCTAGAATGATATGGATTTTGCAGATGGAAACATGACTCTATCGATTTGGTATACCACTGAGGGGCTCTACACAAATTGGCAGACGATTGCAGGTAAGGGTGAAGGAAATGGTTGGCGGCTTGCTCGTTCAGGCGGCAGTGGGAGTAACGTCACTTTTTCGAGTAGAAAGCCATATAATATTCCTGCTGCTTTGAACGATCAAACAGTGGTTTTTTTGTGGCTGAAGGGATCAAAAGTAAATGCTGATTTTCATACAAGGGAACTCACGATGTGAATACTCGTCCTTTCAAAGAAGAGGTGTTGATTTGGGAACCGGTTTTGAGGATTCAAACTAATGCGCGCAGAACTGACAAATTTGGTCATGCTGCGTCGTAACTAGAACTTGCCGTGAATTCATTATCTAGTAACAATATCTCTCGTCGGAAAGCCCTAGGGGGGCTCGCATCGCTTGCGACTGTTTCGATTGTTCCCAGCCGTGTGCTTGGTCTCAATGGTCAGACCGCACCTTCTAACCAATTGACTCGCGCCATTCTTGGATGTGGAGGAATCAGTAATTCCCATTTGGGGATGCCGGGCAAAATCCTCGCGCTGTGCGATGTTGATTCGAATCGTCTGAAAGGCCAAATGGCGAAGGTTCAAGGCAGGGGCAACAAGGATGTGAAAGGCTATCACGATTTTAGAGATGTGATCGCTCGTGATGATGTTGATATCATCCACACTTGCACCCCTCCCCATTGGCATGCGCATATGGCGATTGCGGCCGCAAAAGCCGGCAAAGCGATTTGGGGGGAAAAACCTATGTCCCGGACAATTGGTGAGGGAATGGCGATGAAAAAAGAGATCGAGAAAGCCGGTGTTGCGTTCCGAATCAACACCTGGTTTCGGTTTCAATCGAATTTCTACGGTTCTGGCGTGACTGCTCGTCAGGTGAAAAAAGCGGTTGATGGTGGTCTGCTTGGCAAAGGTCCATACAAGGTGACTTTATCGGGTGTGACTGGTTTCAATTGGAAGTTCAATTGGTCTGGTAAGACAAATCTACCGATCCAGAAGGTTCCAGATCACTTTGACTACGACTTCTGGCTTGGGCCCGCTCCTTATCGTCCTTATAACGTGCATCGCACGCATGGAACATTCCGGGGATACTGGGATTATGATGGTGGTGGACTTGGAGATATGGGTCAGCACTATCTAGATCCGGTTCAGTATATTTTGGGAAAAGACAACGAGCTTCCGATCTCGGTGGAAATTGATTCTGATCCCCAGGATATTGATGCCGTGGGCAGCTGGCGCCGTATCACATACAAGTATGCCGATGGAACAATGATTGTCTTGGATGGCGAAAATAAGGACAAGAGTGCTGCGTTTATTGAGGGACCAGAAGGAAAGATCTTCAAAGGTTTCAAATCGGATGTGAAAGGTTTTGCGGAAAAGGTAAAAGCACTTCCAGAGCCTGCGCCACAAGTGACTGACTTTCATCAAGCGATCCGAGAGAAGAAGAAGTTCGCGCTCAACGAGCAGAATGGATTCAACTCCTGTACACTTATTAATCTTGGTAAGATTGCCCATCGCTTAAATACCAACCTTAAGTTTGATCCAAAGAAGATGCAGTTCATCGATAACGCGCTTGCGAATTCTTTGATCGACCAACCTTGTCGCGATAAGTGGAAGCTTCCTGTTTAGTAAGCTGACTGTTTTTCAGACGGCTACCTCTTGTGAGGTGGCCGTTTTTTTCACCCTGTTTCCCTTTTAAATTATGAGATCTCTTTTACTTCTTCTTTGTTCCTTTCTTCCCGTGATTGCTTTCGGTGACCGAGCTAAACCTAATGTTGTTTATATTCTTGCCGATGATTTGGGATACGGAGATCTCAAAAGTATGAATACGGATGGGAAAATAGCGACACCTGGATCAGATCAAATGGCAAAGGAAGGAATGATTTTTACCGATGCCCATTCTAATTCTGCTGTTTGCACACCGACTCGTTATGGGGTTCTGACTGGGCGCTATGCTTTTCGCTCACGGATGAAAAAGGGGGTGCTAAATGGTTATTCCACCTATCTGATTGAGAATGGCCGTATGACCGTGCCGTCATTTTTGAAAAATCAGGGGTATCATACTGCTTTTATTGGGAAGTGGCATCTTGGCTGGGATTGGGCGAAGGATGGTGAGAAATTTGATTACTCCAAGCCGGTTCAGAACGGGCCGAAAGAGAAGGGGTTTGAGTATTCTTATGGTCATTGTGGTTCTCTCGATATGGCTCCCTACGTTTGGGTAGAAAATGGAATGCCCACCGCGGTGCCTCTCAAAGAGACTGGGCGGACGAAGAAGGAGTCGAAAAATGGTTGGTGGCGTAAGGGACCGACTTCTCCGGACTTTGACCACGAGGATGTTTTGCCAAATCTCACCCGCCGTGCGGTGAAGTATGTCAAGGAACAGGTGAAGAAGGAGAAGCCGTTCTTCCTCTATCTCGCCTTGCCCTCGCCACACACCCCCGTGCTGCCTACTCCAGAATTCAAGGGGAAAAGTGGACTGGATAGCGCCTATGCGGATTTCGTCACAATGACTGATGATACGGTGAAGCAGGTGCTCGATGCTTTGAAGGAAGCAGGGGTAGATGAGAATACGCTCTTCATTTTTACGAGTGACAACGGGTGCTCACCTGAAGCTGATTTTGCGGAGTTAGAGAAACAGGGGCATGATCCTAGCTCTATCTATCGTGGTCATAAGGCTGATATTTTCGAGGGAGGACACCGGGTTCCTTTCATTGTGCGGTGGCCCGCCAGAGTGAAGGCGGGGACAAGTTGCGATGATCCGACCTGCTTGACTGACCTTTTGGCAACAATGGCTGAGATCTTGGGTCAAAAACTCCCGGCTGATGCTGGAGAAGATTCGGTAAGTATGTTGCCGAACTTGGTGGGGGAGTCTAAGCAGCCAGTTCGCGAGGCGATTGTTCACCACTCTATCAATGGAACTTTTGCGATTCGTCAAGGCAAGTGGAAGTTGATCGATGCTCCTCACTCCGGAGGTTGGAGTCGTCCTAAGCCTGCCCAAAAGACGCTTTATAAAGATCTCCCTAAAATTCAGCTTTATGATTTGGAAAAAGACCCCGCTGAGCTTCGAAACGTATCGGTCGAAAATCCGGGCATCGTAAAAAGGTTAAAAATGCTCCTAGAAAAGTATCGTGAGGGTGGTCGGAGTGTTCCAGTTTCTCGGTGAGAAGAAGTTTAAGCCTTTGCAACTGCTGAGTTGCTAGGGGGATTTTCTCTCTTCGCGGTTTGGGTCCTTGACCTAGGTAGCGATTGGCTGTGTGCTGTCGGTTAAAGCGCAAATAACAATGAAAAAATCCTTCCTTATTCTTTCTTTTGCTACAGGAGTTCTCTCGGCTCAGACGAGCACTTTTATTACTGATGGTGATTGGCTTGAGGCTGCCAATTGGGACACCGGCGTCATCGTGCCCGACAACCAAAATGCTCTCATTAATGCCGATGCAATCGTTGATCGGAATACCGGGACCGCTAACGCCGATAATCCTTCTCGGATTGAGATCGGGTCGGGACCTGGCGCCTCCGGGAGTGTTATCGTAACTGGCGGAACTTTGAGTGGTGCTCATGGTGGGGGGAATGGGATTTTTGTTGGAGCCAATGGAGGGAATGGGACGCTTAGGGTGGAAGAGGGGGCAACTTACCGAACCCAAGGTGCAGATATGCAGTTTGCAGTTGGAGATTTCTCGGGTGGAACAGGCTTCGTTTCAGTAGCCGGTGAGATGCAGATCTACAAATTTCTCAACGTGAATAATGGAACTTTTGAGATGCTACCAACCGGAAAGTGTAACCTTTTCAATTCTAATGATCCTAGCTCGATTGGAGCGGAGGGGACTCTTTCGTTTGTGATCGATGGTAGTGATGTGGGTTCACTAGAGCGCTCTAATACGAATGGGCTCAACCTGATAATCGATCCGGCAGCGACTTTGAAAATAAACTTAGGTGGAGATTTTGAGCTCAATGATTCATGGGCCTTGGCGCGATACACGTCACTTTCTGGCCAATTTAAGGAGGGAGAGTCTTTCACTAATGAGCAAGGTTACACTTTTACGGTTGATTATGGGTCGGGCAATAATGATGCGGTGACTCTCATTCTTACATCTGATTCAGAGCGTCCCAAGATTAGTAATTTGACTGCGACTCCTGCTGCGATTTCAGCGGGTGCCTCTAGCACCCTTACATGGTCTGCTTCAAATTTTGATTCGCTGACTCTCGACCCTGGTGAAGTTGATTTGACAGTCCTGACTGAAACAACAGTTTCACCAACTGAATCGACCACTTATACGCTGACTGCGGTAAAAGGAGCTGTTTCAGTTTCCAGTGAAGTGACCGTAGTGGTCGATGAACTACCAGAGATAAACTCGTTTACTGCAAGCGAACTGCTCATTGCTCCAGGTGAGTCCACAACTTTGGCTTGGGACGTGTCCGGTGCTGATTCTGTAAAGATTTTCCCTCCTTTTTCTTTCTTCGATGACGAAATCCCGACAACAGGAAGCGATTTAGTTTCGCCAGTTGCTACCACCACTTTCACTCTCACAGCAACTAATGCGACCGGAAGTGTCAATGCCTCGTTAGAAGTCGTTGTTGACGCACTCCAAGCAGCTGTCATTCATCTCTGGGATCTTTCGCTTCCTATTCAGACTAGCGGATCTATTTTAGATTCGGTGGGCGGTAAAAATTTTGACATCAGAGGTGGGGACTTAATCACTGGCTTGACGTCGGATTCAAATAATTTGAAAGCTGCTATCGATCGGGTGAATTTAGCTGCGAATACCGGTGGAGACATGGGGCTTGGTTTCCCAACGCAGGATACTTCCTTTGAGATCTGGGTGATGCCTGGTGAGCTCAACGATGACTACCAGGTCATTTTTGAAACCGGGGGCCCATCTGATGGGACGGCTATCTTGATGAATTCATTTATGCTGAGATTTCTTCACAGTACGGGTGGAGTGAACACGCTGGATCTCGAGGTTCCTATTACGTTAATTAATCCTTCTGATTTCGTTCAGATTCTTCTTACTTTTGATTCCGAAAACCAGGCTGTTAACGCGTATGCTAAAGGATCTGCTGGGGGAGCTATTTCGGCAAGTGGAACAGCTCTGATCGGAGTTCCGAATGGTCGAGCTAGCCTATTTACTTGGTCTGGATTCGGAGGAGGTGCCGATGGTGCATTGGGCGGGACGGGAGGAACAGCTCCCCTTGGTGTTACAAGCTTCAAAGGCTCTGTGGGTTTATTTAAGATCTACGATCGAGCATTAACTGAAGCAGAAGCAGAAGAAGCTTATCTTAAAGTAGCTGATAGAATCACCGAAAGTGATAGCGATTTTGATGGGCTACCTGACTTCTGGGAAACCAAATTCTTTGGTGATCTAGCACAGGGTTCCTCGGGTAATAATGACAATGACGGGTTGACGAATCTAGAAGAGTTATTTGCCGGAAGTAATCCAACTTTGGCCGATTCCGATGCAGATGGTTTGGATGATGATGATGAGATTTCTCTCGCTGAGCCGACCGATGTAAATAATCCGGATACTGATGGGGATGGGTTAACGGATGGGGAAGAGGTGAATGGTAATCCGTCTAGTAATCCTTTGATCGTCGATTCTGATTTCGATGGCTTTGACGATTTTTTCGAGGTGTGGATTGGTTCAGACCCCAATGATTTTAATAGTCTGCCACCGGCTGACGAAGTGGGGATACCATTTGCAAACTTAAATACTCTCGGAACAGGTAGTTCGTTTGATGCTCTTTTTAGTGTGGCAGATACACTTGATGTGAGTTTCAAGATGCTCGTGGATTTTGAAGAGAAACTTGATGGGGATCGGGAAGTGGTCTTCGAAACTGGTGGGGCAACGGTTGGGATTTCGCTGACTTATGAAGCTGGCAACAACCTGGTTTATCGGGCCTCTGGTAGTGGAGGACTTGAACTCGCAGTGGCAGCCCATACTCTTACTGAGAGACAGCTTGCGGGTGGAGAGATTTCAGTAGTCGTAACGTACGATGTTGCTGACGAAAATGGTGACTCGGTTATCGCAATCTACTTAGATGGTGCTTTGGTCGCATCTGACTTTAAACCTCTAGGCGGTGACTGGACTGGTACTAATGGTTCCGCGTTTGGGGTTGCTAGTGAAAATTTTGCTGGCGATGGAGCGAATGGATGGTTGACGGGGGTTAATTTCGTTTCGGGCTCTATCAATGAGAGAAAGGGACTAACTGTTTACAGTGACACTCTTTTTACTGGTGGACCGGAAGCGGCTTTAGTCATTACAGATTTCATTTTGGATCAAGAGGCTGGAACGATAATGCTGACATTTGATTCGAAGCCGGGTCGGACCTATACCATTCAACGCTCATTTGATCTTGTGACTTTTGATGCAATCGAAACAGGAGTTACTTCGCTTGGTGACGAGACCAACTCACCAGCAATCGCTGCACCAGAGGTGCGGTCATTTTACCGGGTGATCGAGGAGTGAGAGCTTCTAGCTTTTTTAAAGAGAAGGATGATTTGAAGTAGGTTTTTTGACTTCGAAGACCTTTTGAGTTTCTGAGTCCCAGTCGAACAGCTTGAAATCAGGGGCTCAAAACCCTTTTATGATCGTCCTTTCTCTGCTATTTCGCACCTACCTTGACGCGCGAGACAGAAAAGCCGACCGGACATCTTCCAGTTCCGTTGATTACTTTTAGCTTTGTATCCCTCTTTTTGGGCACTGCGACTGAGGTCATGGGCGCATTTGATGGCTTAAATGAATGGGCAAGAGGCCTTTGGTCCACCAATGGTCTGGAACTTCGAGGCGAGATGGGACTGCCAGGAAGGATTGGAATTGTTCTCACTGCCGTTGCTTCCTTTGGTTTGATTGCCGCGATTCTGGGGACACCGGGAAGCGTGCGAAGAGCGATTCTGGGAGCTTCGGTATTGCTTTTGAGTTTCACACTAGTTCCGGTCTTTGCCGTTTGGGGTTATTTTTGGAAACCATTCGGGGTGATTCTAGCCGTCATCTGGTCTTGGTTTTCCGCTACGGTCTACGCCCAGACTCATAGGATGCCTTGTGAAGGTCGGAGGGGAGATGATGCCCAAAATGTCATTCGCCTCAAGGAGGGAGGGCATATGACTAAACAACATTCGAGTCGCGCAGATGGCCAAGGTTGAGTATCCTTCTGAAGTCCGCTCTTTGGTGGGGGAGTTGAAGCGTTTGCCGGGAGTTGGACCTAGGAGCGCCGAACGAATCGCGGTGTATCTTTTGCAGAACCCAAAGGCGGTCCCGATGGATCTCTCGAGTGCTCTCAAGGCTTGCCATGAGATTGTCAAGGCATGTGCAACTTGTGGTTTTTTTACCGGTCAATCTGGTTGTGCCGTTTGTAGTGAACAGGGAAGAGATACTCAGATCATCTGTGTGGTGGAACAGCCCACTGACGTTTTGCCGATCGAGCGTTCAGGAGTTTTTCGAGGACTCTATCATTGCTTAGGTGGGAAGCTTTCGCCTCTTGACGATGTCCGTCCCGAAGATCTCCGAATTGGGGGATTGGTCCGCCGGGTTCGTGAAAAACCGGGAACCGAAGTCATTTTGGCAACGAGTTCTGATGTTGAAGGTGAAGCGACGGCAAATTATCTGTATGAGGTGCTTGAAAGTACGGGATGCCGAGTGACGCGTCTCGCTCAAGGTCTTCCAGCGGGAGGAGGATTAGAGTTTGCAGATGAGTTGACGCTTTCGAGGGCCTTCGAGGGGAGGCGCTAAAAAAACGCGGACTCCTGGGAGCGCCGCGTTCTAAGAATTAGGTTTTACGGGGAAGCCTACTTAACAGTGATTTTGCCCTGCATTAAAGCGAAGTGTCCTGGGAAGCTACAAAGATACTGATATTCACCAGCCTCTTTTATGCTGAAGGTGATGGAGTCAGATTCACCACCGCCAAGAACCTTGGTTTTAGCAATCACGGCCTTTTTAGAGGCCTCGTCGACTGGAATGTAGTTGGTGGCGGCCGCAGTCATGGCTTTACTCGCCCAACCCGCTAGGTTAGTTCCCTTCTGAAGGATCACGAGATTGTGGCCCATTGCGATCTTCGGGAGTTTCCCAACATGTTTGAGGGTCAGTTTAACAGTGTTGCCAGCCTTGATTTCA
Organism: Akkermansiaceae bacterium UBA1518; assembly: GCA_002323895.1. Lineage (GTDB taxonomy): Bacteria > Verrucomicrobiota > Verrucomicrobiia > Verrucomicrobiales > Akkermansiaceae > SW10. Next base: position 17,013 of record DCQM01000164.1, read on the forward strand.
AAAGCTTTCTTGTTGAACTGCATCTGATCGTTGGCTTCCAATACAACTTCTTGGTCGGCCTTTTTTTCGGTGTCCGCAGTATCTGTCTGAGCTGAAATAGTTGCTGGGGAAAGCATGAGAGCCGCGGCAAAGAGGGTGGGAGGTAGTTTTTTCATGACTTCTTATAAGATGTGTGGATGAGACGAATCTGCAAGTGGTAATATTTCAATTTTGGTAATAGTTTTTTATTCTTATTGGATGCGAAAGGTGCGCCCTTTTCCGCTAGTCCAGGCCTGATAAAGAGATCCGTAGAGAGCATTGAGTTCGACTTCGTTCATGATGCGAAACTCGATAGTGCGAGCGTGCGTTGTCGTTGGGTAACTTTTCTGCGCCATTTCATCGGCCTTGGTTCCAGTCCTGGATTGGCCACGATTGCGAAGTTGTTCGGCACGTTTTTGAATTCGGGCAAGAGCGTTAAACGTGGTGTCCTTTGTAATAGGTTCGATGTAGTAGAAGCGGGCAAGTGCGTTGCCGGTAGTGTCTACTGTCGCTTCGGTGACAAGGAGGGTGCCGTCGAGAACGTAGGAATGTTTGCTGACCGAGGTTATTGCGCCAAGGTTTACAGAGTATTCGCCACCGGGAAGACTGCATTCCCAACGGCGTTTTCGGTTTTCGTCGTCGTTAACACCTTCAAGTGTCTCCTTGTCTTTTTCATCTTGTTGATTTTGTTCTTGTTGTTGGGTAGTCGAGTTTTGTTGGCCGCCGCGAGGAGAAGTTGTCTGGGCTGTGACAAAAAGGGTGGAACATAGAAAAGGCAGCAAAAGTGGGATAGGTTTCATTTGGTTGCAAATATTGTTTGATCCTAGTCAGACGTCAAAGTTTGAATTTCAAGATGGCTACGGATTGAAATTGCCCTTCGTTTCATTACTCTCCCGGTATGGGAGAGTATCGACCGAACGTTGCGGCTTTAATGGTCAACAAGGATGGTTACCTTCTTGTCTGTGAAAGATTGCTGAACCCAGGTGCTTGGCAATTTCCACAGGGAGGAGTTAGTGAGGGCGAATCGCTTGAAACAGCGATACAGAGGGAGGTGGAGGAAGAGATTGGTCTAAAGCCAGAAGATTATAAAATCGAGCGTTCTAAGGGGCTTTATTGGTATGATTTCCCTCTTGGATCACAGAAGAAAAAGCCTTCTCACAAGGCGGATTTTGTGGGGCAGGAGCAAACTTACTTCCTTTGCCAGCTGAATGAAGGGATAGCCGAGCTGAATTTAATGCAGGAACCCCGGGAGTTTCGCGCAGCGCAGTGGATTCGGCCCAATGAATTTGAGTTGGGGTGGCTTCCCGACTTTAAAAAGCAAACCTATCAAAAAGTGATGCGTGATTTCTTCGGGGTAGAATTGATCGAGTCAAGGTAAGGCTCAGGCAGGGTGATTTTTGAAATGAAAAAACCCGCCGCTCCAAAGAGGAAGGGCGGGTAGAGTTTTGAGGGAAGGAAGTTAGGAAAGTTCGCTGAGTTTGGTTTTGATCGCGTCAAAATCAGGAAGGTCACCAGGACTATCGTTGACTTGGGCGTATTGGACGATTCCGGACTTATCGATGAGGAAAGCGGAGCGTTTGGGAACCCCTCCCATGATAAGGTTCTTTTCGGGGAGGAATTGATCGTAGGCGATGCCATAGGCTTCCGTGGCCTTATGATCATAGTCGGAAAGGAGTTGGAGGGTGATGCCTTCTTTTTCCGCCCATGCTGCTTGGGCAAATGGATTATCTCCGGAGATTCCGAGAACTTTGCAGTTCAGATCAGCGTAAGCCCCAAGACCGGCGGAGATGTCGCAAAACTCTTGTGTGCAGACACCGGTGAAGGCCATGGGGACAAAAAGAACTAAGATGTTTTGCTCGCCGGTTATTTTGGAGAGAGAAACAATTTCTGGACCACCCTCGCCGAGTCCGACGAGGGAGAAATCTGGGGCAGGATCGCCAACTTTGATGCTCATATCGATCGGATTATAGTGGAGGATGGTGGGATGGAAACCGAGAAATATGAAAAAATGTTAGATCGGTGTCCTAGAAAAGATAAACCCGAGTCGCCCTAAAACGACTCGGGTTTGTCAGTTAAATATTTTGTAGTTGGGCGGGGCCTAGAGAGGGCTACTGGCTAACTTGGTTGCCTTCTTAATGACGGACTTCCGTTTTTTTGTCATCTCACCAATTTTTTCCTCATCATAAGAACCAGCTGTAGCCATCAGGAGGGTAATAGAACCGGCGTTCACAAAGGCAGCACTTACTTCTTCCAACTTTTCGAGATCGGCACGCAATCTCTCATTGGTTTGCGCTCATGTGCCGCCAGTGACGGCGATCGCGTAAGCTTCCTTTGGTGCCGCAATCTCTCTTTGCTTCACACGCTCGAGTTTGAGACCACCAGCTTTCAGTGCTTTCCCCACGCTGACGCGGGTAAATTTAACATCTTCGCTCTTGGTAGTCACGAAAGCAGTCATGCCAGAGAGCATTACTTTCTCAACACCTTCCATTTTACCCAAGGCCGCACGGGCCTTTTTAGCAGCACTTCACCCACCACCACTAAAGGATACAGTATATCCTCCGATAGTCGATGCAGCGACGTCTTCAGCATCAGCAGGGGCAGCGATTGCTACCGGGGCTATTGCTCCGAAGGCACACATCATGCCGAATCTAATTGTTGCATTCATAGCGCCATGACTTTACCGCACGAAAGTGGCTCTGCAAGTTGTGTTTTTCAGTTTGTTACAATAGATTAACGCTCTAAACTTTACGAGAAAAGCGCCCCGGAGGAAGAATCCTGCGAGGCGATCATTTGTTGAAGCTATTTTTTTCGAAAAGTCTTACTCAGCGTTTCGGGCAGCTTTAGCAGCTTCCGCGGAAGCAACTTGGGACTCGCTTTGAAATCTCCAACGAACCTTGTTACGCTTGGGAGCAGTACGGGCCTTGCGAATTGCGCGGTCGATTGTGCTCTCATGGGAACGGCGGCGACGCATTTCCTCGAGAATTCCCTCTGTGTCGAGCTTCGTTTTCAAGCGCTTCAGTGCCCGATCGACACTTTCTCCACTTTTGACATCAACGCCACGATTATGTTTTTCCATGATAAATAGCCCTCGAGATTCGACGGGAGCGGGAAATTAGGTGGGAGGCAGGGAACCGTCAAGCCCACATTTACGGGAAAAGAAGAGAATCTTAAACTCTTGGGTAGTTAGGTTTTATTAAGTTTTTTTAGAAATGCTTAGGGCATCCTGATGCGAGGCTGCTTTTTGATTAGGCAGGATGGATTAGAGGCCTGCCAGCTTCGACGACAAATTTGGCTCGAGAGCTCGTTACTCCCCCGGGTCTTAAGACATCGGTGATCGTTTTAAAATCGGCGGTGTAGGTTTTCGGAGTGAGATCACACATAATATAACCGCGTTCACGGTTGTGAAATTTATTGCAGGGATTTTCAGACTGAAGGGTCTCTAGCTTATTGATCTTTGGATTGCCATTGCCGCCGCTGGCGAGAGAAGTTGCGACAAACTCGGTAGCAACCGTCGGAAGGTCAGCCTTGAGATCATTGATCCGTAATTCATTAGCCCAGTGTGAGTGAATATCACCGGTTAGCACGACAGCATTCGAGATCTTGTGGTCCCGGATGTGTTCAAGGAGTTTTTGGCGTTCGGCGGCGTAACCTGGCCATTGATCCATCGAATAGGCCGCTTCTCCCGTCGTGTTGCGATTGACCAAAGCCATCATGACTTGTTGGGCGAGTATATTCCATGTGGCATTAGATGATTTAAGGGAATTAAAGAGCCATTTTCGTTGCTGCTTACCGAGTAGAGTATTCCGGGGATTTAGGGCGGCTTCATTGAGGGGATCCTTACCGTCGTTGTTGGGTTGATTGGTCCGGTATTGCCGGGTATCTAGGACAAATAGTTCGGCAAGCTTCCCGAAGTTCCCTTTCCGGTAAAGTTGCATATTTGGTCCCTTGGGAAGCGAGGTTGAACGGAGTGGCATCATTTCGTAATACGCCTGATAGGCATTCGCTCGGCGGAGAAGGAGTTGCGCCGGTGTGACGCCGGACTGTTCAGAAATATCGTTACTGTAATTGTTGTCGACTTCGTGGTCGTCCCACGTGAGGAACCATGGGCAAGTCGCGTGCATGGCCTGAAGATCAGGGTCTGTTTTGTATTGGCTGTAACGTAAGCGATATTGTTCGAGCGTTTCGATCTCGGGGCCAAGATGGCTTCGGACTTTGCCGCCTCGGCCACTGGCGTATTCGTAAATGTAATCGCCGAGGTGAAAGACTAGGTCAGGTTGGTCTTGAGCCATTTGCTGGTAAGCAGTGAAAAGACCTTGCTCCCAATGTTGGCAAGAGGTGACAGCGAAGCGGAGTTTTTCGGGATTGGCATCCGGGGTTGGCATGGTGCGGGTCCGACCGATCGGGCTGGTGGCATCGCCTGACTGAAAACGGTAGTAATACCAGTGATCCGGTTTTAGGCCTTGAGCCTCGATATGGACTGAAAATCCGAGGGCGGAAGTCGCGGTGGTTTTGCCGGAGGTAACGATTTTTTTAAAAGAGTTGTCGGTCGCGACTTCCCAACGAACCTCGACAGGATGGTCTGGCATTCCTCCCCCGGGTTCAAGCGGTTTGGGTCCAAGGCGGGTCCAAAGAATGACGCTTTTGTGATTCGGGTCGCCAGAGGCAACGCCCATGGAAAAGGGGTTGGATGAAAAGCTGACCTTTTTAGGAGTGCTGCCAGTTTGGCCAAGCAGCGGGATAGCTGAAAGGGAAGCAGCGTAGGTGAGAAAAAGCCGTCGAGAAAGGTGACCTTCGTGTTGGAAGGCTGAAGGGAGTCGTTCAAACATAGGTTAAAGATTTTCTAGATACTGAACGTATTAGGGAACGATGTCACTTTAAGATATGGTATTAATCGGCTTGATAGCTTCGTTTCTTCGCGTGGCAGTTGGGCTGTCTCTCAAGATCAAGGTTCCTAAAGCCCCCATGTTGAATTTTCGTAAACTTACGACCGCAGTCCTATTTGCCACCGGGATTGGGTTCCTAGCTCCAGCCCGTGGTGCTGATCTAGAGCTCGTTGGGCGGGAGTTAGCGAGGATGCTTCAAAATGGTCACTACGCCCGCCTAGCATTTAACGAGGACATAAGTCGCCGATTTCTCGAGCGATATCTGGATTCACTTGATGGGAAAAAGCTCTACTTTTTAGATCGGGAGGTGACTGAGATGAAGCGTCGCTATGAGCGTGTTCTCCATGACCGTATCAGCACTAAATCCATCATGCCGGTGGCAAATAGCATTCATAAAATTTACCGAGGACGTGTGATGGCCCGAGTGGCTTACGTTAAAAACCTTCTCGCGGTTAAAGAATTTCCCTTCGAGGAAGAGAGGGTTGTGATTGACGACCGGAGTGAGAGCCCTTGGCCGGCCGATGATATAGAGCTTCGAGAAATTTGGAGTGATAATTTGGAGAATCTATTGCTCTCTGAAACGATTCGTCGTGCTCGCCTTAAAAATCGAGCGATTGAAGCGGGAAAGCCAGATCCTTTTCGAAGGAAGCCTTCAGCTAAAAAAACAGTTGAGCTCAAGTTTGATCGGCTTCTTGAGTCGATCGAGGGAATTGAACAAGAGGATGTCGCAAATTATTTTTTTTCAGCGGTGACGAAGGCTTACGATCCGCACAGCGAATACTTTAGCGCAAACGAAATGGCACAATTCAAGATTGATGTCAGCAACGAGTTAGTAGGGGTTGGCGCAAGACTCCATAGCAATGATAATGGGGAGATCGAAATTAGGGGGATTGTGAATGGAGGGCCTGCCGATCGTCATGGAGATCTTGCGCTAGGCGATCGGATTATCGCGGTTTCGGCGAGTAATGATGGAAAGTGGAAGAGTGTTCTTTTCAAAACACTCGATCGGGTCATTGAGGATATTTTAGGAGAGGAAGGTGCGTTGGTTGGCCTGCGTGTCAGACGCGAAGTGAATGGTAAAGATCTGGTCATCGATATTGCTATTCCGAGGGGCGTCGTGACGATGAAAGACGAACTTGCGACCGCTCGAATATACGACTACCGGCAGGACGAAAAGTCGCTGCGTCTCGCTGTCATGAAAATCCCATCTTTCTACTTTGATTTTGAGAATTCAGGCAGTCGGGTTTCAGTTGATGTAGAGCGTTTGTTGGGGCGCCTAAAAAAGGAACAGGTTGATGGGCTCGCTCTCGATTTACGGGATAATACGGGGGGGTCGTTACCAGAGGTTCAGCGTCTTACTGGGTTTTTTACGGGACGTGGTCCAGTGGTTCAGGTTCGTTCAAAAAGCGGGCAGATTCGCGCCCTAAACTCTCTTCACCGTAAACCTCTGTATGACGGGCCATTGATAATTTTAGTGAATAGAAACAGCGCCTCAGCGACCGAAATTTTGGCGGGCGCACTTCAGGATTACAATCGGGCCGTGGTCGTTGGGGCTTCCTCAACATACGGCAAAGGAACCGTCCAGAAGATGATGAATATTTCGGAATATATGCCTATTCTTGCAGACCGTGAGGATGCGGGATGGCTGAAGCTGACTTCCCAAAAATATTATCGGGTGTCTGGGAGTTCTGTTCAAATCAAAGGAGTGGTTCCGGATCTGATTTTACCCGGTCTGAGTGATGCTTACGAAACAGGAGAAGGTTTTAAAAAGTATGCTCTTCCACATGACATCATCCGCCGTAGCCCGGACTTCGTGCCGCTTGAGCGAAATGGACTGTTCATTTCGGAACTTACGGATAAGAGTCGCGAACGAGTAGATGCCGAACCGTATTATAAGGATCTCACTGCTGACATCCAGAGAGCTAAGAAGGCACTCAAAGAAAATACCGTTTCACTTAATCTTAACGAGCGGTTGGCTGAGTTAAAAGAAGAAGAGAGTCGTCGTGCGCTGCGGATTAAGGAGCGCACTAAGCATTTTTCAGCAATCAAGCAAAGGGATCAGAAAGAACTTAAGATTTCTCGGCTCACCTTAGATGATATTAATGCTGGGAAGCTTCCCTTAGTTGATCCAAAGGAAGAGGTTGACGATTACATGAGGCGAGCAGCCGATGAAATCGCTGATCTTGAGAAGGCCTTGGGATGGCCCAATGGAATTGATGCCGTGCAACGGGAAGGTCTGCACGTGCTACGAGACTTGATCAAAGCCATCGAGTCGGAGGGCCTCGCTCAGGTCGAGGCCGAGTAAGAATGATTTACCGGGTCTGAAAATTGGGTTTCTAGTAATCGAGTCCCAGTTTTTTTAGTTTGGGCGTAATTTGTTGCGGGCAGTAAGGATTTTCTCCCTTCTTGCGAAAGTAGTAGTCTTGATGCTCCTCTTTTGCCGCGTAGAATTCCTCGGCGTCTCGGATTGTAGTGACGATTGGCGTGTCAAAATTTGTTTGGGCTTCCTTTTTTGAGGCTTCGGCAAGTTCGCGCTGCTTCGGCGAATGGGCGAAGATATTGCTCATGTAAATCGGGCCCTTATCAACACCTTGCCCACGTGGATCGGTTGGGTTATGCGCCTTCCAAAACCATTCCAGAATTTCTGGAGTAGAAATTTTGTTTGGATCGAAGACAACTTGAACAACTTCGATATGTCCGGAGGTTTGTGAGTAAACTTCCTCAGAGCTTGGGTTGGGAATATGGCCTCCCATGAATCCAGAAGTGGCTGATATGACTCCGTCAAGTTGCTGGAACACGGCCTCTACGCACCAGTAGCAGCCCCCACCAAGAGTAATTGTTTCGTGCTTTTCGGGATCAGTCGGTTCGTCGGGTTTGACCTCGACAATCTTGGGCTTACATGAGGTGAAAAGCAATGCCGCGGTCAGCAGTATGGTGATGTTGTGTGAGGCCTTCATGATTAAAAATTACTTTTGGTTTTGACTTCTTTTAAGGGTCATTTCGACCCGTTTTTTGATCCCTTCTGGGACGGGGTTATTATTTACGTAATCGACAACTCCAGCTTCATCTTTGCTCATCCATTTTCCAATCATCCGGTGGAAGGTGTTGCGCTGATCGTCTTCGCTGGAGAGTCTCATAATCCAATCGGCAGCAAAGGCTGGTTCTTCGCTCATGGAATTCCAAACGAGGGAGCGAACGCTTTCGTCAAAAGCAGGATTTCCTTCGTAGTTGGCGAGCCAGTCGGAGGCTGCCACGACGTCTTCACTCTGAACTATTTCACGAACGAGAGCAGGGCCGGCAGAGGCTACAATTTCTTCGGATTGGCCTTCGACCCAGTCCCGGGCGGCGGTCAGATCGTTATCCGCCCATTGCTGAATAATTTCTCCCGCGGAAGATTTTAGAATTTCTGATCCCATTGAGGAGGCCCATTCAGCGGCGGCGCGCGGGTCGGTTTTGGCGAGCTGTCCGGCAAAACGGCTGGCAGCTCCAGATTTAAGTTTTTCATCACCAAGGCTCGCAATCCATTGCTTGGTGTTTTCGGGGCCTCCGCTAGTGACTTCGGCAAAGACAGCATCTAAAGCCTGACCGCGTCCGCGAGAGAAGGGGAGTTCTTCGAGTAACTCGGTGGCACGACCCAGGTCGATTGAAGAAATGCCTTCGATTACTCCAATAATCCATGGATTAGCATCGGCGCCTTTCGCTTCGCTATCGAAGTTTTCGCGAGCCCATGCTACCGCGCCTTCGGTATCATTTTTGGCCCAAGCGGAAAGAATGGTCTGACGAGCAAAATTGGTCCCGGTCTTCTCCTTGGCATAATCGAGGGCTTGAAGTGGATCGACCTGAGCCCAAGCGGATAGAAGCATGCGGTATTCGCCGAATTGCTCGTTTTCGATCCCATCTTCACGGTAGGCATCGACAGCGGCGAGGTATTGGTCGGGTGAGAGATTTTTAACGAATTTGAGAAATTCTTCGGCCCGGGCAATCGGGTCTGACATGTTTTTAAGAACCTTGGCTTCCTTACGAATCGCCTCAATCTGTAATTTGCTTGAGTTTTTCTTAGATGTTGAAGCGATCTGACTGGTCGTTGCAGAAGGGCTTGACGATCGGACTCTACGAGAGATCGTCCTGGATCCAGAAGGGGTAGATTTCGTCTTAGAACCAGAGGTGTCGGCAGCCTCTGGTGAGTCTCCAGATCCCCGCCCGACGAGAAAGGCAGCCCCACAGCTGACGGCCCAGGCTGCGGCAAAAAGTCTATTTTTTGAGGTCATGGCGGTAAGATACTAAACTGTAAACGATGCTATTCCGGCTTTTTTTTCGGATCCATTTGTCTGGGGGTTCATAAATAAAGAATAAATCTGCGGTTGCGGCAAGCGGCGGTGGAGCGTATGTCGCACTCATGAACCTTCTAGAGGACGACTCAACAGTCATGGGAAAGACCCGTGACCTTTGCGAAACTATTGCCAATGATTCGGATTATCGCGACCTTTTTCGAAAGGTTGAGAAGTTTCTTGGCGATGACGAAGCTCGCCTGAGCTACCAATCGGTGCACGAAAGCGGGCAGGCCCTAAATCAGAAACAGCAATCAGGACTTCAATTGTCAGAGAGTGAAATTGCTGAGTTTGAAGGTGCCCGCTCCGAGCTCTTGAACAACCCGATCGCTTCTGACTTCATGCAAGCCCAGCAAACTCTGGAAGCTCTTCAGTCGAGCGTCAGCCGGATGGTTGGAATGACCTTGGAGTTGGGGCGCGTCCCAACTCCTGAAGATATTGCTCAAGCAACCGGTGGCGGGTGCTGTGGTGGCGGTGGCGGTGGCGAAGCAGAAGGTGGCGAAGCAGAAAGTGGCGGTGGCGGATGAGGCTGCTAATCCGTCCCGGCAGTTTGCCGGACCTTCATGTTAAAAACGTAAGGGGTGGCCGCGATGGTCATCCCTTTTTGTTTTTCTTCTTTTTGGGTTTTGGGAGAATTCCTTTTAGGGCCTTCTCTGGTAGGAAATCCGAGTTTTTGGTAGCCCACGCTGTGGCTGCGTTTCCGTCGGTTTTGTGCCAGCGGTTCAAGATGTCACGATAGTAGCGCTCTTGGTCTTTGGGGCGCGAAAGGGTTGAGACGTTTTCGAGTGCAGTTTGCGGGTCTTGCTTGCCTGTTTCTTGTAAAAAACGAATGCGGGCACCATCAAGGTCGGGATCGTCACCGAGACTACGCAGCCAGATTGCAGCTTCTGCCGGATCTTTGCGAGCAAGGTATTTAGTAACTCCCTCGGCGGCCTCGGTCATGGTGTCTTGTGGGAGGCTCTCGGCCCATAACTTGGCGCCATCGAGATTCTGTTGGGCGTATATTTCTGAGACAACTTCGGAGGCATCGCGTCGAGTGGCGACCGTGGTCATATTACGGATCCAGTTTGAGGCAGATTCTGGGTCTCGGCGGGCTAGCGAGCTGGCGAGGCGTTTAGCGGTATCCCTCTGGAGTTTTGGATCTTTGATCTGCTCGATCCATTTACCGGCAAATTCGGCCCCCCGAATCACCACTTCGGGAAGGATTTCGCGGATCGCTTGGTTTCTAGTGTTGCTGTCCTCAATGTCCTTGAGTGCTAGGAGTGCGCCTTCAGGATCGTTTCGGGCCATTCCTTCGATTAGGCCGATCACCCAGTCATTGACCTCGCCAGTGTCTTCAAGGCCTTGAATGGCGATCGCAGCTTCCTCCGGGCTATCGGACGCCCAAGCCGAGATTGCGGTTTTTCGAGTCCAACCGTCAGATTCGTTTTCATCGAGAAAGGCGATTGCCGTGAAAGGATCTCGGTCCATCCACGCGGAGATAAGCATCGAGAACTCGCTCCGATTATAATCAACCCATCCGGCTTCACTGAAATTTTGAACAATGTTTGCTATTTCGCTGTTATCGATACGATCAATAAAAGCGATCATCTGGCGGGTGCGTTCGACGTGGTTTCCTACATTAAGAACATCGGAGAGCTCGATCATGGTTTGATGGATTGCTTCCTCATCTACGGTAGATATCGAACCATTGGTGATTTTCCTTCGGCCGATTTTCTGAGCTTCAGCAATATA
>DCQM01000164.1:28394-34533 GCA_002323895.1 Akkermansiaceae bacterium UBA1518
CTTTTCCGCCCAACAAGCAGGCCAATTGCGAGCGTAATGAGCCACGAAATGGCGATCAGGGTGTTGCGGGGAGTTATTTGATAAGGCAAAACGCTGAAGGATGGTGCTTCTAACAGCGATAGAATCAGCGTTCTTTCAGGTAACCCCTACTTCTTTGACGAATTCAATGACGCTTTCTGTTGCGTATTTCTACTACTTGGGTTTAGTCTCAAGACCTCGCCGTCGCTTGAGGGTCCTTTGGGGTGCTTGGCTACGGTTTTCTTTCACGCACTAAGAAAATAAAAATGGCTAGTAACATGACCGCACTCAACCCGGACCGGGCGACATTGAATTTTCTCAATAGTTTCCCGGAGGCTGCTCGTAAGCGCGGAGAGCATCTTCAGGAAGAGGGCGCGGTAACACAGATTTTTGGAAACCACCTCTTTATTCAGGGGCGGGTTGAAGACAATGGCGGGGTGCACCGTACTACCCTGAGACTCCAAGGTAACCGTTGGTTTGGCAGCTGTTCGACCGAGGACGAGGAAACATCGGGAGCAGTGATGTTCGCGGCAATGCTCGAGCGCCTTCACCGAGGGGAAGATCTCCCGGAGTCGCCCAATGAGTTTGATGATACGCCGATCGTCGATCTTATAGAGGAAAAGCTTGATCGCGAGCTTGATGACAAAGAGGCGGATTTTGTGTTTCGGGTCGAGAAGCGCTATCGAAGATATGTGATCGAGGGAGAGATCCATGATCATGACATGGTTCGCTTGAATCCTCGCTGGGAAATCGCCAGTTACGAGCCTCTGGAGCTCTGGCCGGTTCCACCGGGTGATATTTTAGAGTTCTGGAACTATTTGGGCTATGCCTTTGATAAGAAAAATCTCCGCTATCCTGACTTCATGGACGCGATCACCGACTTGGAAAATGTTCAGCGTCGGATGCGTGATTGGGAGCAGGAGAGGGAAGTTGCAGCTTGGTATGACAGAATTGAAAGTGTCAATGAACGTCCACCACAAGAAATCCCGCACAAAATTGAGTTTCGCCTAATTTCTACAATAAACGAAGCCCGCGTTGAGGCGCGGGAGGAATACGAAGAAGAGTGGGTGTCTCTTCGAGAGAAGGGAGAGATCGAACGTATCCTGAAGTTGTTTGATGCCTCAGCTTTGCGAATGGATGCCGCGAGCCAGATCCTTTGGGAGCACTTTTTGCGCTATAGCGAAAAAACGGGTGAGCTCTATCTCGATCTGGAGAATGAAGAAGCTTGCTGCTTCATGAATCTTCTCTTTCACCAAAAGGAGTTGAAGGGCTACATGGTGAACCTTGACGAAAGACCGTTTCGGGTAGTCGACGAGCCTCTTAGTTGGCTCTGCGATGACGATCCCATGGATTCGAACTCATTTGCTCTGCAGTTAGTGACCCAGAGTGGTGAAAAGGTTTCTCACTCGGTCCGTTTGCTTCCGGGTCGAACTGAACTTTATCAGTCCGACGAGACCGTTTTCCCCGGGCCTCCACGATGGTTGGAGGACACCGAGATCATGCCCCGCTACTCGATTCCGAAGCTGGTTATCGATTCCCTCGAAGGCGTCGAATTTCTTCGTAAGATTGGGTCCAGTTTACCGCCTTCGATGAAGCGTCGAGTGACTGATCTAGACCTCTTTCCTCATTTGAAAATGTGGGTCGAGCAAGGTTTGACAGCCGCCGAAACAGAGCACTTAGTGATCGACGTTAAAGCTCTTGAGGCGAAAGGACGCCGTGAGGAGAAGCTAATCAAAGCTGGTTGGGATCTTATTAAACAAGAACCTGTTAAAGGTAAGGCTCTTCTTCGCTTTGCGCGTGAGAAGCTCTACCCGATCCCTGAGATTCTTCTCCAAATGGGCTTAACTTACGACGAAAAGCTGGAGGCCTTTAAAGGGAGGATCACCAAGCAGTTTCCGGAAAAATTTGCTGAGTGGATTGAGGCGATGCCGGAATCAGTGGAGCTCGACATCGAAGCTAAGCTTAAAACAATTCTCAGCGACCCGGTCACTGCTGCGATTCGATTCGAGGTCGTGAACCAGGAGATTGATTGGTTTGATCTCCGTGTAGTGATTGATGTCGAAGGTGTTAACCTTTCTAAGGCTCAGATCCGTCAGCTTGTGGCAGCCCGTGGTGGTTATGTTCGCATGGATGATGGCTCGTGGATGCGACTTGAGATCAAGCTCGATCCCGAACAGCGCGATGCTGTGACACGTCTAGGCCTCGATCCTTTCGATCTTTCAGGCGAGACCCACCGAATGCATGCCATGCAGTTGGCGGATCCTAAGGCTGCCGAAGTCTTTGATCCGAAAGCGTGGAAGCGAATCAAGGATCGTGCTCGCGATATTAAGATTGATATCAAGCCTGATGTTCCTGATTCGCTCAACGCGACCTTGCGCCCCTATCAGGTTGAGGGTTACCAGTTCCTCGCTTATCTCGCGACGAATGGCTTTGGAGGAATACTTGCTGATGACATGGGTCTTGGTAAGACAATTCAGAGTATCACTTATATTCTCTGGCTGCGGAAATATATTGATGAAACCAAAGATGCGAAAGCCAAGATTGGCCCAGCTCTTGTGGTTTGTCCAAAGTCTGTTCTTGATGTTTGGGCAACCGAAGCTGGAAAATTTGCCCCAGATCTCAAGGTGAAGATTTTGCGGACCCGCGACGATTTGGATCTTGATGAGGTGAACAACGAGCTCGATATCCTTGTTCTCAATTACGCTCAGCTTCGGGTGTGTGGAGACCAGTTGAACAAAGTACGCTGGCTGACTGTTATTCTTGACGAGGGACAACAGATTAAAAACCCAGACTCTAAGGCCGCGAAATGTGCCCGTGAATTGGATGCAGAAAATCGCCTAGTTCTGACTGGTACTCCTATTGAGAATCGCCTCATGGATATGTGGTCACTGATGGCTTTCGCGATGCCAGGAGTTCTTGGGACCCGCGCTTATTTTAAGCGCCGTTTCGATAAGCGTAAGGATCCAAGTAGCCAAAATCGTCTTGCTGCGCGCTTGCGTCCATTCCTTCTTCGCCGGACTAAAGGACAAGTTGCGAAAGATCTCCCGCCGAGAACGGAAGAAGAAGTCTTTGCGGGAATGGAGGGAATCCAAGAAGAGCTCTACAAGGTAGAGCTAAAGAGGATTCAACAGGCTTTACTTGGACTCGATTCCGATGAGGCGGTTAAGAAAAACAGTTTCGCAATTCTTCAGGGTCTAATGCGCCTTCGTCAGATTTGTTGTCACCCAGGTTTGATTGATCCGAAGTGGCTCAAAGAGGAGAGTGCGAAGATGAATGCTCTTTTCTACCTACTGGATCAGCTTCGCGAAGAGGGGCACAAAGTCCTCGTCTTTTCACAGTTCGTATCGATGCTCGATATCATCAAGATGCGTCTTGAGGTCGAGAGTCGTCCCTTCAACTATCTCACTGGGCAGACCAAGGATCGTAAAGGGGAGATCGAGAAATTCCAAACTACAAAGGATGCTTCAGTGTTCCTGCTTTCGCTAAAAGCGGGTGGTGCGGGCTTGAATTTAACTTCGGCATCTTACGTGATCCTTTATGATCCATGGTGGAATCCGGCGGTAGAAAACCAGGCGATCGATCGAACTCACCGAATTGGACAGAAAAACAAGGTGATCGCTTATCGTCTTTTGACTCGTGATTCGGTGGAAGAGAAGATCCGGATTCTACAGCACCAAAAGACAGCTCTTGTGACCAATATTTTGGGCGATGAAGGGTTTGCTAGTAATTTGGGTGTCGATGACCTCCAGTTCATTTTAAGCCATGGTGGAAGTGATGATGATGAAATCCCACCGCCGCCCCCTAAGGAGGCCGATGTCCAGAAGGTCACGACGAAAAAGAAATCTACTGTTCAAAAAGTGGCAAAAAAAGCAGCTAAAAAGGCTGCTAAGAAGGATTCGAAGTCGTAGCGAATTTAGAAAATCAGTGCCATGAAGCTTCGGGCTTCATGGCATCGACTTTTTATAGGGAGGCCTGATTTTGGCTCTGATAAGCGGTTTCAACTCGGGAGTTTGAGCCTTTTTCCTTCGCTAGAAGTAGCTGGAGTTTTCGTGGCTGGGGGTGGAATCGGATTAAGCGGGGAGAGAATTCTTGATGCTTTGGAAAAGTTAAATATTCTCTGACTATGGCCGCTGCCGTGAGTTACACTGAAGATGATATTAAAAGCCTCGATTGGAGGGAGCATATTCGGTTGCGCCCCGGAATGTATATTGGGAAGCTGGGAGATGGATCTTCGGCGGACGATGGAATTTACATCTTACTAAAGGAAGCACTCGACAACTCGGTTGACGAATTTGTGATGGGTCACGGCAAAGAGATTACGATTGATATTGATGACGAGAGTAGAGTTGAGGTGAGAGATTACGGAAGGGGGATTCCCCTTGGTAAGTTAATGGACTGCGCGGCCAAAATTAATACGGGTGCGAAGTATGATAGCGAGGCTTTTAAGAAGTCGGTAGGGCTAAATGGGGTGGGGATCAAGGCGGTGAATGCGCTAAGCGAATTCTTCGAGATTCAGGCTTGGCGTGAAGGTAAGACGAAAGCGATTGAGTTCTCAAAAGGGGAAGTGGTTGAGGAGATGAAAAAACCGGTAATCGATGAATCAGTGGGTGGAACCCGCTTGGCTTTTGAGATTGATCGGACAGTTTTCCCCAAGAGAACCAAGTTTCGTGATCCCTTCGTGGAGAAAATGTGTCGCTATTATTGCTACCTAAATCCGGGTCTGTCGTTGATCTTCAATGGAAAGAAATTTCGATCAAGGAATGGTCTTTTGGATCTTCTAAAAGAGGAGATGGATGAAGCTCCGCTTTATGAGCCTATTAATTTGACTGGTAAGGACATCGATGTGGCCTTTACCCATAGCGGGGGTGGAAGTGAGGACTATTATTCTTTTGTAAATGGTCAGAATACGACGCAGGGCGGAACTCACCTCGCGGCGTTTCGAGAGGCACTGGTAAAAGTGATCCGCGAATTTTATAAGAAGAGTTATGATCCTTCGGATATTCGAGCTGGAATTACGGGAGCGATTTCGGTGCGAATTGAAGAGCCGGTTTTTGAAAGTCAAACAAAGACGAAATTGGGGTCGGCCACGGTCGCTCCGGAAGGCGAGACGGTAAGGACCTTTATTGGGAATTTCCTGAAGGAGGAACTGGATAACTATCTTCACAAAACTCCAGCAGCAGCTGAGGCGATTCAGAAGCGTATTCTTGCTGCTGAGAAAGAGCGCAAGGAACTTAGTGGAGTAAAGAAATTGGCTCGGGAGCGAGCGCGCCAGACTAAGGTTCACAACAAGAAGCTCCGCGATTGCCGAGCTCACTTTAATACCAAGCACAAGCGTCGAGCAGACACCACGGTGTTTTTGACAGAGGGCGATTCAGCTAGTGGATCAATCACGAAGTGTCGTGATGTGGAGTCTCAGGCCGTGTTTTCCTTGCGTGGAAAGCCGCTCAATACTTTCGGGCTAAGCAAGAAGGTAGTCTATGAAAATGAGGAGTTTGCTTTGCTTCAGGCGGCTTTGGGAATCGAAGACGATATCGAATCGCTGAGATTCAATCGGGTCGTGATCGCAACTGATGCTGACGTCGACGGTATGCATATTCGTTTGCTCCTGCTGACTTTCTTTCTCCAGTTTTTTCCGGAGCTAATTCGTGAAGGACATCTTTTCATCCTGCAGACCCCGCTTTTTCGCGTGAGGAATAAAAAGAAGACAATTTACTGTTACGATGATGATGAGCGAGAAGTTGCAATGAAGGAGCTGGGCCGCAATCCCGAGATCACCCGATTCAAGGGCCTAGGTGAGATTTCGCCTGACGAATTTAAGTTCATGATTGGCAAAGACATGCGGCTAGATCCAGTGCAGATGGAGGAAGGCAGAGGTCTTAAAGAGATATTAACTTTTTATATGGGGAAAAATACGCCTGATCGTCAGGAGTTCATTATCAAGAATCTCCGTGATGACGTTGATTCTGCCGAGGTTTAGGCAGATTACATCTACCACTCCAATTACTGAATTTGCGATATCGGTGAAACGGGCATAGAACTCGGCAGGAATTTGCGACGGTTCTTGAAACTTCTATTCTGCTCATGAAAAAACTGATTTTCTCCTTAGCCGCTTTGTCACTGA
>DCQM01000164.1:34930-39536 GCA_002323895.1 Akkermansiaceae bacterium UBA1518
AACGACGTCAACCAAGATGGTGAGGCGAATACTAGCCAGGATGAATTCGTGGAAATCGTCAATACTGGCAACGTCTCGGTCAACATTAGCGGCTATCAGATTACAGATCTGAGCGGCAATTTTTTCGAATTTCCTGCCGGGTCAATGATCAGCGCCAATGAGGCTATTGTAGTTTTTGGTGGAGGTAATCCAGCAGCTACTCTCAATGGGGTTTCGGTTTTTGTTGGTGCTCCTAGTCTCAATAATAGCGGTGACACGATTACTCTTCAGGACAGCTCTTTTACGCAAGTGGACCAAGTAAGGTACGAAGATAATTCCTCTGACGACGAATCATTGAACCGAAGCCCGGAATTGGTTGGGGGATTTCAGCCTCATACGACCATTGCTGGTTCGGTGGGCTCAGAGTCGCCCGGCACCGACGTAACGGGTGCGAGTTTTGGGGATCCTCTACCATCGATCATGTTATCGCCTGCCACTAGTTCGATTCGTGAAAGTGGAGCAGGGAGCACGACGACTTTGACAGTCAACCTCCCGGAGGCCCCTGCTACCTATCCGCTGATAGTGAATCTCACTAGTGATGATTTGACGGAGGCTACCGTGCCTCCGACCCTCAGTATAACGAGCGGGTTGACCGCAACTTTTCTGGTGACTGGAGTTGACGATCCAGATCCTGACGGTGCTCGGGAGGTTTCGATTAGCGCGGTGGCGGAGGGTTTTCGGGGCGCGGTGGCGACTGTGACCGTGACGGACGATGGCGATGTTGGAACAGAAGCGGGCAGTCCACTTTTGATCACCCAGTATCACGAAGGGTTTTCGAATAACAAATACGTCGAGTTGACCAATGTTTCTGATTCTGAAATTAACCTCGGTAACTTTATTTTGACTCGATGGTCTAATGCTTCGACGGAAGACTTCAAGACTGACGGGAACTTTCCAAGCAGCCAATTAGCCCTTTCGGGAATTCTGCCCGCTGGAGCGAGTTTCATTGTGGCAAACCCGAGTGCGACGACGCCAGTTTTAGCAGGTGCCGCAGACGTGACTTCTGATATTACCTTCTATAACGGAAATGATTCAGTTGTCCTTTACCAAGGGGATACTGGTGAGACCGCCAATATTATCGATGCGATCAGCGTGACCGCTGATGGGAACGAGGGGAATGATACAAGTGTCGTCAGGCAGAACACTTTGACTGGATTCAATCTCGACGCTGGTTCGACCTTTCGTGATTTTCCTGTCGTTTGGCAGGAAGTCTCAATTGGGGAAGTGGATAGCTCGGCATTAGGAACTAATAATTTTATCGGTTCAAGTGTTCTGGGCAAGAATTCGCCCTTAGTTGGTTTTAAGGCGACATCAGTCACAGTTAATGAAGCGGACGGAACGGCTGATATTGAAGTTGAGATTTTGAATCCCGATGGGGCAGCGGTAACTGTTTCAATTGTCTTGGACGATATTAATAGCACTGTAGCACCTACCGATATTGGTAATTTTGTGAGCCGAACTGTGGCTTTCCCAGCCGGTGCGCAGAGTGGGGATACTCGGGTGATTACTGTTACCTTAGCTGATGATTCTGAGCAAGAAACCGCCGAGACCGCTATCTTTCTTCTCTCAGATCTTACGTCCAATGGAGACGCCCGCATCAGTGGCGCTTCCGCTTTTAATCTGAATATCCAAGATAATGATACGGTCATTCCTCCGGTTTATATTTCTGAAATTGCCGATCCAGGCGATAACTTCGAAGGGCGTTTCGTGGAGCTTTTTAATCCGACTAACGAGGATATCGACTTGGGTTCTGGAAATTGGAATATTGTTTATTATGTCAATGGTAGCAGTAATGGGCGGGCAATTCCTTTGTCTGGAACTATTCCTGCTAAAGGAACCTTTGTGATCGCAAATAATAGCGTTAACTTCGCTGCGTCATATCCTGATGCTCCTCTACCTGACCAAGAAAGTAGCACCATCAATTCAAATGGTGACGATAACATCGAGCTGCGATTTGGTGGAGACCAGTCTACCGGAGCTTTGGTTGATGTTTATGGGAAGCCTGGCACAGACGGAACTGGTGAAATTTGGGAATTCTTAGATTCTCGGGTTGATCGCGCGGTTGGTGCTCCGAATGCCACCTTTACGATCGAAGAGTGGATCATTACCCCGGCGGCTGTGGCGGATATGACTCCTAGTGTGCATGGCGGTGGGGGTCCTCCGGTTGTGACTGGACTGGAAGTTCTGGGCTTCTCGGTTGACCCCGTAATTGGTCAAGCTGAGCTTATTGTTTTAGGGCTTGGAACTAAGGTCTGGATTCTCCAATCCTCGAGTAATCTAGGTGCAACTGATGCTTGGGAAGAAGTGCCGGGTGGTTTTGCGGAAATTGATAACCCGGATGGTTCAACGACGATCCGGTTTTCCGATACCATTTCATCGGTACCGACTCGCTACTACCGCTTGATCGAACAGCCATAGGGTTGGCGATCTCTAAGCGAAATTTCAAAAGGGTGGGATTTCCCGGCCTTTTTTTGTTGGGGCTTAGCGCTTCGATTGTTAGTTTTTCTTAACAAACAATTGTTTGAGCCAAGACATGGACGAAACCAATGATTCCAAGGAGCCGAGCGTGGATCTTTCACTGGAAGGGATGTATTCCGACTACTTCCTTGATTATGCTAGTTATGTAATCATGGAGCGCGCTGTCCCTCATCTTGGGGACGGCTTGAAGCCAGTGCAGCGTCGGATCCTCCACTCGATGCGCGAGTTGGAAGATGGACGTTACAACAAGGTCGCAAACGTAGTCGGAAATACCATGAAGTATCACCCGCACGGGGATGCTTCAATTGGTGATGCGATGGTGCAGCTGGGTCAAAAAGACCTTTTAATTGATACTCAGGGAAACTGGGGGAACGTCTTAACTGGAGATCGGGCAGCTGCCCCCAGATACATTGAGGCTCGGCTCACCCCGTTCGCACTTGAGGTCGCATTTAACCCAAAAACTACCGAGTGGACTCGAAGCTACGATGGCCGAAATAAGGAGCCGGTCACCTTGCCGATGAAATTCCCTCTTTTATTGGCACAAGGAGTGGAAGGGATCGCTGTAGGGTTAGCTTGCAAGATTCTGCCACATAATTTTATTGAGCTGATCGAGAGGTGTATTTGCGCCTTGCGGAAGCAGCCATTCGAGTTGTTCCCTGATTTTCATACTGGTGGTTTAGTTGATGTAAGCGACTATCGCGATGGCTTACGGGGCGGTAAAGTGCGGGTTCGTGCTGATGTTGAAATTGTGAAAGCAAAGCTGATTCGAATCGGCTCGATTCCTTTTGGAACCACGACCGGAGGAGTGATGGATTCTATCGTTAGTGCAAATGATAAGGGGAAGATCAAGATTTCTAAAATTGAGGACAACACGGCGGAAAATGTTGAGATTCTAGTCCACCTCCCGGCTGGGGCCGATGCCGAAACAACACGTGAGGCTCTCTATGCCTTTACTGATTGTGAGGTGAGTATCTCTCCAAATGCTTGTGTCATTCATGATGGCCGACCGCATTTTATGCCGGTAAGTCAAATCCTCAAGAACTGCGCCTTTCGGACAAAGGATCTCCTGCTCAAAGAACTGGAAATCCTTCTCAGTGAACTCAATGAGAAATGGCACTTTAGTTCACTAGAGAAAATCTTTATTGAGAACCGAATCTACCGCGATATCGAGGAATGTGAAACTTGGGACGCAGTCATCGAAGCGATTGATAAAGGATTGGCGCCTTTCAAAAAATTGCTCAAGCGCGAGGTGACTCGGGATGATATTGTTCGTTTAACCGAAATCAAAATTAAGCGAATTTCAAAGTATGATGGATTTAGGGCTAATGAGGAAATTCGAGATCTTGAAGACCGCATCAAAGAGACTGAGAAAAATATCAAGAATATCACACGTTATTCAATTGCTTACTTCAAATCACTTATCAAAAAGTATGGCAAGGGACGTGAGCGTAAAACCGAAATTGCTGAATTTGGGTTGGTGAAACGGTCGGCAGTCGTGGTTGCTAGCGAGACCCTTTATCTGGATCGTAAGAACGGCTTTGCAGGTATTAGCCTGAAAAAAGAAGATGCTCTTGAGAAATGTTCAACACTCGATGACATCATTATTTTCTCCCTCGATGCCGAGATGCGTGTCACTAAAGTGGCCGATAAGATTTTTGTCGGAAAGCGTCCGGTCCATGTCTCGGTTTTCCGTAAGGATGAGCCCAAGGTCTATTCAATGATTTACCGGGAGGGTCGCGAGGGCCCCTACTATGCCAAGCGATTCAAAGCAGGTGGAGTGACTCGCGATAAGATTTACAAAATGGGTAAAGGGACCAAAGGCTCTCGGGTGATGTATTTTGCGGTCCATGACACAGAGGAAGCGAGTGCTGCAAATACGGTTGTCGTCCATCTCAAACCTGCGCTTCGTCTGAGAAATGTTTCCCGTCCTTTTTCCTTCGGTGAAATTGCTCTCAAAGGGCGGGGCTCAAGGGGAAATATCGTCACCAAGCTGAATGTTGATAGAATTGTTCGTGCGATAGCTACTGACTTTGGCGAAAGTTAGTCTTGCGCACTTCCCTAATCGCCAACATAGTGTTTAAATGAACAC
>DCQM01000164.1:39939-42450 GCA_002323895.1 Akkermansiaceae bacterium UBA1518
GCCAGTCGTCGGTCGAGACTTCGTCGGGCCCCAAGGCATTTCCATCAACTTGAATTTCCATTTCGGTAAAATGGCGGATAGCGAGGTGGATCAGTAGTCGTTTGTAGAAAAGATGAAGGGGAATTGAGGCGATGAGATAAGATAAGGGGGTTCTTTAATTTTTGAGACAGTTAGAAAAGGGCAAGTGGAGCTCTCAAATCCCGGAGCGGTCCAAATTCCTTGCGATTTCAGAAGTTTCGTTTGGACCTAAATAAAAGCGAATACCCCGACGAAGATCAATCTGGGTGAGTCCAACATGAGATGGAATCACTCGAAAAATGATTAGTAGATTAAATGGCTATGATCTGTCGCTAGCGCTAGTCGATAATTTGAAGTTGAGCCCCCCTAATTTAATCCTGAGTAAGAGAGTTAAGTTTGAGTCGGATTAGAGCCTACCATAATAGGGGATAGATTTAAAATTCTTCCAAATCTCATTGAAGTTCGTCTGTGGAAGGCCTTGGATTTACTCGTAAGCGTCTTAGACTGCTGTGGAGCACGAATGAAGTGAGTGACAAAAGGGAAAACTTAAGGTTTGTGGCAAGAGTAGTGCGTGCGCTGGGTGACTCGAAGCCAAAGTGGTGGAAGCGTCTGTTGGCAGCTGTCCTGGCTTCATTAATTCTGGTGGGATGTGGTAAGATTGCTGAAAAATTGAACTCTGCATTTATTGATTTGCTGCGCAGCATTTGGTGGGAGGAGACAACTGCGACCTTGTTGGATAGTCATGGGCAGACTGCGATTCGGTATTCGTATGGGGTTGGGGACGAGACCTTTTCAGGAGACCAGTTTTCATTTGGCGATATCAGCGGCGAGTTGATGGAGGTAGAAATCGCACAATTTATTGAGAATCAGAATTCGGACGGAGAGTTTACGATTTTCGTGAATCCGGATGCGGCAGGTGAAGCCGTGATTCTACGGTCTCTAACCCCGAATGCTTGGATGTTAATTCCCCTTTTACTAGTTTTGTTGGGGCTAGGTATCGCAATTGCAGGATATGCCGTGCTTCCGACCCTTATTTATTGGTGGCGAGGAAAATTACGGAGGCAATTTATGTCAGATGCCCCCGGCTTAATTGTATCTTCCTTAAAAGACGGCGGGGCTGGAACCAAATTGTTATTCTCCTCAATGACAATAGTCTCTCGAGGGATTTGGTTCTTAATGTGGTTGATTTTCTGGATCCTATTAATTGCGCTGGGGGTGGTGGGGGCCGGCTTATTAATGATCAAATTAGGAGATTTTCGATGGATATATGTCTGGGCTGGCTTGGCATCTTCGGTTGTCGTAGGCTCGCTTATTGGTTGGTTGATTTTTCGAAGGGCGTTTGCCTCGCAACCTCCGGGGGTGGTATTTTTCTTGGATGGTTGGAAGGGCAAGAAATCTGTGGTTGAGGACGAAAAGGTGAGCGTTCATTGGATGTCAGATCCAGATGAGAAAGACAATTTTCGCTCTTGTCGAGTTGGTCTAGGGAGATGGCAAAATGGGCAATCTTTCTCCAAGTGGCGCAAAAGTCATCCTGACTGGCGTGATACTCTAGTGGACATTTTACGGGGTACTGTTGGGGCGCATAGTTTCGATTTAGATACCGTGGGTCGTTTTGATGGTCCGATACTGTTAGGCGAGGAGCTCCATCTAGTCATGATCTGGCAAGAATGGGATGGTAAGGTGCGTCAGACCTCCATCTATTTAGGTCGACTCCATGCAAGTTGACTGATTTTGGAGGCTAGGGATGGTATTTGAGATGCCGAATCGGTTTGATGTGGGCATATGAAATAATAGAGCGGGAAGAGAGTCGGTAAAACATCGTTTCAAGTCGCAACTCCCTTGAAAAAGTTTAGATGCCCTTTTCTACGATATGCGATAATTTAGGGGTTGTAGATCCGGACACACAAAATAATTAATTGCCTCTAGCTTAAGCTTCCATCTCTGGGTTTTACTAGTGCTTGTTCTCAAATCACTCCAATCGTTCCACTTCGCATTTGACCCGAAGTTTTATCGTAAGTGGATAGTCTGTATGCGAATGGGTGTTCTTTTTTCTTCAATAGGGGATGATCTAGGTCAAAGATCCTCTGGCACTTGAGAAGATTTCAGCTAGACAAAAGAGCCGGGGATAATAGCTCCCCTCTCTGAGGGTTATGCCGAACTGTTAGTTCAAAGGTTCAGAAAATTATTTTAGATCATGTCATTTAAATCATCGGAATATCGTCACGTGGATTACGGCTGGGACGATGCAAGGGTCGGCTCAATGAGCGCTGCCGAGCGTTTAGCTTACCGATCAAATATTCTTGGGAATGATCAGCGTATCACTAACACAGGAGGTGGGAATACTTCGTCTAAAGCGATGGAGACGGACCCATTGACTGGTGAGGAAGTTGAGATTCTTTGGGTCAAAGGTTCTGGTGGGGACCTGCGGACTTCAACAATCGAAAATTTTTCTTCCCTGTATCAAGAAAAGCTCATCGCGTTACAGAAGATTTA
>DCQM01000164.1:42838-59539 GCA_002323895.1 Akkermansiaceae bacterium UBA1518
ATGTATCGCCATACTACTTTTAATCTCAACCCGCGTCCTTCTTCGATTGATACTCCGCTGCATTCTTTTATCCCATACAGGCATGTTGACCACATGCATCCGAACGCGTTTATTTCGATTTGCGCTACCAAGAATTCAGAGGCGATCACCCGGGAGATTTTTGGAGATGATGTGATTTATACCTCCTGGCAGCGCCCGGGTTTTGATCTCGGTCTTTTGTTTCAAGAGGTTTGTAAAAATCATCCTCAGGCTAAAGGGATTAATATGGGGCAGCATGGACTGATCAATTGGGCGGATGACGATAAGGAATGTTACGAACTCACCCTAGAGTTGATTGAGCGGGCTGGCAGGTATATCGAAGAAAGGGAAAAGGGTGAGCAGACTTTTGAAGGGCAGAAATATGAAAATCTTTCGGGCGATCATCAGAAAGACTTAGTAAGTAAAATTGTGCCATGGTTGCGAGGGCAGGTCAGCCAACAGAATCGTTTTGTCGCAACAATTGAATCAACGGAAGCTGCTCTGGAGTTTGTGAACTCTCATGCCGCAAAGCGTCTCGCTGAGCTGGGTACTTCGTGTCCCGATCATTTTCTGCGAACTAAGATCAAGCCACTCTATGTTGATTGGGATCCTAAAAATGAAGATTTCGAAATCCTGAGAGCTAAACTTCTGGAGGGGTTGAGGGGCTATCGTGCTGACTATGTGAAATACTACGAGGCGAATAAGGAACTGTCTTCGCCTGCAATGCGTGACCCGAATCCGACTGTAGTACTTATTCCGGGAATCGGGATGGTGGCTTTTGGAAAGAATAAATCAGAATCACGGGTGACGGCTGAATTTTATAATTGTGCAATCTCGGTGATGCGCGGTGCAGAGGCGATTGATGAATACATCGGATTACCACAGAAAGAGGCTTTCGATATTGAATATTGGGCTCTTGAGGAGGCGAAACTGCAGCGTATGCCTCCCGAGTGTGAGTATGCACGGAGAGTGGTTGTTGTGGTAGGAGCCGGAAGTGGAATTGGAAAAGAAATGGCCCATCTTATGATCGATCAGGGTGCGCATGTCGTCTGTGCTGACTTGAATTTGGAGGCAGCTGAAGAGACTGCGGCCGAATTGATAGCAAAAGTTGGAAAGGGGATCGGGGTTGCTGGAACTGGAGTCTCGGGGTGTGGAAATGCGATTGGTGTGGCGTGTAACGTAACAGATCGTAGCTCGATTAAGGCGATGTTAGATGAAGTGATTTACGCCTATGGTGGTTTCGATCATATCGTGGTGACTGCGGGGGTTTTCGTTCCACCAGATCGGAGCGGACATATCCCTGATGAAAAATGGGGGCTTACATTTGGGATCAATGTTTCTGGGCCTTACTTCGTCGCGGATGAGGCTGCTGAAATTTGGGAACAACAAGGGCTTAAAGGCTCGATGGTGGTCACGACGAGTGCTAATGCGGTTGTTTCTAAAAAAGGCAGCCTTGCTTATGATGCCTCGAAGGCGGCTGCTAATCATTTGCTCCGTGAATTGGCGATCGAACTTGCGCCTCTCGTTCGGGTGAATGGAGTCGCTCCCGCTACGGTAGTGGCTGGAAGTGGGATGTTTCCAAGGGACCGGGTGATTGCATCACTCACGAAATACGAAATCTCTTTCAGCGATGATGAAGGCACTGAGGATCTTCGCAACAAGCTTGCACAGTTTTATGCCGATCGGACACTCACTCAATCTCCTATTACGCCTCAGGATCAAGCGCAGGGGATGCTCTTTATGCTCAGTGATGCTTCTTCAAAAACTACCGGCCAAATCTTAGCGGTTGATGGAGGGCTTCAGGAAGCGTTCCTGCGTTAATTCGCTCATGAAAACTGACGTTCTACTTATCGGATCGGGGATCATGTCCTCGACGCTCGGCGTGATGCTGAGAGAATTGAATCCCGCTCTTTCAGTGCAGCTCTTTGAAGTGACTGAAAAGCCTGCTCAGGAAGCTTCAAATGGTTGGAATAACGCGGGGACCGGTCATGCTGGAATTTGCGAGCTATCCTACACTCCAAAGCAAGAAGAAGATGGGACGGTCGATGTTTCGAAAGCGATCTCGGTTTTTGAAGACTTCGAACATTCTCTTCAGTTCTGGGCGCATGCGGCACGTCGAGGGATCATCAAGGATACAAGGAAATGCTTGAATTCGTTGCCACATATTTCCCTTGTTCATACCCAAGAGCAGGTGCCTTACCTCAAGGCTCGCTACGAGGCTTTGAAGGAGCATCATTTCTTTGAGCCGATGAGGTTTTCGACAGATCGGAAGGAGATTTCTGATTGGGCCCCACTTTTAATGAAAGGACGTAATGAGGAGCAACCGGTTGCCGCGACTCATATGGATGGCGGGACAGATGTGAATTTCGGCGAGATTTCTCGAAGTTTTTGTCAATGGATCGATGAACAGGAAGGGTGCAGTACCCAGTTTGGACACCGGGTTGTGGATCTCAATAAAAGGATTTCAGGAAAGGGTTGGGTCGTCACTGTGCGTAATGAGGAAACGGGCCAGAAACAGAAGGTTCACGCCGATTTTGTTTTCGTAGGAGCTGGCGGGGGGTCTCTTCCGTTGCTTCAAAAATCGGGAATCCCTGAAGTGCGCGGGTATGGTGGTTTTCCGATTGGTGGGCAGTGGATGATTACCCGGAATCCTGAGATTGTGGCGAAGCATACTGCTAAGGTGTATGGTCAAGCCCTTGGTGCAGCTCCGACGATGGCGGTTCCTCACCTTGATACGCGTATGATTGATGGTAAGCCGTCTTTGCTCTTTGGGCCATTTGCGGCCTGGACTGGCAAATTCCTTCACAATGGAGGGAGCCATTTTGATTTGCCCCTTTCAGTGCGTCCCGGAAATATTCTCTCACTGATGAGGGTGGGAATGCATAATTTGGATCTCGTCAAATATCTCGTCGAGCAAGGGTTGCAATCCAAGGAATCGCGAATGCGCGAATTGCGTAATTTTTATCCGGATGCCTTGGCCAAGGACTGGGAGGTCATCGATGCTGGTATTCGGGTTCAAGCCATCAAACAGGAGCCTGGTGAAGAACCTGGAATCGTTCATTATGGAACGGAGGTGCTCACGAGCGCTGATAAAACTATTTCAGCGCTTCTAGGGGCGTCACCGGGTGCTTCGGTTTCAACTCAAGTGATGCTTGAGTGTATTCAGCGTTGTCTTCCCCAGTTCCTTAAAACGGAAGACGCAAAGGAGCGGATGAGCGATATGATTCCAAACTGGAACCATGATCTAAAAGTAGATTCGGCGCGGAACCGGTATCTCGAGATTCATGAGAAGGCGATGGCTGACCTTAATCTTATTTGAGCAATGGCTGACGGAGCGGTTTTTTTGGCAGTTGATCTTGGCGCAGGGAGCGGCCGGATCATTGCGGGTTTGATGTTAGGAGGAAGGCTCTCTCTAGAGGAGGTCTATCGATTTGAGAACGAACCTGTTGAAAAAAGTGGAAACCTTTATTGGGATTTTGGGGGGCTTTGGGCTGGGGTGCTAGAAGGTTTAAGGTTGTCTGTGGTTCGATACGGGGCCGAGAATATTAGTTCGATTGGGGTAGATACTTGGGGTGTCGATTACGGGTTTATAGATAAGAGCGGGCAGCTCCTCGGTGAGGTAAGGCACTACCGTGATCCGCGGACAAAAAACATGTATGAGAATCTTGCGAAACGAGTTTCCAAGGATGTTATTTTTGAAAAGACAGGGATCCAGTTTATGAACATTAATACGCTTCCGCAGATGTGTGCAGAAGTTAAGGATCCTGATTCATTACTGCCTCTTGCAGATCAGTTTTTGATGGTGCCAGACTTAATTAACCTTTCGCTAACTGGGCAGGCTTTTTGTGAGCGAACCAATGCAAGCACGACTCAGTTTTATAACCCTACAAAAAAGGATTGGTCGCGAACTTTGTTTGAAGCTTTGAAGCTTCCGTTAGAGGTGGCTCCGAAATTGGTGTCTCCTGGGACTGATCTCGGAATGGTCAAGGCTTCGGTCAGGGATCAAACTGGATTATCTTCCGAGACAAGAGTGGTAACGGTGGGGGCGCATGATACCGCTTCGGCGGTCGCAGCTGTTCCCGCAGAAAGAGGAACGAGATTTGCCTATTTGAGTTCTGGAACTTGGTCTCTGCTGGGGGTGGAACTTGAAAAACCTATTTTCGATTCTCTTGCCCGGTCCTATAATCTCACGAATGAGGTTGGGGTTTTCGATACGATTCGGCTCCTGAAAAATATTAATGGCTTATGGGTGGTGCAGGAATGCCGTCGGGTTTGGAAGGAGCAGGGGAATGATTGGAGTTACCGTGATCTCGGAGAAATGGCGGCGGGAGCTAAGCGATTACAATCATTTATTGATCCGGACGATGTCCGCTTTGCGGGGCGTTGCAACATGCCTCTCGTGATTCAGGACTACTGCCGCGAAACTAGGCAGGATGTTCCAGAGGGGCCAGCTGAGATTCTCCGATTGGTCACTGATAGTTTGGCGATGAAGATTCGCTTTGTTTTAGAGAGGTTAGAAGAGGTGATTGGATACCGAATTGAGGTCCTTCATATTATCGGAGGCGGAGGTCAAAATGATCAGCTAAATAAAAGTATTGCCAGTAGTATTAATCGACCAGTTGTAGTGGGGCCTTACGAGGCAACCGCAGCGGGGAACGTTATGATGCAAAAGGTCGCCCTGGATGGTTTTCGGAGTTTGGGCGAAGGTCGCGATCTGATTCGAGAGTCTTTTCAGACAAGGCGCTTTGAGCCGGCTCATCCCGATGACTGGGCGACTGCCTATGTGCGTTTCAGGAAACTCTTGTATCGTGATTCTACGGGATTTTAGAGTTGAAAAAGTCTTGACCCTAGGAGTCGATAAAAGAAGAACCGCAGTCTCCAAAAAGGAGAATACGGTCCTCAGAATAATAAGTTTAGCTTCCTTGATTTACTCGTTTTCGACGACTCGGAAGAAGAGCTTTTCGATTTCCGGGCTCAAGTTTGTAAAGGTAAAGGTTGTTGTCTCACCTTGGGATTCAATGCTGTCATTGATATCGGTTTCAAAATCGAACAGATCGGTAGAGGTGAAGATCGAATAGGTTTGATTGTTTCGTGAGTTCCATGTGAGAGAAATTTGTTTTGTCTCTTTGTCGTATGAGAACGCTATGACTTCCAGAGGAGCCAAGGAGCCGGCCTCACCGAAATACTCAATCTCTGCCAAGGCGTGGTTCGATCCTCCTGTCCGGGTCACATCATAACGGATGAATTTGTAAGGATTCGAAGCAGAGGGAAGGTCAATACGAGCAGTCTGATTCCGCGTCGCACCCCAAATAGAAGCACTGTCGATACGCTCGTAGATGGTCTCAAAATTGATGCCATCGTTTGATCCCTGAATTTGGAAATCAAGAGGATCACGAGCAGGAGTGTCATTACTTGAAGTCAGGGTGAAGTGAGTCAGCGAAACTGGGTTTTCAAACTCAACGGTTGCAAAAACCGGAGCTCCGCCACAACAGAGTTTATTTTGTCCGCCACCGGTTAGGTTGTCGAACATGTCAAATGAGCCCTCACTCCCGCCAAAGTTGCCGAAGTATTCCTCAGCATTTGCAGTGATTGAAACCCAGTTAAAGTTTGTTCCGGCAGTTTGGCCGACATCTCCATTAGCAAAGATGGTTTCACTCTCTGTGCCATCATCTTCGGGATCGGTCAGATCGCCTCCCAGGAGATCGTTAATCAGAGTGATCGTAGCAATTGCTGACTTGCTTTCGGGATCGTTGGGATCAGTTAAATTTTCAACTTCAAATCCGTCTTTTTGATTGTCATCGTCTGTGTCGGGAAGATTCGGATCTGATCCGGTCTTGGTAACAGATATAAATGTGCCCCCACCGTCTTCGACTCCGTCTAGAAGTCCGTCGCTGTCGCTATCGGGATTGAGGGGGTTCGTTCCGGTCTGGGAGGCGCTCACAAAAGTGCCTGTGCCATCCTCGACTCCATCCTTTAGCCCATCGCTATCAGTGTCCTCGTTGCTCGGATCGAGCCCGCTTTCAGATTCTTCGAGGTTTGTTAGACCATCCATGTCAAAATCGTCATCGGGTCCTTCTGAAAGATCGCCGAAAAAGCTTGTTTCAAAGTCATCATCGAGACCGTCCATGTCCGAATCAAGTTCAGCTTTAAAAGAGGTTTCCAGAAGTTCATAATCTGCAACATTGAATGGAATAGCAGTCTTGTCACCTTGTTCCTTCGCCGCGAATAGCTGAACTTGTGCTCCACCCCCTCTCTCCCAATAGACAAATTCCATTACATGGTTTCCGTAGGCGAGTGAAATTGCTCCGAGTGTGGTAGTTGAACCACGATTACGATCGTCAATCGTGGCGATTTCTCCATCGATAAACAGCCCGCCACCGTCATCCGAGTTAAAGCCAAAGGTATATATTCCCGGTTCACTGATAAAGA
Source organism: Akkermansiaceae bacterium UBA1518 (assembly GCA_002323895.1). Classification (GTDB taxonomy): domain Bacteria; phylum Verrucomicrobiota; class Verrucomicrobiia; order Verrucomicrobiales; family Akkermansiaceae; genus SW10. The sequence goes on from DCQM01000164.1 coordinate 49,286, forward strand.
TTGTGCCAGTAGCGATCAACCCATAGTCATCGGCGGCAAGATCTTGTGTTCCCAAGACAGGGAATGGGCGTGGATTCGGGAAAGGGCCGTTGGCATTGTCTCGGAAGTTAATCGAGATCTCGGCCGTGCTGGTTTCGGCGATAATATTCGCCGGTGTTTCAAACAGGGCGCGGGTATCAGCGATTGAATTTAGACCCACTAATGAAGTGGCGTTTCGAACTGACCATCCAGTCGGAACGCTGGCGTCGTCGTTCGGATCGGTCGATGATTTAATTTCAGAGCCATCGCTGAAGCCGTCATCGTCTGAGTCAGAGAGACTCGGGTTGGTTCCGGTATTATTCTCATCAACAAGAATGCCGGTATTGGTTTCAACGAGGTCGAATAATCCATCGCTGTCGGTGTCCGCATTCAAAGGATTGGTTCCGGTATTGCTGCTGCTGACGTAAATCCCAGTGTTGGTTTCTACGCCGTCTAAAAGCCCGTCGTCATCCGTGTCGTCATCTTGAGGATCGCTCCCCGCGATGTATTCATCAAGGTTGACTAAACCATCCAAATCAAGATCGCCCGTCGCATCATCTACTGTCTTGTCCAGTCCATTGTCATCCTCATATTGGTCCGGCATGCCGTCACCATCCGCATCGTTGGTAGTCGAGACCTTGATCGAATCAATTTCCCAATTCGGAATATTTGTTCCGCGCGCTCCTTCGTCAAATGCTCCGATAAAGCGAATCTGAATTGTGGAGCCAGCTTCCACGCCGCCAACATTGGCGATACTGGTGATGAATGTTCCGTCTAGGTAACCTGGTGACTCCATACTAAATCCATCGAGACCTTTTAGGACGTGGTTCCCAATGAGAGAGTTGATGTTGGTATAACCGTTCTGAGTAAAGGCTGATTGAGGGACATTTGTAAATTCACTGCCATCGATTGAGATTTGCAGACCAGCGCCATCCCAATCGTCGGCTTCAATACTATATCGATGGTCAAAACTTACTTGAATTCCTGCTGTCTTTGGAACTTCGATTATTGGACTTGTAATGGTATTTGTCGCAGGTCCTGAGTCATCGCCTTCAATTGACCAAGTCCCGCGCCCCGCATTATACAATGCCGGAATCGGAGTGTTGCCAGTCGCTTCTTGAACAAAGCTGCCATCATTGTCGGCAAAGTTTTCGATTAGTAAATCGATAGCTTCTGATGCAGAACAATAAGCAAAGGTGATTGCCGCTATTGTGGGGATTTTAAAGAATTTGTATTCAACGTTCATCATATCTAATTGCCTTTGTCTCAGCCTGCAGTCACTCAGTTTCGGTTAAGCGCGTCAAGGTCATTCTAAATTCGACTGATGATTTTGGCGTCCTTCACCCTTCGACTAGGAGTGTTGGACGGGAATTTGGAGCAAGACGTTTGGGGTTCTCGAAGAGCTTTTCGATTTCGAATCCTTGGGCTTTTATCATCTGGAGCGGTTCGGTGAAGTCTGAAAGGATATCAGCCGGATCCTTCGAGAGGATCCACAAATACTCGCGACCAGGAGTTCCTACAATGGCTCGCTCATAGCTTTCATCAATCCAGAGAACCCAGTAGTCGCCCGGAAATAAGTTTGCGGGAAATGGATCAAAACGGACCTCGAGTTTACCATCGCCCACAAGCTTGGCCGAGCCCGTGATCCGGGTTGGTTCCCCGTTCGATTTTAATCCTTCGTTTAAAATTCGAACAGGCCCTTCCAGGCCCACCCCATAAGTTGCTTTTGCCGCGATGAGGTTTCTTTCGAAGCGGTTTGGGAGTCGTGCCAACTCATGCCATTCTCCGTCATAGCGGTTTAGGTCAAAGTTCTGGACTGTTTGAATCGGTGGAAGAGATTTTAAACAGGATGCCAAAAAGAGCGGAGCGATTAGAAATACTAGAAGTTTCATAATTTCACGGCGATTTCGGCTACGGTTTTGTCGGTAAGTAGTTTTTGGAAGTTACCGATCCTTGTCGGCCATCCTTGGGCAAATACTTCATGAGTGTCCAGTTCATGATTGTAAGCAGGAGATTTTCTGGTCCTTGCTACCTCTATCAGAAACCAATGGGGAGGCTGTTAGCATAAATGAGACGGTTCCGTGAAATGGATATTGAGCTGAGATGTAGATTTTTTCGAGTGTCTGGAAATGATTGCGGCAATGAACGGTGTTTGGCATACGCTCCATCCTTCTGGCACGGGAATGAATGGAGTTTTCAAGGTGGGATTCGAGCCTCGAAATGGGAATTCTGCGGGGGTTATTGGTCTCGACGAGGCCAGAAAACAAGATTTAGGGGGCGAATAGGGAGTCAAACGAGAGAGAATCTGAGTTTCTAAAAATCAGAGGCGAATTGAGTGAGTTTGCCCTGTTTAACGTTTCAGAAAGCCATGGGATTGATAGATCAGGTTAAGGAATGGTGTGAAACGACCCATTTTAAGACCGAATTGACAAAGAAGTAAGCACTGGTTGTTTTGGAGGAAGGGATGACTGAAGAATTGGCAGAAAAACATGAGTCATCTAAAAAAATAAAGCGCTTATATTTAGTGTGTTATGGAGCTTGTGAAATTTTTCACAAATTCCCCTTGTGAAACAATTCACATGCTTCTAAGAGTCTTCCAGCGATGGCAAACTTTTTTCCCCGTTGGATAAACTTATTGCCGCTGAAAATTGCGGTTTGTCTTGGAGCGTTAGGAGCCGGCGTAGTTGCCGGTATCACCTACTATGCAACGCCTAAGGCCCAAAGAGTCGGATATCAGCCGACTCAACCTATTCACTTCGACCACAATCTTCATTCGAGTCAGCTGGGTTTAGATTGTCGTTATTGTCACAGTTTTGTTGAGCATTCCGGTCACGCCAACGTTCCTTCTGCCAATACTTGCTGGAATTGCCACCAGCACGTGAAGAAAGGCTCACCCAAGCTTGCGGCCTTACGGTCTGCGATGGGAGTGGATGAATATCACAGCCCGATTCTTGACGAGGGAGGAAGTCCAGTCGACGGAAAGCCGATCGAGTGGGTTCGTGTTCACAAGGCGCCAGATTACGTCTACTTCAATCATTCGGCTCACCTAAACCGCGGAATTTCTTGCGTAAGTTGCCATGGCGAAGTCCACAAGATGGAGAAAGTTTATCATGCCGAAAGTCACTCTATGGGTTGGTGTCTAGATTGTCACCGTGCTCCTGAAAAACACCTCCGTCCACTCGAAGAAGTTTTCAATTTAAACTACGACCCTAAGATTTATTTGCAAGACAACGAAGTCATCGACACCGAGGGCTTAATCGTTGGAAAAGGAGAGCGAATCAAAAAACCTAAAGATTTTGGCAAATTCCTCCGCTCTCACTGGGGAGTTCAGCCAAAGGAGTCCTGTGCGACATGTCACCGTTAAAACCTGCCCGAGATGAGTAAACGCGTCTGGAACCCACCTGTCACTCCGAGCAAAGGAGATACCACCACCGCTTGGCGTAGTGTCGGCGAAAAGGAAGGCACTGAAAGCTTTCGCAACCTGCTCGATAAGGAATTTCCCCAAGGGGATACTCTTGATGAGGAGGACCAAAAGGTCTCTCGCCGGAACTTTACCAAGCTCATGGGAGCTTCAAGCGCTCTTGCTGGGCTTGGTCTTGTATCCTGCCGACGTCCGGAAACCTACATTGTGCCCTATAAGAAGGCGCCTGAGTGGATTATCCCCGGAACGCCGCTTTTCTATGCAAGCACGCGCCCATCGGCTACTGGAGCAGTTCCTTTAGTGGTGACGACTCATGAAGGTCGTCCGACAAAACTCGAGGCCAACCATGACCACCCCGATGCTTCCGGAACTTGTGCGCACACCCAAGCTTCGGTTCTAGATCTCTACTCTCCTTCTCGCTCGCGCAAGATCTTGAAGGACGGGAAAGATGCTACGAAGAGCGAGCTTAAGGCATCGCTTCAATCTCTAGATCTTACCAAGACGGCCTTGGTTTTTGGCAATGATGATTCTCCGACCCGCAACCGCCTGGCACAAAGTTTAGCCGATAAGGGCGCTACTTTGTTTTCCTACGAGGCAACTTCAGGCGAGCCGCTTGTGCCTGGAGTTTCGCTTGTCGTCGATTTTGCGAAGGCGTCCCGCATTCTGTCTCTCGATTGTGACTTCCTTGAGACTGATCCCATCGGAAGTTCCAAGGCTTTTTCAGCTAAGCGCCAGGGCGGGAACGAAAATTACGATCAAGAAGGAGACGTCAATCCAGCCAAGATGAATCGCCTCTATCAGGTTGAGACCCAGTTCAGCCTTACTGGTGGAATGGCGGATCACCGACTTAGGGTTGCGCCAAGTAGAGTTGAACTCATCGCTGGTGCAATGGCTGCCGCATTTGGGATCGGCTCTTTTAAAGTAGAGGCTGAAGACAAAAAGGCACTTTTTCCTGGTGCTGAAGATCCAGAGGGCGAGTTTGAAAGCTGGATTGCAGAGTGCAAAAACGATCTTGAAACTGCTGGCACGGGTGCCTTGGTCCTCGCTGGTTCTCGTCAGAGTAAGGTGGTCAAACAGATTGCAGCTGCTCTCAACGAAAAGCTCGGTGCCTCGGCAATTCGCGCGGTTCAGACTGATCTTGGAAAATATGGAGATCTAGCTGACCTGACCGAAAAGCTTGGGAATGGTTCCATTGAGAACGTCTTGCTACTCACTCCATCAAACCCTGTCTTTGATGCTGACGGCTTTGCTGAGGTTCTTGCGAAAGCAAAAGTTTCGATCCATTTTGGTCTCCGCACAGACGCAACGGCGTGGGCCTGTAATTGGCACATTCCTGCAGCCCACTATCTTGAAAGTTGGGGTGATGCTCGAACCGAGAACGGTGTTTATTCTCTCATCCAGCCGATGATTTTGCCTCTGTATGGTGGACTTTCTGAGCTGGATCTTTTACATGTTCTTGGAGGAGGAGACCTTCCAGAAGGCGAGTTCTTCCCAGCAATGGGCGAAGTCAAGACGACCTTGGCCGAGTTGACTGGCAAGGCAGATGACGAAAACTGGCGGAATGCGCTTACCAACGGGTTTGTTGAAGGTACAGCCTACCAGGAAGGTAAAGTCAACGTGACCGTGCCGAAAATCAAGCAGACCCCGGCTCCTTCGCCAAAAGCCTTAGAGGTGATTTTTGCGACTGATCATTCTCTCTTAGATGGTCGTTTCATCGACAATGCTTGGCTCCAAGAGGCGCCCGATCCAATCACCAAGTTAACTTGGGATAATGCAGCCCAGATTTCGCCGATTACTGCGAAGGAGCTTGGGATTTACGACAAAGTGATCGCTTTAGAGCCAAAAACTCCTTTGATGCGTATCGGAACGAAAGTTAAAGTTTCTAAGCGCTACGAGACTGGTGAGGGTGAGGGAAATCATTCTCCGATGATCGATCTTACCGTGAATGGTCGCGAGATCCGTGTGCCAGTGCTCATCGCTTACGGCCATGCTGATAACGCGATCACTCTCCCTGTCGGTTATGGTCAAGCCGCCGATGATGGTCGGCAAGGAGCAATCAAGTTTGTCGAAAACAGGCCGGTAGTCGGTCACGTCGGGCTCAATACTGGCTTCAATGCCTACAGCCTCAGGACCAAGGAGACTCCCTACTTCGCTACTGGCGGTGTTGTCAAGACCACGGAAGATAAGTATCCAGTCGCGCTCACCCAAGAGCACAATTCGATGTATGGTCGCGCGCTTGCTCGCGAAATTTCGACTGATGATGTTGCTGGAAAGGGTGGCTTTGAGGACCAACTAGAAAATGTAAAGAAGCAGGGGATGGATTCGCATGCTCCACCCAACATTTCACTATACAAGCCAGAGGGCAGCGAGACTTGGTCTAAAACCGAGCTTGCTAAGAAGACTCACCTTGCAGATGAGATTCACCAGTGGGGAATGGCAATCGACCTAAACACCTGCACTGGCTGTAATGCTTGCCTCGTGGCCTGTCAGGCGGAGAATAATATTCCGGTTGTTGGCAAAAGTCAGGTTGCGATGGGTCGCGAAATGCACTGGGTTCGCATGGATCGTTATTTCGCATCTCAAGAGCATCCGGTTGAGCATGGTCATGTCAACCATTCCAAGGAGAATCCGGAGTGGGTTACTCAGAACCCCGAGTCAATTCCTCAGCCTGTTTCCTGCGTTCAATGCGAAATGGCTCCTTGCGAGACTGTTTGTCCAGTGAATGCAACGGTCCATACCGAAGAGGGTATTAACTCTATGGCATATAACCGCTGTATTGGGACCCGGTATTGTGCAAACAATTGTCCCTATAAGGCTCGTCGTTTCAACTTCTTTGACTACAACAAGCGAAACCCACTCATCAAAGGTAATCTTTATAAAGGCCCGTTCGGCGAGAAGCAGGTTGGCGAGGCTCCATCAAAGCAGCGCAATCCGAATGTGACCGTTCGTATGCGGGGTGTCATGGAGAAATGCACCTATTGTGTCCAACGACTCGAGTCGGCAAAGATCAAACAGAAACAGCAACAGAAGGTTAATAAATATGCCTCTGGTAAGAAGTCTCACGAGGTCGCTGTGGATCGCGTGAAGGATCTTCGTATCAAAACCGATACAGTGAAGGTGGCCTGCGAAGATGCCTGTTCCTGTGGGGCCATTTCCTTCGGAAATCTCCTTGATATTAAATCAAAGGTTGTCCGTGCCAAAGGGAATGTTCTTGATTCGATCAAAATCATTCAGGGTCCTGATTATCAGGAAGTCGAAGGTAGCAAGCGAAATTACGATTTGCTTCAATACGTCAATACCCGTCCACGCACGAGCTACCTCGCCCGTGTTAAAAATCCAAATCCCGCAATGCCTGATGCAAAATTCCTTGGGCAGGCAACGATCAACATCCACTAATCTGCGAATTTTTTCCAGCGACTGAAACCTATGTCCGAAGCGACCACACAGTCTGAGAACAACACGAACGGGATAAAAATTCCCGTCCTCGAGCGTGAGGAGTTGATTCTTAACAAACGTTCCTACAATTGGATTACCGAGCGGATTTGCGGTGTTGTCGAAAATCGGCAGCCGTTTCTCTGGTGGATTCTTTTTATTCCATCGGCCATGATTGCCCTGGTAGGGGTTGTGGGCGGTCTCACTTATTTGGTTTCGACAGGAGTTGGAGTTTGGGGGAACACGAACCGCGTCATGTGGGGATGGCCTATTGTGAATTTCGTTTTCTGGATCGGCATCGGGCACGCGGGAACTTTGATTTCTGCAATTCTTTTCCTGACTCGTCAAAATTGGCGGACCTCGATCAACCGGGCCGCCGAGGCTATGACTATTTTTGCAGTGATGTGCGCGGGTATTTTCCCAGCCTTTCACGTTGGGCGTGTTTGGATGGCGTGGTTTCTTGCGCCAATCCCTAACTCGAACGCGATTTGGCAAAACTTTAAGTCGCCGCTCCTGTGGGACGTTTTCGCGGTTTCTACCTACTTCACGGTTTCCTTGATTTTTTGGTTTCTCGGTATGGTTCCAGACCTTGCGACGATTCGTGATCGGTGCAAGCCAGGCATCCGAAAGTTTATGTATGGGATCTTCTCATTAGGATGGCGTGGCGGTAACCGCCAATGGAGCCACTATGAGATGGCCTACTTACTTTTAGCAGCGCTTTCAACTCCACTTGTTCTCTCGGTGCACTCGGTTGTTTCGTTCGATTTTGCGACTTCGGTTGTTCCTGGATGGCACACCACGATCTTCCCTCCCTACTTTGTGGCAGGTGCGATCTTCGGTGGATTTGCGATGGTGCTAACTATCATGATTCCCGCACGGGCTCTCTATGGTCTGCATGACATGATCACGATGAAGCACATCGATAACATGTCGAAGATCATTCTCTTGACTGGCACGATCGTGGGCTATGCCTACTTGATGGAGCTCTTTATAGCCTTCTACTCGGGCGCTAAGTATGAGGGAGCGGCCTTCCTTTTCCGAATCGATGGGCCTTATTGGTGGGCCTATTATTGCATGATGGGACTAAATGTCCTTTCGCCGCAGATTTTCTGGTTTAAGAAATGTCGCGAGAACCTCTGGGTCGTCATGGCTGTTGCGATGTGTGTTAACATTGGAATGTGGTTTGAGCGGTTTGTGATCATTGTTACGACGCTGGCACGGATGTGGCTTCCGGGAGACTGGAAAACTTATAGCCCAAGCGGGGTTGATGTTATGACCTTTATCGGAACGATCGGGATGTTCCTTGCTCTCTTTCTTCTCTTCCTCCGTTTTCTTCCTTGTATCAATATCGCTGAGGTCAAATGGACTCTCAAAGAGAGTGATGTTCACGATGAGGATAAGAAAGCTCATCCTGATGATGGCATCGAAGTAATCGAAGCCTACCAATACGAATTACACGAGAATCCCGAAGGAGCCGCTAAGGAGGCCGGGATTGAATCTGAAACCTTAACTGCCGAAAGCTAAATGAGCACGAAAGTCCGCAGAGTTTACGGCTACCTCGCCGAGTTCAAAAATGCTTCGCAGCTTTACAAAGCTGCCGAAAAGGTTCGGGATGCCGGCTTCAAAAAGTGGGATTGTTACACACCGTATCCGGTTCATGGATTGGATGACGCCATGGGCGTGAAGCGCTCTGTTCTTCCTTACTTCGTATTCTTTGGAGGTTTGACCGGTTTCCTCACCGCGATCGCTTTGGCTTACACGACTCAAGTTGGTCTTTACCCAACAGTAGTCCAGGGCAAGCCAGCCAACATCTTCACTACAGCGGCCTTCTTTCCCGTGATGTTTGAGCTCACTATTCTTTTCTCGGGTTTTACGGTTCTCTTTGGGCTGCTCGCTTTGATCGGGCTGCCACGTTGGAACCACCCGATTTTTGCAAGCAAGCAATTTAAACGTGTGACCGATGATAAGTTCTTTATCGCGATCGAAGCTCGTGACGCGAAGTTTTCCGCCGAGAGTACCAAATCTCTCCTCACTGAAATTGGCGGGGATAACATCGAGCTCGTGGAAGACGATTCTGAGTAAACCATGAAATACTTTTTTCTCTCTCTCATCGCCCTGTCGATCCTTGTGGTCGGGGTGTTTGGTTTCCGTGGCGACAAATTCTCACAAGCACCTATTCAGGTTTTTCCTGACATGGATGATCAGGATAAGGTCAAGGCTCAGACCGCTGATTCCTTTTTTGCCGATGGCATGGGGTCACGGAAACCGGTTACTGGAACCATTCCTCGCAATGCTGAAGTAGGAGTGATGCCCGTTGAGTTCGGGGCCGGACGTGCTGGATACTATTTCGATGGAAAGAAAGAGGCTACCTTCGGTAATGGTCTGCCTGATGATCTTGGCATCGAAAGTGAGGCCGATATGGTAGGTCTCTTGGGACGGGGAGAGGATATGTTTAATGTCCACTGCGCCATCTGTCACGGTAAGTCGGGTAACGGGAAGGGCGTTGTCTCCCACCACCTAGGAAAGGTTGGTGTCGGAGTTCCTAGTCTCCATAACTATCCTCAGGAAACCTCACCTGACGGCTATATTTACGAGGTCATCTCAAATGGCAAGGGCCTTATGGGAGGCTACAAACACAACCTACCCGTTCGCGACCGATGGGCCATCGTTTCCTATCTCCGCGCACTTCAGGCTTCTGCAAAATAACATTTTCATCTGACTTAAAACGCCATGGCACATCAAGTGACATCAAAAGACATTCCGATCAACGGGGAGCACCTAGAGAAGGGAAAAATTGCGACCCTTCAGATGATTTGCGGCGGCATCGGTGGAATTGGTCTGCTCGCAAGTATCATTTATTTGGTCAGCGGAAGTGGTGAGATCCACGGGAGCTATGCATTCTCCTGGCTTTTCGCAGTTTTCTTCGTCACGACAATCGTTCTAGGTGGTTGTTTTTGGACTTTCCTTCATAACCTCTCGAATTCGGGGTGGGGGACATCTGTCCGTCGATTGATGGAGAATCTGGGGTTTGTTTTTCCGTTTATGGCGGTCTTTTTCATTCCATTTCTTTTCCCCAATGTTCAGCAGTATCTTTACGAATGGATGACTGCCTATCGGGAGGTTGTTGGGGACAGTGCGAACGCCAAGGAGAAACTCCTCCACGATTCCGACCCTCACAATCATCTGCTTGCCGCCAAGACCTTCTACCTAAATCCAGGTTTCTTTTATGCACGGGTCGCTTTCTACTTTATTGGTCTTGGCTTCTTCATCTTTCTTGTTCGGAAGTTTTCCATAGCACAGGACACTGATGATAACCCCGGGACTAAAAATCTCTTCGCAGCCCGAAAGCATTCTTCTTGGAGTATGATCATCTTCGGAGTGAC
>DCQM01000164.1:59933-60086 GCA_002323895.1 Akkermansiaceae bacterium UBA1518
TCCACAATGTTTGGGGTCTATGTCTTTGCCGGATCGGCCCTGAATTCAATGGCTGTCCTCATACTTACGGGAATTTTTCTACAGAAAATGGGCTACCTCAAGAACGTAGTTACGCAGGAGCACTATCACATCATGGGCAAACTTTGCTTCGCC
>DCQM01000001.1:0-9878 GCA_002323895.1 Akkermansiaceae bacterium UBA1518
CAGGGACTTCGCTTGCAAAAGCATTCTGGTTCCGATCCCCAGCCTTTCCCCAGCTTCTTTGCAAATGTTGTAGTGCTGATAACGAAAATCGCCAATAATTGGGTGTCCTGAGTAAAGAAGGTGTCTCCTGATTTGATGAAATCGACCCGAGTTGGGGATGGCTTCAACGAGGGCAATTTGGGGCCTTTCTCTCTCTAGGACCCTGAAAGAGGTCTCAGCTGATCTTTTAGGGGCTTCGGGCGTCTTTTTCAAAGGGGCCCGACAAGTCCATCTGTCCGTGGAGGGACGGCCATGAACCATAGCTAGGTATCGTTTTTTAATTCTTCTCTTTTCAAAATCCTGACGGATTTTCCGAGCTGCCCCCCGATCTGTTGCGAAAATGAGGACTCCCGATGTTGGTTGGTCGAGGCGGTGAATTACGTGAATTTTTTCTCCAACCTGATCACGAAGAATTTTCATGGCGACAAGGTCGTCGGGCTTTGGCTGGTCCGAAGGGTGGACGAGGACGCCGGGTGGTTTGTCAATTGCGACAAGCCATTCATCCTGAAAAAGAATAGGGAGAGATGTCATTTTGAGGCTTGTGGATCAAAGAGTGATAGGAACTTGAGTTGAGAGATGATCTCAGTGGAGGGTTAGAAAATTATGGGATCAAAAATTGAGCGTCACGCCTGTGCAAGATTATCTTTACATGGGCGACTTTACGAGCGGAAGCCAACTCGTTCTGGTTGGAGCACAGAACCGATCAGAGCCCGGGAAAGAAAGTCCAAGTCTTCGTTCATCTCTATAACGAAGAGCAAGTCTTACTCACTTTATTTTTCGAATCAAATCTCGCTTTGATGAATCAATGAGAGTCCCAGATAATCTTTTTGAAGTGCTAGTTGGCTTTTTTCTGCTTTTTTGGATCGACTGATGAGAACTTCCTTAATCCTTTTTTTAGCGCCTTGGTTAGTTTGTGCCGACGACTTTCCAAGTGTTTACGATAGTGAGAAAGATCAAAATGGGAAACCGACCACACCGGAGGATGCCGCAGAGGCATTTCAGGTCCCAGAGGGATTTGAGGTGACTGTTTTTGCAGCAGAGCCCAACGTCCGAAACCCTATTGCAATGGCCTGGGATGGAAAGAAGCGGATGTGGGTTGCCGAGAATTATACTTACGCAGAAAAGGGAAAACGATTTGACCTTAGTCTTCGTGATCGAATTGTGATTTTTGAGGACGAAGACCGTGATGGGAAAGCTGAGAAGCGAAAGGTTTTTACGGATAAACTACAGATGCTTACCAGTGTCGAAGTTCAGCCGGGTGGGGTTTGGGCAATGTGCCCACCACAGCTTCTTTTTATTCCAGACCGTAATGGCGATGATATCCCGGATAGTGAACCAGAGGTGATTCTTGATGGGTTTACAGTGGCAAAGAGTAACTATCATAACTTTGCAAATGGACTGAGGTGGGGGCCGGACGGGTGGCTTTATGGAAGGTGTGGGGGATCTTGTCCTGGTAATGTAGGTGTGCCGGGGACGGTGGATGAGAATCGGGTTCCTCTGCGGGGAGGGATCTGGCGCTACCATCCCAAGCGGAATTTTTTTGAGGTTGTTGTGCATGGCACGACAAATCCCTGGGGGCACGACTGGGACCAACATGGCGAAGGGTTTTTCATCAATACCGTGAATGGTCACCTTTGGCATATGATTCCCGGTGGACACTTTGATCGACCGTTTGGGAGGTCGGTTAATCCGCTGGTCTATGAGGCTATTCAAATGCATGCGGATCATTGGCATTTCGACAAGACGGGAAGCTGGACTAAATCAAGAAATGGAGCGGCGAATGAATTTGGGGGCGGACATTCCCATATTGGAATGTGTGTTTACCAAGGAGATCATTTCCCAAAGGAATGGCGGGGAAAATTGTTGACCTGGAATCAGCATGGAAGACGATTGAATCGAGAACGCTTGGAAAGACAGGGAAGTGGATATGTTGCTCGCCATGAGCCTGATCAATTTCTAGCGGGGGATGAATGGTTTCGTGGAATCGATATTCGGGAGGGACCGGATGGTGCGCTTTATGGATTGGATTGGAGTGATACGGGGGAGTGTCATGACCATACGGGAGTGCACCGGACAAGTGGACGGATCTATCGATTTTCGTATGGCGACACAAAAGAGGTGCCAACCAACAGCTCCTTCGGGAGGCAAAAATTTAATCATAATGGGACGGCGAGCCCGTGGGGCCGGAGGCAAGTAAGGAAGCTCCTTGATCGTTCGGCCGATCGTTTGGCAAGTTTGCCAATAGAATTTTTTGATGGAGAAGAACCTTTGAAAAAATTGCGGATGCTTTGGATGGCTCATTCAGTCGAGCCGATTGAGAGAGAAGTATTGATGAAGATTCTTGAAGAAGATGATGAACACCTACGTGTTTGGGCGATTCGCTTGCTGACAGATGAATGGGCGATTGATTCAGTATATGGTCCGATGGAGAATCGTAAGGTGGCTTCTGATCCTGAATTGCGGGATCGCTTTGTGAAGATGGCGAAGGAAGATCAATCAGGATTAGTAAGGTTGGCGTTGGCTTCCACCTTACAACGGATCGCAGTGAAGGATCGGGTGGTCTTGGCAAAAGCTTTGGCTCAAAGAGTAGAAGATGTGCTAGATCATAATTTGCCAAAGTTAGTTTGGTTTGGCCTGATGCATTTGGGAGAAGAGAAGCTGGAAGTCGCGAAGGTAACGAGGTGGCCTACCTTAGCGAAGTTCTTAGCTAGGTGTTCTTGCGGAGAACCTGCGATGGTGGAAAAAGTGGTGGCGATAGCAGCAGCGAATCAAGCGATGACTAAGGCCTTGTTAGAGGGGTTGGTAGACGGTTTTAAAGGAGTCCAAAGAGCTCCAATACCAAGGGGGTGGGGTAAGGTCTTGCCAATCTTGGCGGAGCGCGTCCCTAGATTGACGCGTGAACTAAGTGTTCTATTTGGAGATGGACGAGCCATGGACTCGTTGAAAATTATTGCCTTGGATGAGAGGCAGGAGATCGAGGTCAGGAAGCGGGCTCTTGCCGCCTTGATCGATGCCAAGGTAAAAGATTTACGGCCTTTTTGTGAGGAGCTTTTTTGGGTGAGGGGACTTAGTGAAACCGCGGTGAAGGGTCTCGCTCAATTTGAGGACGATGAGGTTGGGGAAAACCTAGTGAAGAGTTTTAACAGGCTCCCTCTTACTGAAGAAAGAGCAGCGGTGATAGATGTCCTCGTTACGCGAAAAAAATGGGCGGGGTATCTTTTAGCGGAACTCAAAACTGGAAAAATTCCAAGGGGATCAGTGACTCCATTTCATGCCCGTCAAATTCTAGCCATGAAGAATGAAGATCTTTCAAAGATGCTGCAGGAGGTTTGGGGTGAAGTGAGAGAATCAGACGAGGATTTGAAGAAGAAGATCATTGATCTCGAGAAGGCGTTGACTCCGGACGTCCGATCTCGAGGAGATAAGGGCCAAGGCCGTGTGCTGTTCCAGACACTCTGCGCAAGTTGTCATCAACTTTATGGGAAAGGAGGGAAATTGGGTCCGGATCTCACTGGATCGGGGCGCGCTGATTTTGGATACCTTTTGGAAAATATTATCGCGCCGAATTCGGTGGTCCCAGTGGAATACCAAATGTCTTTGATCACGCTTAAAGATGGAAGGGTCATAAGTGGTTTGATCATAGCATCCGATGAGCGAACCTTAACTCTGAAAACACTTACGGATGAAATATCGATTGAAAAGAAAAGCGTTTTTAAAAATATGCGAATGCAGGATTCAATCATGCCTCAGGGGCTCTTGTCCGACCTCTCTGCCGACCAAATTCGTGATCTCATCGCTTATCTCATGCATCCCCGGCAGGTGGCGTTTCCTGAGCCAAAGAAGTGATGCCTAAATCAATGACGGCCTTCCAATCAACTCTCGGCGACTGGAAAATAGAAAGGTCTCAAAACCGCATAAAATCCTTGGCGATCGGGTTGGAGTGGCTTGTCCTTTGAAGGGACTGGTAAGATTACTCGTCCTATTCGAAACTTGTTTCATTTTAGGAACGTAAGGAGAATAAGTAATGAAACGACGATATTTTCTTTCTGGCTCTCTCGCGGCGACTGCTACTAGTGTATTTGGAGAGGGATCTAAAAAATCACTCTCGTTGGGCTATGATAACTTCGCGGTGCGGGCGATGGGTTGGAAGGCCAAGGAACTCATCGACTATGCCGTAAAACTCAAGGTTGATACGGTTTTCATCACTGACCTTGATGCCTTTCAGTCTCTCGATGAAAAGCATCTTTTGGGGATTCGTAAATACGCCGATGATCTGGGGATCCAAATTTACCTTGGAACCTGGAGCATTTGCCCGACTTCAGTCAGTTTCAAAGATAAGTGGGGAAAAGCCGAAGAACATCTACGTCTTGGTCTGAGGTCTGCAAAGGCCCTTGGATCACCAGTAATTCGAGTGGTACTTGGAAATGGAAGAGATCGGACAACAAAGGGAGGCATTGCAGCCCGTATTGAAGACACGGTTAAAGTTCTCAAGTCGTGCAAAGGCGTGTGCGAAGATCTTGGTGTTAAGGTTGCTATGGAAAACCATGCTGGGGACATGCACTCGTTGGAGTTGAAGTCGCTCGTAGAGACAGCGGGTTCAGATTTTGTGGGTGTTAATCTAGATGCTGGAAATGCAGTTTGGACTCTTGAGACTCCACTTGAAAATCTGGAAAATCTTGGAAAGTACACTCTAACGACGAGCTTGCGAGACACCCAGGTTTGGAAGAGTGAGAACGGAGTAACCGCGCAGTGGACGGCGATGGGTGAAGGAATGGTGGACTGGAAAGCCTACTTCAAACGTTTCGCAGAGCTTTGCCCGAATTCACCAGTTCAGATCGAGACAATTTCAGGCTTTAATCGCGAGCTCGCATTTCGAAAAGAGGGCTTTTGGAAATCTTGGGCATTGGGCAAACCTGAGAGTCTTGTTGCCTTTGAAAAATGGGCTGCTACGGGGACGGCTCGGAAGGCTCATAAGTCTTCTTCGAAAGAAGATGAACAAAAATATCAAAGAGGGGAAATTGAACGTAGCATCGCTTACTGTAAATCGATTGGGCTTGGTGTAGCAAAATGAAACTCACGGTTTTCATATGGTCGAGTTTGGTGGTTTTTTGCTTTGGAGCCGAGCTCCCTCTTGCTGCCTTAGGGGAAAAAATCTTTCTTGATACCTCACTTTCTACCCCCCCTGGACAAGGATGTGTTTCGTGCCACATTCCTAAAGAAGCATTCGCGGATCCTCGCCGGGTTTCTCCGGGCGCGGTGAAGGGGCGGGCAGGGCGACGGAATGCACCTTCATTAATGTATGCCGCGTTGATCCCATCTCAAAGGTTGGAAGACACTTATGACGACAAAGGTGAGTTAGAATATATCGTGGAAGGTGGCCTTTTTCTAGATGGTCGGGCACACGATCTTCAGGACCAGGTTCGTCATCCTTTTTTTGATAAGAACGAAATGAATATTGCTGGTGCTAAGGAGTTGGCAGGAAAGTTTCGTAGCGGGAATTACGCGAAAGAATTCAAAGATCTCACGGACAAGGAAATCAATGAGAAAACGTTTGAAGCTTTGGTTGCCTTCCTCCGTGAGCCGATGTTTCGGCCCTTTAATTCCCGCATTGATGAGTATTGGGCTGGCGACAAAGAAGCACTCAGCCTTTCGGAAAAACGTGGACTTGATGTGTTTCAAACTACGGGAGGGTGTTCTACCTGCCATCTGACGGGTGTTGCAAGTTGGCCCAAGCCTTTGTTGACTGATTCTGGATTTGATAACTTGGGAGCACCGGCGATAGGGAGAATCGACCCGGGACTCGGAGCTGTTACAGGTAAGGCTGGGGAACTTGGGCAATTCAAAGTGCCTTCGCTTCGAAATGTCGCTTTGACGGCTCCCTATCTGCATAATGGCTCGATCAAAACTTTAAAAGAGGTGATTGAGTTATACAACAAGCGCGATCTTGAGCCCGAGCGCTGGGGGGTGACAAATTATCCTCGAACCGTGAATCATGAAGACATGGGCGACCTTGGTTTGACCGATCAGGAAGTTGATGACTTGGTCGCCTTGTTGGCCGCTTTTACTGACCAAAACTTACTCAAGATTCCGGAGGGGAATATTTTTCCCCAAGTTCCTCTGGGGGTGCCACAAACCGAAGAGCGAAAAGCATTTTTCCTTACCAAACGAAGGCATGACTTAACCGTCCCTCGTAGGCCAGGTGGCAATTAAAGGTCAAAGCGATGCGGCTCGTGGATCGCTCTGAAGCTGCTGATGGAAATTCAGCTTGTTGTAGGGATTTTTTTCAAGAGGAACGAGAGAAAGCAGGTTTTTAAAAGCAGGCCTCTAAAGGGCATGAAATTGGACTTTAAGCCTGTCAAACCCGTTTTCTCTGGAATAGGCCAAGTTTTCTTCGACGTGAGAAGCCGCCTCCAAAATTTCGATTGTTGCTACTCTTGCGATCAAGGCTTCGAGAAGTGAGCGGATAATGAGTCTGGCGTGTGGTGCCCCGAGGCAAAGGTGTGTACCAAAACCGAAAGAAACGTGGGGGTTTGGCTTTCGAGTGAGGTTTATTTTTTCGGGTTCGTCGAAGACCTCTGGATCAAAATTTGCGGCAGCCCAGCCCAAGGAAACGCGACCTCCGGGTGAAATCTTATTCCCTCTGATCTCGGTTTCAATTGGACAGACCCGACCGATGTGAGTGAGAGGCATAAAAGCCCGGAAAAATTCTTCTCCAGCAATCACTAGACCTTTGGGATTGTCGCGGAGTGATTGCAGGACTTCGGGGTATTGTCCAAAGTGGGCGATGATTGAAGAGATACTATGAATGATGGTGTCCCGACCTCCGGCGAAGGTGAGGTTTGCGAATCCCATTTTTTCTTCGTGAGTTAGGAGGCGATTTTGAAAAGTTGCTTGATTTAGCGCACTGAAAAAATCCTTACCTGGATCTTTTTCCGCACGCTTAAAGGCCCAAGCAAGGTGATCTTCCAGCGTGGAGCCGCAGCCATTTTCATCGTGGAAAACGTGGATTCCCCACTCGATATAAGTGTTGGCTTCGGACTCGGGGACATTTAAAAGATAAGTCAAAGCCCGTGACTGGATGGGCAAGGCGAACTGGTGAACGATTTCAAGCGAGCCATTGCCTGTCAGAGCCTTTTCCAAAAGCTCGGTGACGAGGGTCTGAACTTTTGTAACGACCTCGGGAGTTTTGGATCGTTTAAAAAATGGTTCGACGATTTTACGATATTCGGTGTGCTCGGGCGGGTTTGTCTCGATGGGAAGTTGCCGCATGGTGCGCAATTCTTCTTCCGATGGGATGGGGACCCTGAATGGAGCATCGGAGCTGAATTTCTGCCAGTCCTTCGCGGCTGCCCGAACATCGGCATGGCGGAGGAGCATGGGAATCTCTTCTCCTTGAAACGGGCACTTTAGGGTGCCTTTTTTTTCACGTGCTTCTTGGAAGGGATCATTTTGCATGGTAACAGAAGCACCATCATGAGAATATTAAGTAGGTTGCTCAAATTCTTTTGGTGCCATTTTCGGTGTTCGTCTACTTTTTCAGTTTTTGAGTAAAGGTTGAGAATATCTAGTTTTGAGTCTCTTAAGGGGAAATTATGGCTGCAGCAATCCTCGAGCAGATCCTAAGTTTTCTAAAAAGGAAGCGAGAGTTCATCTAAGACGCAAACCAATAAAATGGATGCCCTTGCCTTTAAAGGCCTCGAACGTCCAATGAATGGAACTAACTCTCTGACAAATTTAAATCGAAGCTTGATGCTTCTTCGTGCTAATTAAAGGGATGAGATTATGGCTTCTGCTGGTTTTAGCGACTGTTTTACCAATGTTTGGTCAGGCGAATGATCCGAATCGACGGGATTTATACGCGCGAGGAGAAGAGCACTTTTTTGCGGGCCGAATTGATGAGTCGATCCAAAGCTGGGATTTAGAAATTGTCGCGCAGCCTTTTCGTGAACCCTATCACTGGCAGCGTGGGCTGGCTTTTTATTACGCGAATGAGTTTGAGAAGGGGGTCAGGCAATTTGAGCTGCATCAGAAGGTGAATCGAAATGATGTTGAGAATGCGGCATGGCATTTTTTGTGTGTGGTGCGTGCCGAAGCAGGGTCGGTAAAAAAAGCCCGGAAAGCCTTAATTCCGATAGTGGGTGATTCACGCGTACCGATGAAGGAAGTTCATGATCTTTTTGCGGGAAAGGGAACTTCGCAGGATATTCTGGATGCGGCTTCAAAAAATGCGGAAGGCCTCTTATTACGGAACCAACTTTGTTATGCCCACCTCTACTTGGGACTTTACTATGAGGCGCTTGGTGAAATCGAAAAGTCGAGGAGTCACATCCAGAAATCAGCGGTTGAATTCCGTATGGACCATTATATGGGAAAAGTAGCCCAGCTGCACTACAAACTCAGGAGGAAGCGACCTAATTTTATCTTTCTCTTTGCAGACGATCAGAAGGCGAACACGATCGCGGCGCATGGGAATCAGCATATCAGGACTCCAAATCTTGATCAGTTGGTTGAGCGTGGTTTCAGCTTTCGCAATAACTACTGTGCTGGTTCCTTCAGCGGGGCGGTTTGCGTGGCAAGTCGAGCCATGCTGATGACTGGGAGGCAGTGGTTGAATTTGCCCAAGAAGAATCCGGGCTCCAATTGGGGAGATGCCAAGATTCTGCCATCATATCTAACCCAGCAAGGAGGCTACCGCTCCCACATTATCGGAAAATGGCATAATGGAGAAGCTACGCTGAAGCGTGCTTTTTCTGAGGGGTCATCGGTGTATTTGGGAGGGATGGCGAATCATGCTGATTTTGAAGTGCAAAATTTTGCTGGGGGAAAACTCTCGGGGAAGAACCCTGCAGGGGGCTTCTCAAGTGAGGTCTTCGCTAACGATGCCGTAAAGTTTATTGAAGAAGCAAATACCGAAGAAAATTTCTTTCTCTATGTGGCATTCATGGCTCCGCACGACCCAAGAAACCCCCCAGAGGAATACCGTGAAATATATTATCAAAATCGTCCACCGCTTCCTAAAAATTTCCTTCCACAACATCCTTTTAAGATCGGGCCTGTTGTGTCTTCGGGGCGTGATGAAAGTCTGGCACCATGGCCCCGAACCAAGGAGGTTGTTAGCGACCAGATTTGTGAGTATTATGGTTTAGTCACTCATCTTGACGAGCAAGTGGGGAGGATCATGAAAGCTCTGGAGAGTAGTCCTCATGCTGATAATACTTACGTGATTTATACTGCTGATCATGGCCTTGCTATGGGAAGCCACGGGCTGCTTGGAAAACAAAGTATTTATGAGCATAGTATGAAGTGCCCTTTGATTATCTGGGGGCCTGAAGTGCCAGCTGGTCAGTCAACTGAGAATTTTTCATATGTCCATGACCTCTATGGGACCGTCCTTGGTCTTGCCGGGATTGAGCCACCTAGGCAGGTTGACTCTGCGAACTTGCAGTCCTTGATGAATGGCGGGAGGCCGGTGCATGATTATGTATTTTTACCCTTTCAAAATCATCAGCGATCGATTCGCTGGGGCAAGTGGAAGCTAAACATTTTCCCACAGATTAATCATCGGGAGATTTTCGATTTAGAGAAGGATCCAGATGAAATGCGGCCACTTGAAGGTAAGGACGCTATCAGCTCAGCTGCTATTTTGGATCCAATACTTACTGCGGCAAGAGAAAGATATGGTGATAAGTCTCCGCTAAAAATCGAAAACCCGGAGCCCAAAGAGCTTGTCTACGACAATTCAAAACGTCGGCTGGACATTTGGCAGCCTCAATGGATCCGTGATAAATATTTTGGTGGCCGCACGAATCCTGATCATGGACCAGGTGTTCGCAAGAAGT
>DCQM01000001.1:10274-53020 GCA_002323895.1 Akkermansiaceae bacterium UBA1518
AGTCCATCGACCATGACTTCGTTATAGCTGCGTCCGAGCGTGGTGTCGATTCCGTGGCCCGGGTCAAGTTTGCGCAGTGGTTCCAGAACGGGATCGTCGTGTCGAAAAAGTTCAACAAAGGCACTGGGTAGTTTTCCGGTCTTGGCATTCGCAGTGAGTAGGGCGCCGACCCATCCATCATCCGAGGAAAGACATCCACGGGTGGTTGGAACCGAACAGTGGAAAGGTCCAATCTCATCTGCTTCACCCATTGAGGTCACTATGACCTCATTTTCGGAGATACTTAGGCCGGAGTCACCACAGTGGGCTGCGTCAATAAGCGCCTTGAAAAATGGGCTGCCAATTTTTTCATTTAGGCCGGTTAAAATAGGCCGGAGCTTGGCAAGGGAAGTGAAATTTTGGAATTCACCGGGGCGTAGGAATTCGATGTTCCAGTTGCCGATGCAAGAACCGGCTAGTCCAGCTTCTTCGTAAGCACGGAGGTGAAGTTTGATGTTTTGGGCGACTCTAGCCTCGAATTCTTCTTCACTGGAGGGAGGATTGCCTTCCATCCAGGTTTCCACCGAAGTCGAATTGACCTGCACGATATTATTACGAAGTGCCGCTCCCAGATTGACCATAAGTTGTGCGAGAGCTTCTTCCTCGTCGTCGGGATTCATTGGATTTACTCCCCCGACCATCATTACGAGTTGGGGCTCTAGGCCGAGGTCACGAACAGCTGCGATCAGTTCGTCTTTTTCATCGGGATTGGTTGTGCCAAAAGATGAAATTTGTATTAGATCAATTTTGACTGGGGATTGTTCGATGAGTTCACGGGCTCCGGCAGCGATTACAAATTCACCATCAGTATTGCGGGGGAGCATGCCGTTATCGTCGGGGACCAAGGCTTCTAGAAAGCCAAGATGGGTTCCGAGGATTCCGAGCGGGATACCGGAGATGTTTTCAATGGGACCAACTTTCATGGCGATAGGTTTCCAGATGTCACAAAGAATTAAAACTGGAAAAGGTTGCGCGGGCTCTATTTTTTCAGAAAGAGAGTTTCGAGACGATTTAGAAAATCATGGTGATTTTCTGAGGTGGCTTTACGCCAGGCTGCAAAATGTTCGGCAAGGGTGGATCCTTTGATCCGGGGGAATTTAGGAAGTATCTTCCAATGTGTTGGTTCTTTTTCAAAGAGAGGAAGAAGGAGGTTGGCGAAGGCTCCGTTGAGTTCTCGCTCGGTTGCTGACTTTCTAAGAGTCTCCTTGTGTTTTTGATAGAAGTTCTGGGAGGTTTTTGTTGTCAGGATTTCGCGTGATTTCATCACTGTCGCGGAGTAACTGGCGAGATGTTTTCGGTAATTTTTTAATGCGTCATTGGGTGCGCTCTGCTCCCATTCTTTGCTAAGCTTGCGAAGAACAAAGAGCGACGCGGTTTCGCAAAGAGTTTCTTCAAGCCACTTGTTTTCGTGGTCAATCGGTTGGAAGTCAGCCCGGACGTGTGCGAGTTCATGGGAAAATTGATAGATACACTGCGAGTAATAGTAGTTTCCCGAGTTTAGCTGAATGGCAACTTCTCCGCGTGGAGTCCGCTGAAATAGAGTGATGGGCCCTCGCTGGTGTTTGGATACAAAGAGTGAGGGATCCTTAAAATTTTCAGCTTTGGGAAATGCAGTGAGAGTAGATTTGAAAATACTACGAAGATCACTTTCATTCATGTTGAAACCCTTGGATTCGATTCGGAGTTGACTATGAGAAGCTAGGCTAAGGCCTAAAAAAAGGCATAAGATTAGCTTCATTTCTTTCGGTTTGGGAGGCGTTTTCCTTTGACGCGGGCCTGGATGAGGTCCGGACAGTTCCCCTCGTTCCGCATGCGTTCGCAGGCAGCTTCGATCCGGAGGCTTTGGCGAACAGGCCGGAAACCCAATCGTCGGGTCAGATGATCGTTTTGGAGATCGAGATGGGTATCCTCGAATTCTACAACTTTGCCGCAATCAACACAGATGAGATGGTTGTGATTGGGGTGATCGACAAAATTTGGATCGTAGGTAGTTTGACCATCACCGAGCTCGATTTCGTGGATGAGGTCAGCTTCTACGAGAAGCCCAAGTGTGCGGTAGACGGTGGCGCGGGAGGCTCTGGAGCCAGCATTGCGAAGCCGGTCAAAAAGTTCATCCGGGGTGAAGTGTTCGTCTGAAGCGAAGATGATTTCGAGAATCTCATCCCTTTGGGAAGTCTGTCTTAAGCCTTTTTTCACGATGAAATCGTCCAGTCTTGCGCGAATGCCCTCGTCCATATTGCCTCGATACTAGGGAATTTAGATTGAATAATGAACCCCGAATATCGAGGATTAGGCCGTGAAGATTTTTTTGGCGGGTTTCGCCTTGTTTTTGGTTTCTTGCGGGGCACCTGATATTCTCAGGGTGCGTCAATTCCATCTTCAGGATACCGATGTTGCGACTGGTCATCCTTTTATTCGTGCTGAGATGAATAGGCGACTTTATGGCGCGGTGACAACGCGCGACCGGACTTTACGAAAGGGGAATTATTACCATATCCGTTGGCACGGACTAACGGGACTAGAGCCTATCAAGCTGATCTTTGAATACCGACAGGCTAGAACAGGTGCAAAAGTGAATCAGCGAAGTTTTGAGGTTTCCGGTTCAGCTGAGGGAGATCTTGAGGTGGGAGTCTCGGGGTTGGAGTATTTGAAGCATGGTCACGTTCAAGCTTGGCGAGTGACTCTCTTTGAGGGGGATTCCGAAATTTGTGTTAAGAAGTCTTACCTCTGGGATTAAGTGGGAGATTTTTGGATCTGGAACTATGAGTTACGCACACTTGGTGCGCTGAACTCAAAAACTTCTCGTAGAGCTTACCCCGGGGCGTTGATTCGAAATGAAGCGGGGTTTGGATGTCTGCATTCTTGGCCCGAGTTAGGAGATCCAACTTTGGAGGATTGTCTAGTTGATTTAGCAAATGGTCAGGAAAGCGCACTCGTGCGTCGGACCTTGGACTGTCTCCGGGTAGATGGAAGGGCACGCGAAGAGAATCGCTCGTTATTTGAAGGTCTGCATGTTCCCTCGAGCCATGCAACCTTACCGTTATTGGATGAGTTGGTTTTGAGTGAGGCCGTGAAGAGAGGCTTTACTTATGTGAAGGTTAAGGGGGGAAAAGGAGGAGGCATGGATTTACGTCGTATTAGATTGATGATGCCGATGTATCCCGAGCTCAAATGGCGGATTGATTTTAATGAGAACGGAGAGGTCGGTGAGCTCCTTGAGGAGCTTTCATACTGGTCGGAGGCGGAGAAAGCGGCGATCGATTTTTTGGAAGACCCCGTGCCCTATTTTTCTGGCGGTTGGGAACGGTTGGCAAAGGAATCTGGGCTGACAATGGCCCTAGACCGAAACCTTGAAAAGGCCTCGAGTGACGTTGAGGTTCAAGTAATAAAGCCGGCTGTGCAGGAAATGAAATCTGGTCCGCGTGTGATTGTGACTAGTTACATGGATCACCCGCTTGGACA
This sequence comes from Akkermansiaceae bacterium UBA1518, assembly GCA_002323895.1. GTDB lineage: Bacteria > Verrucomicrobiota > Verrucomicrobiia > Verrucomicrobiales > Akkermansiaceae > SW10. The sequence goes on from DCQM01000001.1 coordinate 13,776, forward strand.
GGCTTTTGCGGCGTGGGAGGCGGCACGAATCGGGGTAAAGGAAATTTGTGGTCTCCAGACTCATGGCTTGTTTGAAGCGAATGAATTCATAGAGGCGTTGGGGAATCTCTCTCCAGAATTCAATATGCCTGAGGGAACTGGCTTGGGGTTTGACGACTTGCTTGAAGCCCTTCCATGGACGAAACTCCCTTCGTGAACGAGGTGGAAACATGGGCTAAAAAAAACGGTGGCTTTAAGCGACATCGTTTTTTCCGAACTTCTGGTTCTAGTGGTAGAGAGAAATGGGTGGCTCTTTCCGATGAGGCTTTGGAGTGGTCAGCCCGATCCGTCATAGGGGCACTTGGTATCGTCTCAAAAGATGTTCTTGGGCTGGCGTTACCGGTGATTCACGTCGGCGGCTTCGGTATGATATTGAGAGCTAAGATTTCTGGTGCAAGTCTAGTAAAATTAGAGACTCGATGGAATGCGGGTGGCTTTGCTGATTGGTGTGATGTGAATCGAGTGACTATTACTTCTTTGGTTCCTACTCAGGTGTATGATTTGGTCTCAGCCCGCTTGGAATGTCCCACCTCCATGAGAACCCTTGTAGTGGGCGGGGGGCCATTGGATGCGGAGCTCGCTAGGAAAGCGAGGGGTTTGGGATGGCCAGTGGTTCCAAGTTATGGAATGACAGAGACTTCATCGCAAGTTGCGACTGGAGATGGCCTGCCTTTGCTGCAGGGTTGGGAAGCAAAGATTGTGGAGGGCAGATTGGCCCTCAAAGGTGATGGGTTACTGAGTGCGATCATTCTCCGAAAGGGTGACGGGTTTATTGCCGAAGATCCAAAGGTTGATGGGTGGTATGTTACAAATGATCGATGTGAATTTGTCGGGAAAGGTTTGAGAGTTTTGGGGAGGGCAGATCGATTGGTTAAAGTCTTGGGTGAGCTTGTTAATTTAGAAGAGTTGGAAAAATTTTGGCGGGAAAAACTGAACTGTGAAGTAGCCTTGGTGGCTCGTCCTAACGAAAGGCGTGGGGTAAGTTTGTTTCTTTTTTATGAAGGGATTGAAGTGGATCTGGAGCGATGGAATGCGAGTTTGCCCGGCCCGGAGAGAGTTGTGGAGGCGATTGCAATTAATTTACTGCCGCGATCAGTATTAGGAAAAGTTGATCGCTTCGCATTGACCGATTTTCACAAGGATTAGCGTTGCATTGACGGAAGTTGCAGACAAGATTTTGGCGTAGATTATGCGGCGCTACCGCATCTACCCCCTAAGAAAAAGACTGGCTTGAACACTTTTTGACAATCCCGGTCTACGACTAAATATCCGCTTTTTAACAGATGCTAGAAGCTACCTCAGACGCTCAAGCAGCCCCAAATATGGTCTCTCCCATGCCGCAGAAAACCGATGCCTTGCTTACCGCAGACCAGCTAGAAAATTTTGGACTCAAATCTCCGGAGGGTTCCGGAAAGCATTACGTTCTCGACACCAATGTGCTCTTGCATGAACCTGGATGTTTGAATCGTTTTCAAGATAATCACCTGTGTATTCCGGCCGATGTTCTCTCGGAGTTAGATCGCTTCAAAACTGAGCAGACGGAACGTGGAGCTAATGCGCGAAGGGTTCATCGAAAATTGACAGAGATTTTCGGGCCGCAGTCGCAAGTGACTAAGGGGGTGCCGACTGATGGGGGTGGAACGATTCGTTTGGTGATTTATGATCCGAGTTTGTGTGAAAAGAGTAGCAAAGAATTGCGAAGGTTTCATCGGATCTTTCCGGATCGTGAGCGGGTGGATCACCGCATTCTCGCTTGTACATTATTGCTTGCTGAGCATGTCGATCCGCCGGTGGTGTTAGTGACAAAGGACCTGAATATGCAATTGAAGGCCCGCGCAGTTGGGATCACCTGTGAGGATTACCTGAACGATAAGGTTGCTCCGCAGGATTCAGCCAATCGGGAGATGGTACGGTTGAATTTGGATCAAAACGAGTTGCAACGCTTTGCGAGTTCGGGGGAAATACAATTGGGGGTCGAGAGAACCTCTGGTCTACATGTAAACCAATATGTCCTCCTTGAGGCAGGGGAGAAGCAAACGATTCCAGCCCGTCTTACGTCTGATAAAAAGTTGGTCCGGTTAGTTGTTCCCGAGGTTCTGCGCATCCCAGATGGAAATCATTTGAAACCCCTTAATTTAGGGCAGAAGTGTTTCATCGATGCGCTGCTCAATCCTGAAATCTCGTTGGTGACGTGTTTTGGCCAGGCCGGAACTGGTAAAACTCTGGTAGCGATGGCTGCGGGCTTACATGGCGTTTTCGCACGGGAGTTTAATGGGCTTACCGTGAGTCGGCCGGTTGTCTCCATGGGAGACCAAATGGGGTATCTTCCAGGATCCCTCGAAGAAAAGATGCGGCCTTGGTTGCAGCCAATTTACGATGCGCTGGAGCTTCTGATGAGCCCGCAGAATCCAAAGCGCCCAAAACGTAAGCGGAACAAATCTGAATCGGAGGGGGCCCAGCAAAAGCCTTACGATGATCTTTTGAACCAAGGTATCATCGAAGTGGAAGCTCTCGCTTATATTCGAGGTCGCTCGATACCTAATCGTTTTTTCATTCTGGATGAGGCTCAACAGTTAACACCAAAGGAAGCTAAAACGGTGGTCACTCGTATGTCGAAAGGGTCAAAGCTGGTCTTGGTTGGTGATCCGGCTCAAATTGATCACCCATATGTCGATAGCCGTAGCAATGGTTTGGTGTTTACCCGCCAGCGGATGCGGGGACAGAGCTTTGCTGCGCATGTTTCTCTGAACAGGGGAGAGCGCAGCGATTTGGCTGAGGCAGGTGCGCGTTTGATGTGAATGGATTTTTGTGTTAGACGATGTGTAGCGATGAAATTAATTGCTTGGTTTTCCCCACTCATTCTCTTGCTAGGAGGATGTGGATCCAGTCCTGACCAAACCCCTCCACTTTGGGCAGGGATGGTGGAGAAAGAGGTTGATGCCCTAGGAATCCAAAACTGGATTGTTGTGGCCGAATCGTCATTCCCAGTGGTGACCCGGGGTGGGGTTAGGACCTTCGTTGTAGATGGTGAGATTCCGCAAATTGTCGACTTCATCGTCAACCACCTCGAAAAATCAGAAACAGTGACTCCTTCCTTTAATACCGCTCGTGAGCTTTCTTTTGTGAGTAATGATCGGGCACCTGGGATTGACTATTTAAGGGAGCAACTCAACGAAGCGCTGCATGGTCACAGGGTCCGGCAGATGGATAATCGATCACTGACGTTACTTGCTCAAAGTGACGCTTCAAAATACGCAATATTGGTTCTTAAATCCAAAACGTCCCTTCCTTACTCTAGTGTTTTTATAGAATTGGATAGCGGCTATTGGGATCGTGAATCTGAGGATCGACTACGGCAGGAAATGAAGGCAGCTCAGGAAAGAGGACGGAAACAGCTAATTGAATCAAATGAAACGAACAACTGAGGAGATTGATCAGGAGCGCGAGGAAGCTTGGATTGGGGATGCGATTCTGGCCCTTTACATGAGAGAGTGGCTTCTTCGAGAGAAAGGGAGGATCGATGGGGAGGCATTTATTAGGGCGACCTCGAATGATTTCTTGCGAGTAAAAGGGAATCCGACGGCTGTGGAAGCAGAAATCGGGCGCGAGTATCAAGAAAAAGGCCTTCAAGCTGGTTTTGATTACGTTGAGCAGAAGCTTATTCCTCTTTTTATCCAGCGCGAAAAAGTAAGGGAGCGCCAAAAGGCCCGACGTTAGCGAGGCCCCAACTCTTTACCCTCGCGCTAGGGGTTATGAAAGGTCCCATGTTTTCAAAGTTCCTCATTGAGTGATTCTGGGATTGGGGTAGCGGTTGGTCGTGGACCCACCAATAATATTATTATTTTGCCCGCTCATTTCCCCAAAGGAGAACATGAAGTCGTGGGCTAAAATGATAGCCTTGATCTCGACAAATATCAGCAAGCCAAAGCGAACGGTGCTGAAGTGTTTCAGCGTCCCGACCTTCAGGCATTAGGTGAATCCGGTCGGGGGAAAGGTTTAGCTTCGAGTGTAGGGTTTTGATTTCGTCAAGATCGGATTGGTTGCAGACGACAAACTTGAAGAATGCTTTTTCTAATGAAGCAAAAAGACCGAGGGCCTTGAAATTTAAGCGAAGCTTCTCGTCGATTCCCGTGTTCGAGAGTTTGGGAGAAATGTTAAATTGGGTTGGGATATCAATAAAGTCATCACTTGGAAGCTTGGTGCCATTTGTTTCGACTTCGATGAATGTTATCTCAGGCAACAATCTGGTGAGTTTCACCAATTCATCTTGTTGAAGCAAGGGCTCACCGCCGGTGAGGATGAGGCGGTTACAGTCGTAACTCAAAATGAGTGGCGCAATTTCGGCCGGACTAAGCTCGACGATTTCTTCGGTCTTTGAAAATTTCACCCCATCCTGATGGGTCCAGGGAGTTTGCTCCCAGTTCCATGTGTAAGGTGTGTCACACCAATGGCAGTGGAGATTGCAAAGCGAGAGCCGAAGAAAGACAGCGGGAAAGCCTAGGGAGGCTCCTTCGCCCTGTAAGGTATGAAAGATCTCGGGAGACCCATCGGCAAGGCGTGAGACTTTCATGGCTTAGGGTCAAAAGGAGGGTTCTCGTGCTGAGAACTAGAGGAGGGTATATGTTTTGAGGAGGCTTCGAAGACTCTCCAATTTTTCGTCGGTAAGATTGACGAGGGGGAGTCTAATTTCATCGGTGCAGTGACCTTGCAAGGCAACAGCTGATTTGATGGGGACCGGGTTTGTATCAAGTCCCATGAGGCCTGAAAGAAGTGGATAGTAGCGCTTCTGGATTTCCAGAGCTTCGGCAAATTCTCCTTCGAGGCAGCGATTGACGAGGCTAGTCATCACTTCGGGGATTAGGTTAGAGGCAACGCTAACGAGGCCGACCGCCCCGCATGACATGAAGGGGAGAGTGAGGGGGTCGTCTCCGGAAAGAATCTGGAAATCTTCGGGGACAGCTTGAACAAGTTGGTTGATCCGATCAACCGAGCCACCTGCTTCCTTATTTGCCACGATGTTTTCGCAGTTGTTAGCAAGGCGGGCAATGGTCTCGATGCTAATCTCGATCACAGAACGTCCAGGAATTGAGTAAAGCATAACTGGAAGCCCAGTATTTGCTGCAATTGTCTTATAGTGCTGATAGAGGCCATCTTGAGAGGGCTTGTTGTAATAAGGGCAAACTTGAAGTGAGGCGTCTGCCCCGGCTTTTTCGGAAGCTTGAGTGAGATGGATAGCTTCGTCTGTAGAATTTGCTCCGCTTCCTGCGACGACGAGGAGGCGCTTGTCAGCATACTCAACTGCTGCGCGGATGACCTCAAGGTGCTCGTTTGAATCGAGGGTAGGTGATTCCCCAGTCGTGCCTACGGGAACGATTCCGGTGATTCCCGCTGCGACTTGGCGATCGATAAGGGCCTTAAAAGCTCCGTGATCAAGGGCGCCATCGCGGAAAGGGGTGATGAGGGCGGTAAAGGTTCCAGCGAACATCTGGATGTTTTAATGCGAAACCCTCTGATTGTATAGAGCTCGTCTCTGAAAAATGAGGCGTTTGCTGCGCGACTCTAGCCCTTCCAATTCAGGGCGCCTTTCTTGAGCGCGTAAATGTAAGCAATCGTCAGGATTCCGGCGAAGCTGGCCATACTCCAAAGAACCATGACATTCTCGCGGACGAGGTCAGAAAAGCTAACTGCCCAAGGATACATGAAGACGACTTCAATATCGAAGATTACAAAAAGCATCGCCACGAGATAGAATTTCACGCTAAAGCGTGGGGCCCCCTCTCCGATTGGCAGCATGCCACATTCGTAAGGAGTTTCTTTGGTCTCGTTGTGGCTCCCCCTCTTGCCAAGAAGAACGCTGAGCCCGAGGGCCGCACCAGCAAATCCTATGGCTGCGAGGGCCTGAAGAATAACGGGAAGATAATCGTTCAACATAATTTTAGAGCAGGAACGGGCCAGGCACGACCCTTATTTGAGGAATAATCGCCTTTCGTATAAAAGCAATTAATCGCGCTGTTTCCAACGCGATCAATTAAAGGATTCGGGGCTGGCAAAGCCAGCATCAATTTTTGCGAAATTCTCTTTGCTTCGGGCTTTAACCCTCTTGCTGAGCAATATTGTCGCTGTGCGCTTCCTGAATACGCTCGAGTCCGCGATATTCCTTGCCATCTTTTTCGGCAAGGCCACGGGTAACCAGATTTTGCAGCTTTTCATAAGCGCGGAGACGAAGCATTTCTTCTCCCCCACTTACTGCATTACGCTCTTTCAACCGCTCATAGACATCCTCAAAAAGCTCATTAAATCCGAAAAGTTTCGGATCTGAACCTAGAACATTCACGAGTTCATCGGTGACATGATCAGGAAGTCGACGGGAGAAACGCGTCCGTTTAGTAGTTGCCATAACGAGGCGAGAGTAGCAGGAATTTACGCAAATAGCGACCAAAAAAGCTATGAAGAATGCGAAATCTAAATATTTAGTAAACAATTAAGTTAGGTTTTCTTAATAAAGAGTCGTTCCTGGACTTAATGTAGGGTGATTGTCCTTTGTGACATGGTTAGTTTTGGCTAGCGTTCCTCAAGTGATTGCACGTCTAAAAGGTGAAGTTTGGGAAGCTATTCCCGGAAGAATCGTGGTGGGGGCTAATGGGGTAGGATACCTTGTGCACTTACCTCTCTCAACTTATGACCAGCTTAATCCGCTCGAGGGAGATTCGATTGATCTACGGATTTACCAGCATGTGCGTGAAAATTTACTGACTTTATACGGTTTCGCACGGGACGAGGAAAAAGATGTCTTTATGCTCTTGATCGACCGTGTGAGTGGAATTGGGCCGGCGACAGCCTTGGCGGTTTTGGGGGGATTGCCGGTTGAAGGCTTTAAACAAGCAGTGATTCAAGGGGATGCTGCGGGAATATCCGGCGTGAAAGGGATTGGCAAAAAGACTGCAGAGAGAATCATTTTGGAATTGAAAGACAAGGTTGGGGTTGTCGAGACTTGGGATGCAGATCCGAATCGGACCGACTCTGCGCGAGATGCGGAAATGGGGTTGATGGCACTTGGCTTCAAACAGGCGGAAGCCCGAAGGGCGGTTGATCGTGTTTTGAAGGAAAAGCCAGGTGCCGACAGCGCCGAGCTTATCCGCCTTGGTCTGAGGGGTTAGTTTGCCAAGGAAGTGGGTTGGATCCGGTGGATTCCAAAGCGTCTAGCTTACAGAAGTTTCTGGGGCTTTAGGTAGATTATCCGGGGTAAGATCATTTCATCTAGAAAGTGATCATAGCATTTTAAAAATCCAAATGGGTTTCTATGATTTCGGATATTGAAAAAGCGTGAGCATTACAATTTTGCGCTACTGAATCCCTCTCAACATACCTGAAGAATCCGATGAAAGCATCAACTTCCGAACCCGCCTCTAAGTCACTCGCTCCATCCCCCACCATGACGAATTTGCTTGGCCCAATTTCCGCACGGATTGATCTAATGATTTCAGGCTTTCCTCCGGATCGCGTTGTTGGGTAATTTTTGTCAAATCCAAGATATCGTCCTCCAACATCAAATTGTAACGGCACCGCCTCAACTCTTGCGATGCCAAGTTCTCGAGCAAGGGGAGCAATACAAGGTTCGAAGCCACCAGAGATAATGAGGCACTCCCATCCTTGGTCCTGCAGTTTTTTGATGGTCTCTTTTGCGGTTGGCTCGATGGTATTGAGATACATCCTTCCGACTTCTGCACACTGAGCACGGGTCGGCTTAATGAGATCAAGACGTCTAGCGAAAACTTCTTCGACAGGGACCTCACCATCCATGGCAAGATTCGTTAAATTCTCCACTTCCTGAAAGATTTGGTCCCCGGCGATTCGGGCTAATTCATCGACACCCTCGATGGCTGACAGGGTTGAATCGCAGTCAAAGGCGATGATTTTTTTCATGATGAGTTAGGAGATTTGAACCGCGCTACCGATCGGAGTGAGTTCGAAGAGTTCTAGCATCTGCTTGTTTGCTAGCCGGATGCAACCATGTGATGCGGGCTTCCCGATCAGATCTTCAGCATGGGTTCCATGGAAGTAAATGTAGCGGCGGTAGGTGTTACTATTTTCGGGGTCAAGTCCGTGGAGCCAGAGGATGCGGGTGAGGATCGCGTCGTTTGATTTCTCTCCCTGCCAGATTCTTAGAGGGAGACGTCCTTTGAATGAGGTGTGCAGTGGAGCTCCCTCACCGATGCGTTCGCGGACTACAAAATTTCCGGTGGGCGTTTGGAAGGATCCCTCTTCAAATCCCGCACCATTGGCAGCAGTTGAAGCGAAGGCTTCAAAAATTTTTTTCTCCTCTTTGAACAAAGTGACTTGTTGTCGATCGAGAGAAACTTCGATACGGCAACGATGGTCTGGCCAATTCATGTTTGATAATAGAGATCAAAGGATTTGTGGCTCGGCAGGACGTGATTCATCAGAGTCAGGTGCCTCAAGTTTCCGGTTTGGTTCCTGGGGTTTCATTCCAAGGCGGTCGATGAGTGCGAGGTCTTTTTCGATTGCTGGATTTTTAGCGGTGAGGAGCTTGTCCCCGTAGAAAATAGAGTTGGCTCCGGCAAAGAAGCAAAGAGCTTGTGCTTCCTCCGACAATTGCGTTCGGCCAGCGGAAAGACGGACTTTAGCCCTGGGCACCGCAAGTCTGGCTAAGGCTATGATCCGGACGAGTTCGAAGACGTCGACCCCTTGTTTTTCGGCCAGCGGAGTGCCAGGCATAGGCATGAGGGAGTTAATGGGAACGGACTCAGGTTGTGGATTAAAGCCGGAGATGACTTCTAGCATTTTGAGGCGGTCTTCAGTCGTTTCGCCAAGTCCAAGAATACCGCCGCAGCAGATCGACATTCCGGCATCTTGTGCGTGACGAATTGTGTTGAGGCGATCTTGGAAGGTGTGCGTGGTGACTATATTAGGGTAGTGCTCTGGAGAGGTGTCGATGTTGTGGTTGTAGGCAGTTACTCCGGCATCTTTGAGCTTTTCCGCTTCAGAAGGCCCTAACTCACCCAAGGTAACACAGACTTCCATACCGAGTTCGGAAACATCACGAACGATATCAAGGACTTGCTCAAATCGCTGGGTTCCCTCACGAACACCGCGCCAGGCTGCTCCCATGCAGAAACGGGTTGAGCCGCTTTCACGGGCAGCCTCGGCTCGTTTCATGATGTCGCACTTCTCCATGAGACGTTCGGCATTCACCCCGCTTTTATACCGGGCGGACTGAGCGCAATAGGAGCAATCTTCGGAGCAGCCCCCGGTTTTGATGGAGAGGAGAGTGCAGAGCTGGACTTCGGCAGCCGGCCAGTTTTCCTCGTGGATCTGGCGGGAACGCTGGATCAGGTTGAAAAGTGGGAGTTGATAGAGGGAGTTGAGTTCTTCAAAGGTCATGAAATTGGTGGTGAAGAGTTATTGAATCCACTCGCCGGAAATGGTGGGCATTTTACCAAGAGAGAGCGCTGCATAGTCAGTTTTTCCCTTTGCGCCAATGAGGGGGAATCCCATATGGCGTTTCCAGACGGCAGACATGCTTTCACCTGTATGGCAACCCCAGCTTTGGCAAAAGGCATTCTTCGTGAATATGCGGCGGTTGATCTTCTTGAGGTCTCTTTCGTGAATCCAGGTCTGGCTGACTGCCATTACGTCACTCCCGTAGTCGAGCATGAAGCAGTGGCGGTTGGAGTGACCAAAGAAATCGAAAGTAACGATATCCCGCTGGAGGTTGATCGTGGAAATCGCCTGATCGCCGGTATTGATCCAAACAAGTTGAGCTCTTCTTTTGATAGCCTGTTCTTCGATCCATGAAGTATAGGGCTTTTGGTCGTCACGTCCTCGGGTGAGGTAAGCATTTTTGTAAACGATCCAAGTGATCGTAGAATCGGATCCATGGGATTTTCGTATTTCATCCATTCGCATAGTCGAGGCTCGAACGAAATTAGCCCACCAGTTATCATGGCGATCTTGTTCGACGCGAAGGTTTTCCCACTTCCGTGAGGCTGGGCCACCACAAAGAATCACATGCTGACTCCCAAAAAGAGGCGGTCCTAGGATAAGTAAGAGTGAAAGGGCCCAAAACTTCATGGCGTGAGTATGTCTTTGCTTTGAGAAGGCTTCAAGGCTGGAGGCGATAAGTTCAGTGAGAAGGAGTGATTGACGTATTTCAATCGATTTTAGCGGAGATTTTTGGTGACTGGAAGAATCTTGGTTGTTTGAATCAGATGGTCAATAAGGCCAAAATAGCCCCTGCAAATCTTGAGTCTTCGACTGCTTTAGCCTCTTTTTCGTTAAGAGGGGGCGCGGTAATTTTCCTTTTAACGAAATATCTTTCAGAATTAGAGAGTCTCAAAAATAAGGAGCATCTGGCCAGATTTCGGCTTTACTGCTTATCCATAGGAAGGTGGCTATCAGCGGTGCGGGAACCTAGATGTTACGGCCGGTAGTCAAAGAGCCTCAAGAGCTGAGTGCGAGGGCCTACTCAGAGCTCCATGGCATCGCAGAACGTGCTAAGAGCTGATTCGAGCCGTTTGGTTTGCGTGCCAAAGTTTATGCGAACACAGCGGTCTCTGCCAAAGAACTTGCCGTCGGAAAGAAAGAGCCCGGCGTCTTCTGCTGCTTGGATCGGGTTCTCTATTTGGAGAGACTTACAATCAACCCAAGCCAGATAGGTGGCTTCAATATTAGGAACTTTGGCGCCGGGTATTTTTTCGCGAATGGTCGAGGTGAGAAGGTCTCGATTTTCACGAAGATAAGCTAGAAGGTCTTGTCGCCATGGTTCCCCGTGTTTGTAGGCTGCTTCAGCCGCATAATAAGCGATGCAATTGATCTCGGGAAGAGTGTGACCGCGAACCGCGGTGAAGCGGCGCCGGATGGAGTCATTTGGAATGATTGCAAAGGCATAGCCGAGGCCAGCTATATTGTAGGTCTTACTCGGAGCTAAGAGGGTGATAGTTCTCTCTCGCAGAGAATCTGGTAAATTAAGGGCGGAGAAGTGAGGAGTCCTTCTTTCGTCAAGAATGAGGTCGCAGTGAATTTCGTCTGATAGAAGAATCAGGTCATGCTTCTCGCAGAAGCTAGCGAGTTGAATGATCTCTTCGTCCTTAAAAACTCGGCCCATTGGGTTTTGGGGATTACTAAGAAGAAAGATCTTGGTGTCAGAGGTGACCTTGTCTTCAAGAGCTTGCCAATCGAAGGTCCACTGTCCGTCGATTTCAATATGATCGACACTGAGGAGTTTCATAGAGGCATCATGATGGATACCGAGGAACGGGGGGTAGATGGGGGGGCAGGTAAGAACCTTCTCTCCGGGTTTTCCGAAAGCTCGGGCGGCGAGCGAGAGCGCAGGGACAAGGCCGCCAAGGTGAATGATTTCTTCTTCAGGGCAGGCGTAGCCGATTCGATCAAGGAGATAGCCTTGGAGAGTTTCGACGAGGGAAGGATGCGGGACGGCATACCCGAAAATTCCATGGTCGACCCGTCTGCGGATGGTGTCGATGACTTCGGGTGGGGAGGTGAAATCCATGTCAGCAACCCAAAAAGGGTCGAGATCGCCACGGCGGTCCCATTTGAGAGAGCCTGTCTCACGTCGGGCGATCAGGTTGTCGAAATTTGTCATGAGAGGATCATGGTGGAGTTGTGTAGGGGGCCAATCACGAAAGAAGCAAAAATAATAAAACTTGGTTGATGGGGCTGGTGTAGATCCCGTTTCAGTGATCAATTTTCTGCGCTTGTTTGCTAGGTTCTGCTTTCAAGGGAGCGCAGAAATTTTCCAGTAAATGCGATGAGCATTAGAGTTTATTCTTGTTCCGGAGCTAAATCTTGAAGGCTGACCTTTGCCAAAGCTTCTTCGATCTTGGGATTGACCTCGTGTTTAAGCGCTTGGGCGGCCATTTTGAGGGCATTTTTGATGGCTAGAGTGGAGGATCCGCCGTGGGCGATGATGACCACTCCGTTGACGCCGAGAAGAGGGCTCCCTCCGTAAGATTCATAATTGGTGCGATCCTTAACAGCTTGAAAGGCGCCTTTGCCAAGGAGAGCTCCGGTGATGCGGACAGGATTCTTTTTGAACTCTTCTTTCATCCACTTAGACATGGCCTTGGCGGTGGCTTCGCAGCTTTTAAGGACGATATTGCCGGTGAAGCCGTCGCAGAGGCAGACGTCGAGCTTGGTTTGGAAAAGGTCGTGGCCTTCAACATTACCGCAGAGGGAGAAGGGGGCGTCGCCTTGTTCGACTAGATTTTTGAGGAGAATCATTGTTTGCTTGGTGAAGGCAGTTCCTTTTTCTTCTTCCTCACCGTTGGACATAATCCCCACTTGGGGGTCGTCGACCCTCAGAACTTCGCGAGCATAAACGCTACCCATGATGGCATAGCCGAGAAGGTGGCTCGGCTTGGCTTCCGGATTGGCTCCAGCATCCAGAAGGTTGCAGACGCCAAATTCATTGGGCATGGGCGAGGCTATGCCGGCTCGTTGCACTCCCTTCAGGAGTCGGAGCTTTACCGTGGCTGTGGCGACGGCTGCTCCAGTGTTACCTGCCGAGACGAGGGCCTGAGCGTCACCTTTTTTGACGAGATCCGCTGCGATGGAGATTGATGAATTTTTCTTGCGCCTGAGAGTCTGGGCTCCGGACTCTTCCATGCCAACGACTTCAGGAGCCTCAATGAAAATGGCACGCGGGTCGGTCAGACCGCACTCGGCAGCGGCCTTTTTTAGCTGATCGGTTGGGCCGGTGAGGAGGATAGCCTCAATCTCAGAGTCTTCAGCGAGGATATCGCGCGCTCCTTCGAGGTTGACTCTTGGGGCGTGGTCGCCGCCCATGGCATCGAGTGCAATCTTCATCACGGTAAAAAAGCGCGGAGGGTGCCCCCGCGCTCAGAAAAGTTTTGGAATTTTGTTTGGATGACGTGATCTAGACTTGATCGATGTCGGTGACTACCTGGCGATCACGGTAGGTTCCACAAGCCGGGCAGGCGATATGTCCGGGGATGCTGCTACCGCACTCAGGACAGGTCTTGAGAAGGGGCTTACGCCAACGGTTGGCTCCACGGCGGAGCTTCTGTTTGTGCTTGGAGGTGCGACGTTTTGGTGAGGCCATGAATCTGGTGGGTAAGAAGGTTAATCTTGAGAATCGAATGCGTCCAGAGCACCCCATGGATTGGGCTTTTCCGGCGCGGGGGCGGGTTCTACTCCATCATCGGTCGGTTTGTCTACTGCTAAATACTTCGGATCTATTTGGCAATTCGCGGGTCTATCACCGTCTTCACAGCGCGGGTTGGTGGGGAGTTCAAGCAGGGTTTCCTCCCGAATTTGGGGGGCGGGGTCGATGATTCCCTCGTTTCCAAGCTCAATACTAACGGCAACAGATGGCATTGAGATGGTTTGCTTGAAGGGATGAAGGCAACGCATGCAGGTGAGTTCAAAGGTAGCCTGCAGGCTACCAGTTAGAAGGAGCTCGGTGTCAAAGCGTTGAGTGAAAAGGGAGTAGTTTAGCGCGCTGACGCTAATGATGTCACTTTCTTGAAGGTCAAAGATGTCGGGGGGAAGCTCGCCCTCAAAGTGCTGGCCTTCGTCGGGTAAGTTAGCGAGATCAATCTTCATACGCAGAATTGTAGATTGAAATGAGGGCTTTGTATCGCGAAAATACCGCTGTGGAGAAAATTCCGACTGAAGTCCTTTTAGGTGCCTATATGGAGGGAGTTTTTCCGATGTCGGAAGATGGCAAAATTTATTGGTTTCAACCGAAGGAGCGGGGAGTTATTCCACTCGACGACCGATTTCATATTCCGCGTGGTTTGAGACGTTCAATAAAAAAGCGACCCTTCGAGGTCCGATTCGATACTTCTTTTCAGGAGGTGATGGAGGGATGCCGTGACCGAGAGGAAACCTGGATCGACCCGGTAATTATGGAGAGCTATTGTGAGCTCTTTAAACAAGGCTTTGCCCATTCGGTGGAGTGCTGGGATGAAGAGGGATTACAAGGCGGGCTATACGGGGTGCGACTGGGACGGGCTTTTTTTGGTGAGAGCATGTTTAGCCGCAAGACCGACGCGAGTAAAATCGCTATGGTAAACTTGGTTGAATGGCTTCGCGAAGAGAGGGTTATTTTGCTGGATACTCAGTGGATGACCGATCATTTGAGAACTTTCGGGGGATACGAAGTTCCGCAGGCTGAGTATCGCCAGATGCTCGCGGAGGCGGTGGAGATTTGAAGTTTTGTGATTAAGGGCAAATGGATCACCGGCTACCTCTGGATCAAACTCGTAGTATTAAACTGGTGCTGACGATGAAAGCACGACTGATAAATAGATCACCCTCGTTATGGTCCCAAATTCAATTAGAGAAGGGTTAGATGATTTTAATCTTTACCACTCACAGAGGGATTCGATGTGGTCGGCGGAGCCGTCGCGGAGCCAGGCGTCCAGTTGAGCGGGGTCTTTGAGCTGCTGACCTCGGGATCTTGGCACAACGATGAATTTTGAATTGATGCCGGGGAGGGTCGTGAGGTCACCCCAGAGTTTTTCGAATTGTGTCACGGGGAAAACGTCTTCCTGGCCGTGGCCCCAGCGCTTTTTCACTTCCTTGAGCGTGATATAAGTGGGAAGGGTTGAGGCGACTTCCCGGATGCCAGCGAGGATCTTCTTTTCGTCACGGGCAAGAACATCATCTCGGGTAAGGCCGAAGAGTCCAAGAAGTTTGTCGATGTCAATCCAGGTTGTCATCGAGTTGTAGTAAGAGAGTGTAAATTCGTCTTCCTCGCGTGGCATCGCGAGGCCTTCGAGGAGTCTTGGACGGCCCTCGATCGAAGCGAGGCCGCCGCCTCGATCCTCGAGACGACGGGTGATGACTTCAAAAGTGAGTCCAGTCTTACTTGCCAGGTGGTGGCCAAGAAGGGCGGGGTCAACATCCGCTCCGAGAGTGTCAATGTTGTGTAACATTAGGGTCCTGAGTTGTGGCCGGTCGATAAGGAGATCGGCGAGGGTCCCATTGAGAAGGAGGTTGGGAACTTCGTAAAAGTGACCGACAGGATGGAGGCATTGTAGCGAGAGGTTGTCGGTGTAATCAGTCGCTTCCCCGGTCGATTGGGCCCATTTGAGCAAGGCCGACCTGACTGAGTCACGCATTTTTTGCTGCTGCTCATCGAGAATTTGCTGGGGCATTTCCTCCCAGGCAAAGCGCAGGTCACTGACAGTCGGAATCATACGAAGGCCCACTGATCGACCTTGGGATAAATGAAGCGAGCCAGGATAGTTGTAATCCTTAACGGTATCCAAGAACTGACGTGTGGGCTGGTGGGTTAGGTAGGATGTTGTGAAAACATGGGGGATGGTCGAGCCTGCTTCGTGGCCACGTTTGCGGGACTTGCCTAGGTGGGTTTCGATAAAGGTGCGATGGCGATCGCCAAGACGAACGAAGGGATGAAGCGCCTTACAAACTCCCGCTCCCTGGGTCCAGCGTGATCCGGCTCCAGCGGCGAGCGTGATGACACCGATTTCCCCATTTGCGACTGCTTGTTCACCAACCGCGAGATCTTTCGTAGGATCTGATTTGGTGAAATCAGTGATGTCTGTAGGTGAAACATCTTTGATAAGAGTGGTCGGAGGTAAGCGGTTTTGGGCAAGACCGATTCTACCTTCGAAAAGGTCTTGGCGAATGTCTTCGTGCTGTCGTTGATCAAATCCGTTTTCGGCGAGGAGCTTGGAAAGTGAGTTATCACCGTCCGCGTCGTTGCCGGCATTTGGAATGAGTGTTTCGAAGAGGGACTCAACAGAAGAAGAAAATGTGGAGTTTGTCCGGCAGGCTCGAGCGAATTGATCGAGTTCAGCGCGGGTTGTCGGTGAGAGTTTCTCGGGAGGAGTCCGCAGCGTATCGGCAAGAGCGAGGTGATAGTAGGGGGGCGGGAGGAGAGCTTCGTCTCCACGATGGATCTGACCAAAGGTCCCATGGGGGTTGATCGCGAAGTCGTAAACGACGGGATCCATGGCGAAGGGGAGGGCGTTTTCGAGCTCCCGCTTGGTTTGAAGCATAATATCGTGAATAATATTGAGGGCCTCCTGCTTACGTGATGGTTCGACAATGAAGCCCATACCGCCACCGGACATGCCGCCGAGCATCCAAAAGCCCCAGAAGTCTTCCCCAAATTTCTTGGAGACGCGATCGATGAGAGTTTCCGTGAAGTGATTGGTGGCCCAAGGAATGATCGTTTGGAGTGGCCCCCGGAAGTTCTCGGTGGTGAGACGTCCAAGTTCTCGGATGTTGCCGCTAGCGAGAGCCGCTACGATTTGATCAAGGAGATTGAGAGCTTCTTGGCGTGCCTTCCATTCCTCGGAGGAGCGGAGAAGATATTTTTCCGTGACCATCTCGAGGATGGGACCGACGTTTTGAGCCATTCCTCCATGAACGAGAATCAAGGAATCGGTAAGGGCCTGCCGGGCAGAGTCAGGGATTTCCTCCTGATTGAAGACCTTGTGCTTGGGCATAAGGCGCCCGCGGGAGATTCCGTGTTCTGGGTCGTTTTCGCCGGCAAGTTCCCCTTCGATAAGTTTGATTCCTGGCCAGACGCCGCCGGAGTCTTGCCAACCACCGCCGGAGCCACCGATCCATTCGCCTAGGATGGCACGGGCAAGGACAAGACGCCTTTCGTTTTCGGTGAGTTCGCCGGTGAGTGACTGGGTTTGCCCAGTGGCGCGCATGCAGGCGCTGATGAGGGCCGCGAGGAGGTTTGTCGAAACGGCTAAGCGGGAGCCTTTCGGGATGTCATTAACCGAGGAGATGATTTCAATTCCGCGATTGGGGCCTACGAGTCTATTGAGAAGCTCGGCGAGGGATTTCCCGGATCCTTCAATGCCCGGCGGGATGATGCCAGATGCAATGATGGCCGCTTTGAGAAGTCCGAGGTAGTCTTTCGCAAAGTCGAAGACATCGGCTAGGGAGGTAATGATGGCAGTGGCCTTAAGGTCAATAGACGTGAGCTTTAGGACCGGTTCATCAATAACACGAAAGTAGGCCTCGACTGGAGGTTTGGGCTCGGCGTCGCGCCCATGAACAGCGAGGTCCACCGAGACGTTGACGACCCGGGCACCTTGGGGGAAGTCCATGCCCAGAAAAAAAATGTCCGACCAAGCCGAGTGGGTCAGATCCATGCGAACAGGAGTGCGTTCGCAGAGAATAGGAAAGCGATATTCGTCCTGCTCGAGGAGCTCATAGCGGATGCGGAGTGGGTGATCAGCTGGGTGTCCCATGCGAAACATCCACTGGTTCCCGCGGACCGTTCGGACTGATTTTCGGACTTGATCAGCCAGAGTCTGGAAGGCGAGTTGATGATAAGCTGATGCGAGAGCGGAGCAAATGCCATCGGATGGGCCTTCCTGCTCTTGGACTTTAAGAAAGACTTCTATGGCCTCCTCAAAGTGGCGCCCAAGAAGGTTCTCGTAACCTTCGAAAGGAATGGATCCGGTTTCTGAAGTGGGGAGTTTTTCGGGTAGGTGGAACCGATGAATGGCTTGCAGAAAAAAGATGGCACGAACTCGATGATAGAGATTTTCTGATGTGCGGCGGAAAGCGTCTAGTGCGGAGCATTCTTGCAAAAGGCCCTCGGTGTCGAGGGAAACACAAGCCTCCGCTAATGAGCGATCGCGTGTCGCGGGGTCTTCTGCGGTGATGAGTGAGACTAACATCGGAAGTTATGAGAAGATTAGCGTCGGGTAGCAGCAATCAGTTCGATCATGTATCCCATTACTTCGTCGCGCCCTTCACCTGAGAGGGCCATTCCGAGCTGAGCTCGAAGGAGTCCATACGATTCTTCAATATTGAATCGCAGGCCCTCGATTTCGCACGCTAGATATTTTTCACTTTTAGTCGCAGCAGCAAGACTAGGTGTGAGTGGAAGATCTTCTTTTTCGGTGAATGCTTGATCAAGGTATTCCATTACGGGTGCGGTTAGAACGTGTATCCCAAAAAAGCAAAGATAGCTGCCTGATCTTAAGCCTGGAACGATAAGCTCTTGTTCGGCGATAGTGGGAGTCGGCTTCTCAATGATATGTGAAACTTCATAGAGTCCCTGAATTCCTCCAACCGGCGAACCTGCAACCGTCCCATAAAATGGAAGCTTGCTTTCGTGGGTTGGTTGTACCGCAGAAACTGGCCCGTTTGCTTGGGATGCGAAATTTAGGAGCTGGCGAACGCACGATTCTTTGGCAAGGGAAAGGTAGAGATGGTCCCCCATCATCACGAGAAATGGGTCGTTCCCAGTAAAATCTCGGGCGCAAAGAATAGCGTGTCCATATCCCTGTGGAGTCGCTTGTTCTATAAAGACAACCTTATCAAGATGGTTGGAGACTGCGGAGGAGAAAGCTTTCTCTGTCCCTGGTGCGATGACGATCGCAGCGGATTCAATCCCACTGGCGAAGATTTCGTCGAGGATGAAAGCCACGACCGTTTTAGTCCTTCCACTGGGGCTGACAAGGGTCTGCAGGGGTAAGTGCTGCTGTGTGGGGCCGGCTGCCGTGATGACCGCTTTCTTGATCTTCATGAGTTTTAAAGAGAATGAGCAAAGAACCCTTGAATGACAAGGCACAAGGAAGGTGTGCGCTTCTTAGGGTAGAATTTTGGAAACCGGGGAACTCTTGACAGAAAGCCGTGTCTGCGGCACCAAAAACCCAGCTAATTATGAGTAAACTCACCATTCGTGATATCGACGTCGCCGGTCAGGAAGTCTTGATGCGTGCCGATTTTAATGTTCCCACCAACGATACCTTCGAAATCACGGATGACACCCGGATTCAGGCGGCTCTTCCGACTATCAAACAGCTTCTTTCTGACGGAGCTCGTCTCGTTCTCTGCTCCCACATGGGGCGGCCGACTGAAGCTAGGGAGAAGAAGTATTCGTTGGAATTAGTAGCGGCCCGACTTTGCGACTTGTTGGGGCAGGATGTTACTTTTGCGGATGATTGTATCGGCGACGACACTTTAGCTCTTCGCGCGCAACTTAAGGATGGAGACGTCCTCCTTTTGGAAAATACCCGTTACTACAGCGAGGAGAAGAAAAACGATGCTGAGTTCGCTAAGTCTCTCGCCGGAAATGCAGAGATCTTTGTGAATGACGCTTTTGGAACCGCTCATCGAGGCCACGCTTCCACCGAGGGTGTCACGCATCACATTTCCAAAAGCGCTATGGGATTGCTCATCGAGCGTGAGCTTGAGTATCTTGAAGGTAAACTCGCTAATGCTGAAAGCCCCTTTGTCGTGATTATGGGGGGCGCGAAAGTAAGTGATAAGATTGAGGTTATTTCCGCGCTTCTTGAAAAAGCTGATACTATCCTGATTGGTGGTGCTATGGCTTATACTTTCCGGAAAGCGCAAGGTTATGAAATTGGGATGAGCTTGGTCGAAAATGACAAGCAGGAGTTGGCTCTTGAGATCCTGGAGAAAGCCGAGGAAAAAGGGGTGAAATTTCTTCTCCCAGCAGATACGCGTATCACTAAGGATTTTAAGGAAGGCGCTGAGACTTGGAACACAGAAGTCTATGGAAAAGGTGGGGCAATTCCAGCCGATAAGGAAGGCATCGATATTGGCGACGTGGCGATTGCTGAGTTTAAGGAAGTCTTGCTGACGGCTAAGACGGTTTTGTGGAATGGGCCAATGGGGGTTTTTGAAAAGGACTGCTTTGCAAAAGGCACAAGGGAAATTGCCGAGGCTGTTGTGGAAAGCGGAGCTCTTAGTATCGTTGGAGGAGGTGATTCTGTAACCGCCGCGGTGAAGTTCGGCGTTGCTGACAAGATGAGCTTTATTTCTACCGGTGGTGGAGCGAGTCTTGAACTCCTTGAAGGCAAGACTCTCCCTGGAGTGGCTGCCTTGACGGACGCTTAAGGGCTCTAATCTTTCCATCGCTTTATACTCCTCTCAGGAGGGTCTGACCTTCTTAAGTTTTTAGTTACAGTCCTTGGGATGAAAGTTTTGAGAGCTCAAAAACCTCAAGACTCAGCTTGACGGAAATGAACTTTCAGTAAATACTGAAAGGAGATGATCAATGAGAGTGTTAGCCTGGAAGAAGCACGTGACGAGTTCGTGACCCAATGGGGCATAATGGGGGCGCAGTGGGGCATCAACCGGACGATGGCTCAAATCCATGCCCTTTTGATGACTGCTCCAGACGTGATGAGTACCGACGAGGTTATGGAAACTCTCGAGATTAGCAGAGGAAACGCTCATACAAACTTGAAGGACCTAGTCAGCTGGGGGCTGATCCGGATTGTCACCAAGAAAGGCGAGCGGAAAGAATTCTTTGAAGCGGAGAAGGACGTGTGGGAAATCTTTAGGCGGGTCGCTCGAGAGCGGAAACGGCGAGAGATTGAGCCAGCTCTCGCGACTTTACGAAACTGTAAGGCTGCTTCTGAAGATATGAAATCGCCTGAAGGGAGAGCTTTTCATAAGCAGATGGATCAGCTCGAAGATTTTGTAAGTTTTGCCTCCCGAATGGGTGATCGTGTCGCTTCGATGCAACATGGCAAGGCGATCAAGCTGGCGATGAAGTTTTTCAGCTAGCTATCCTTACTCGCCAACTTGAATTCGCGGATGCGATCAAAATCAAACTTTCATTTTATTCTGAAGTAACAAGAACTTAGGAAAATCAGTATCCCTTCAATAACCGTGGACTCGTAAATTAAAAAAATGATTACTTGGATTAGAATCTTCTTTCGGAAAAAAACGAATAGGCAACGAATCAGGCCCCGTCGGCTGACAAGACTATTGGAATTCTAGTGCCATTTAAGCGGTCTTTGGGCTTTCTGAGTCTTTCTTTTGGTGACGCTCTCTTAGCTCTGAATTCTAATTCAAAGTGCCTACAAGATCTTTCCAGATTTTCGACTTCGTCACTTCAGGATTCTGGAATTTGAAGGAAAATTGTGAGCTTGGGCAATTTTCATTTGTTAGAGCGAGATTAGTGGCGATGATTACGGTATGGCGATCGAAATTGAATATTGCGAACAATGAAATTACCGTCCCGAAGCTGATCGTGTGTCGGCTGAGATTGAAAAAATTACTGGTCAAAAAGTAATTTTGGTGGGTGGAAGTGGTGGGATTTTTGAGATTCGCCAGGATAGCAACGTGATTTGGAAGAAGGAAAGAAGCGGGCACTTTCCACTTCCCGGAGAGGCTAGTGCTCTTTTTTAGAGCACCCCTTTTTCTTGGTCTCGGTTTCCATCGCTTTGACTTTTCCTATCAAGAACTCAATAAACCTCTGGTTGATCCAATCGAGGATGGTTAGGTAATGCAAGGGATCTCAACCCTAGGGCAACGAGTTTCTAGCCTTTGCATAGACGACCGAGCCAGTTTTGTCTTCAATCTTAGGAGTCGTTTTATTACTGCTTCAGGCAAGCAGTGGGGCGCAAAGAGAAGCTTTCGAAATTATTTTGGACTTAAGCTTCGATGGTGTGGCACTTGTTACAAGCGAACCTTGGCCGGCTACTCGCAATTTTCTACTCGTAATGTGCTTTTAGCGGCAGGGCCATGAGATCAGATTTGAGACGTAGAAATTGGGAGGAAGGGTTGATCGAAAGGCCTTCGAAACATTGGACGAGCGAATTCTTTTAATTCGTGACACAGGAGAAGCGAGACCCTCGTAATTAACAGAATACTTATGAAAGAATTTTCGATCCGCGCATCAGTCGTTTGTTTTCTTATTTTTTATTTCACAGTCTTATCGGGTTTGTATGCGGAGGACAACTGGCCGCAGTTCCGCGGCCCAACCGGACGTGGTCACTCGACCACGGAAGATATTCCGATGAAGTGGAGTGCTAGCTCAGTGGTCTGGAAAACCAAGGTCAAGGGGCAGGGGCAATCGTCGCCGGTTAACTGGGGTGACAGACTCTTTCTGACTAGTGCTTCAGAAGATGGGAAAGAGCGTTATGTGTTCTGCCTAGATCGAAAGGACGGAAAAATTCTCTGGGAGAGAACGATTCTTTGTAAATCGCCCGAGCATCCGCATAAGATGAATAGTTATGCGACTCCCACCTGTGCTACGAACGGGAAGCAGGTCGTGGCCTTCTTTGGTCCGGCTGGCATTCACTGCTTTGATCTTAAAGGTGAAGAGAAATGGTCGCGTGAACTAGGGGCTTTTCCCGGTCCTTGGGGTGTGGCGGCGTCTCCCATCATTCTCGGCGACCTGGTGATTCAAAATTGCGATGCGGAGGGCGCTTCTTCACTCATCGCTCTCAGTCTTGAAAAGGGTGAGCCCGTTTGGCAAACAGAACGAGAAAAGAAGCCGCGGGGAGGGTGGAGCACACCTATCGTGATCGAAAATGGCGACCGGAAGGAACTCGTCCTCAACGGAGAATTGGGCGTTCGGGGATACGATCCTAAGACGGGAAAAGAATTGTGGTTCTGTGAGTCCTTCAACGGACGGGGCTCGCCAGTTCCGGATTTTTTTAATGGCCTTCTTCACGTCGTGAGTGGCAAGCCAGGTGACACTTATGCCGTTAAGCCGGGTGGGAATGGTGATGTAACTAAGTCGCACATGGTTTGGCACACCAAACGAAGAGGCGGACGGGATCTCCCTTCCCCAGCGGTCGTTGATGGTTATGTGCTCGTTGTTTCGATGTCAGGGAGAGCCAGTTGTTATGATGCCAAAACTGGTAAAGTATATTGGGAAGAAAAACTGGGAGTAAAGGGTGAGTTTGCTTCAGCTCCCTTGGTCGTGAAAGGGCATGTTCTTTTACAAAATGTTTACGGAGGTGGAGTTCTCGTGGTCAAACCGGGTAAGAAGCTGGAGATCGTCTCCAATAACTCGCTAGGTGCGGAGGTGAGCCAAATTTTTCGTTCAACTTTGGCCCCGATCAAAGGGCAAGTTTTCTCGAGATCTTTATCAACGGTTTATTGCATTGGAGAGTGATTGTGCATTGTCTCCGGATTGGGTGCTGGTTATTCCTGACTCGAAAGTGTTTCCTGCTTGGGCGTTTTTATGACTCGGATTTGGAATCTCTTTAGGACCGGCCTTTTTTTGGTGTTTTTTTCGGGGGGGGCTGCACATGCGAAGCAGCCCAATGTTCTCTTCCTTGCGGTGGATGATATGAATGACTGGATCGGATCTCTAGGTGCGACTCCGCGGGCAATCACGCCGAATCTCGACAAGCTGGCGGCTCGTGGAGTGAACTTTTTGAATGCGCACACGCCGGGCGTTTATTGTGCGCCGGCGCGGGCGGCAATTTTTTCGGGGCAGTATGCTTCGACGACTGGTTGTTACCGATCGTCTGATTACTTTACTGATCATCCTGAGATCGAAGGGCTGCCGCTCAGTTTTTCAAAAGCGGGATACACCACTTTGGGTGTTGGAAAACTTTACCATCACATGCCGGGAAGCATCGATGTTCGGGGATGGGATGAATTTTATCTGCGGAAGCCATCGCAACGCAAGGAAGGTTGGTCTTTGGATAATTGGACTGAGGAAACGCCTTTTCCCGATCATTTTCCTGCGAGTGTCTTCAATAAAGGAAAAGAGATTAAAGGGGGATTGTTTTTGGAATGGGCTGGATTGCCCAATGACAAGGAAGAAGAGATGGCAGACACCATTCGAGTGAATTGGGCAGCGGATCAATTGGGGAAGAAGCATGACAAGCCTTTCTTCCTGGCCTGTGGAATCTATGCGCCGCACTTCCCGAACTATTGTCCGCAGAAATACTTTGATCTCTATGATCGCGATAAGATCGAGCTGCCGCCGATCAAGGTTGACGATCTGGAGGATTTACCGGAACGGATTAAGAGGGCGAAAACGGCCCGCTCCAAGATTCATAAGGAGCTTGAGGCCAAAGGAGCGGTCAAGGATGCGATTCATGGTTACCTCGCTTGCATGAGTTACGCCGATGCCATGATGGGGCGGGTTCTCGATGCTCTTGAGAAAAGTCCTTATGCCGATAATACCATCGTGGTGCTTTGGAGTGATCACGGATACCACCACGGTGAGAAGTATGATTGGGGAAAGCACACTCTTTGGGAGCGGACATCTAATGTTCCTTTCATCTGGGCTGGACCCGGTGTGAAGAGGGGTGCGGTTACTGATGTGACGGCGAGCTTGATCGACATATATCCAACCTTTGTCGAGATGTGTGGCCTTCCCAAGCCTCACCAGAAACTCGAGGGAACTTCATTGGTATCGACCTTGGAGAAACCGAAGCTTGCCAAGGACCGGGATGTTTACCTGCCCTACATGGCTCCCGGTGAGTATGCCGTCATCAACAAGGGCTGGCGTTACATCACCTACGGAGACGACGGGGAAGAGCTCTACGATCTGAAATCCGATCCCAACGAGTGGAATAATTTGGCCGAAAATCCCAAGTACGAGGACACCAAGAGATTGCTCCGAAATTCGGCGCCGAAAAAATTTGCTCCGGCGGCTCCCAAGCGAACGATTGGAAAAGATCTCATTATTGAGGGAGAGACGTTTCGTTGGCGCAAGGAGGATGAAAAAGGTGCTCCCAAAAAGACGGCGCAGAGCGGAAAGAAAAAGGGGAACAAAAGGAACGTTCTTTTGATCGTCTGCGATGATCTCAACACCCATGTTTCTCCGTCCGGATATGATCACATCAAAACCCCGACGCTCGCGCAGTTTGCCTCGGAAGCCATGACCTTCAATCGAGCTTTTTGCCAATATCCGGTGTGCGGTCCGTCGCGGGCTTCTTTTCTGAACGGACTCTATCCCCAGTCGAGTGGGGTGATTGATAACAAGGCCGATATTCGCCAAACTCGTCCCGGGACGCTTTCGATGCCACAATTTTTTAAGGAGAATGGTTATTGGACGGGGAGTGTAGGGAAGGTATTTCACTCGCCTCGTCATGAACATGGCGAGATCGCCTGGAATGAGTTTCACCGTTTCAACAACGACGAGCTTCCCGTGGTGGCGGAGGCTCGGAAGAAGTTTGAGGCTGAGAATGGCTCCGTGGAGTTGCCTAAGAATCGTAAGGCCTGGCGGGCTCTTGGAAAGAAGGCCAAATCGAAGCTCGATGCCCAGACTCCGCCGGGATACGGCCCGAGCGGATTGACCGAGGAACAACACAAGGACGGTAAGAATGCTAGAACGGTTGCGCGTTGGTTGAAAGAAAAGCCGAATGGGAAGAAGCCGTTTTTCATCACTTGTGGAATTCAAAAACCCCACGTTCCATTCCTGGCTCCTCAGAAGTATTTTGATCTCTATCCTCTCGAATCGATTGTTTACACGCCGGAGAAAACCAACCTCTGGGACAAGATTCCTCGGAAGGCAATCAACACCCGCTTCAAGGATTTTGGGTTTGAAGAGGCCAAGGAGAATGGCAACCTCCGTCGAGAATACATGCAGGCCTATCATGCCTGTGTTTCATTCATCGATGCCCAGATCAAGATCGTGCTCGATTCCCTCAAAGAAAGCGGCGAGTGGGAGAACACCATCGTCATTTTCACTTCGGACCACGGTTACCACCTCGGAGATCACTTCCTCTGGGGAAAGGTGACCCTCTTTGATATCGGGGCCAAGGTCCCCTTCATCGTTCATGCGCCGGGTCTGACGAAAGCGGGAACGCGGTCCGAGGCGATGGTGGAATTGATCGATATCTATCCCACGCTGGCGCAGCTTACTGGACTGACTCCTCCGGGGCACTTGCAGGGAGCCTCGCTGCGTCCGCTTCTCGATCATCCCGAGCGACTTGGAAAAAAGAATTATGCCTATAGTATTGTAACTCGAGGTAAAGGGATGGGTTATGCGTTACGGAATCAAAGATGGCGTTATGGCAAATGGCCCGATGGCGAAGAACTTTACAATTTAACGAATGATCCGGAGGAAAAGAATAATCTTGTGACAAAGCGCGGCCTTGAGCATCGACTTGGGGAGTTCCGGCGAGTTCTTAAGATTCGGCAAGATCAAGCTTCGTCCAAACGTGACTAAGTTTCCAATATGCCCACTATTCCAATTTCAAAAGCCCAGTCGGAGTATGATGTCATCATCGTGGGTTCCGGTGCTGGGGGCGGCCAGATGGCTTACACACTTGCGCTTGCAGGAATTAAATGTCTCATGTTGGAGGCAGGTCGTTCCTACGATGTTGTAAAAGAAACCCCGATGTTTCAAACGGGTAAAGACGCGCCCTTGGGCGGTTCTTCGACTCCGGACAAAAACTTCGGCTTCTTCGACGCCACCATCGATGGAGGCTGGCAGGTGCCTAATGAACCTTACACGCAGGCGAGTGACAAGCCCGAGGAACAATTTATGTGGTGGCGGGCTCGCATGATGGGGGGACGGACCAATCACTGGGGAAGGATTTCCCTGCGGAACGGACCTTACGATTTTAAACCCTACTCACGCGATGGTCTGGGATTTGACTGGCCCATTTCCTACGATGATCTTGAGCCTTACTACACCAAGGTCGAGCGGCTCATCGGCGTTTATGGGACGAACGAGGGATTGGAAAATACTCCCGATTCTCCTAAGGGGGTCTTGCAAGCTCCTCCGAAGGGAAGGGTGGGGGACCTCATGATTCAGAAGCACGCCAAGAAACTTGGTGTGCCAGTGGTTTCCATTCACCGGGCGGTGTTAACTGAGCCTCAGAACGGGAAAGATCTCGCCCCCAAACTTCATCCTGATAATCCGAAGGCCCAGAAAATCGTCGAGGAATCAATGTCTTCCCGCGCGGCCTGTTTTTGGGCCACGGAATGCGGTCGGGGTTGTAGTATCCGGGCAAATTACCAAAGCACGACCGTCCATATTCCTCCTGCGGATGCGACCGGAAATCTTGATATCATCGCGGATGCGCACGTGCGAGAGGTGATCGTCGGGAAAGATGGCAAGGCCAAGGGAGTGCTCTTTATTGACAAGATCACCGGCAAGGAAGAGCGGGTCAAAGGAAAGGCCGTGGTGCTAGCGGCAAGTAGCGGCGAGACCGTCCGTATTCTTTTGAATTCGGCAAGCGGAAAGGGGATCGCAAATTCCAGCGGTCTCGTTGGGAAATATATCATGGACACAGTGGGTTCTGATATGTCTGGTCAGATTCCGGCCCTTGAGAATCTTCCGGCTCACAACGATGACGGCGCTGGAGGGTGTCATTTCTATTCTCCGTGGTGGCTCTATAAAGAACAGAAGGCGGGGAAGATGGACTTTGCCCGGGGTTACCATATCGAGATCAGCGGGACGCGGGGAATGCCGAAGGGAAATAATCCGGTGCCGGGCCATGTCTTAAAGGGGCTTTATGGAAGAGAGTTGAAGGAAGCGGCAAGGCGATACTATGGTTCCTTCATTCACATCGCCTGCCGTGGAGAGATGATTCCTAATGAAGGATCGTTCGCGGAGCTCGATCCGGAGGTGAAAGACAAGTGGGGCATTCCAGTGATGAAGTGGCACTGGAAGTGGAGTGATCACGAATGGAATATGGCGGTTCATGCCCAGAAAACCTTTGCTGAAATTTTCGAATCAGCCGGAGGCAAGGGTCTTTTTGATCCTAAACGTGATCCTAAAAAGACTCTTCTAAAAGGAGGCCAGGTTATCCATGAAGTGGGTGGAGCGATTATGGGGGCTGATTCGAAGAAGTCGGTTTGCAATCAGTGGAATCAGACGTGGGATATCAAGAATCTCCTTCTTTGCGATGGCGCTCCCTTTGCCTCAAATGCTGATAAGAATCCCACCGAAACGATCATGGCTCTAGCCTGGCGAGCCGCCGACCGTCTCATAGAACAAGCACGGAAAGGAAACCTTTAAAATGAATTCTCAAGATCAAGAAAACAGACTTCCTCGACGTCGGGTCCTGCAGTGGTTTGCCGCAGTGGCGGCGGCCGAGGGCATGGCTCTGCCATCTGCTTTGGGGCAAGAGGCAAAACCTGCCGCGAGCGGTTATGGTCAGGATCCGGTCATGGCCAAATCATACGAGAAGGGAGAAGCCTGGCCCTTGACGATGACGGAAACAGAAAAGAAGGCGACGGTTGCTTTGGCCGATATGATTTTCCCGGCAGACGATTTGGGGCCCGCCGCCAGCGAGGTGCGTGTGGCTGATTTTATCGACGAGTGGATCAGTGCTCCTTATCCTAGGCAGAAGGGTGATCGTGGTGCGATTGTGCCGGGCCTTAAGAAGCTGGATGAGGAGTGCCAAAACAATTTCGGAAAGAACTTTGCGGACCTTTCGGAAGAGGAAAAGAAAAAGGCCTGCAATATCATGGCGAAGGGAAATCACTTTTTTAACGTGTTCGTGAACCTAGCATCGGGTGCTTATTACAGTGATCCGCGTTGCTGGAAGGCTCTCGGATACGAGGGCAACGCACCCTATGGAGGTCCCTTCAAAGGGCCGCCCGAGGAAGTCTTGAAACAGGCTGGTGTGGAGCAGACAGTTGATTAAGAAATCCCGCAGATCGCTCAGTGGGATTCCGATCGTAGGTGAAATGCGGGAGGCGGGCGATTTAAAGGGTGTTGCGTTGTCGTCCGGCTCGGAAGGCTTCAGGTGATCTGCAAATCAAGGGCGCGGCAGGCTCAAGTTGGCTAGGTTATGGTTGGATCCTGCTATCTTCTTTTGGGTGACACGCCTGCACTGGTAACCTTTTTTAGAAGTTGGATATTTTAATGGACCTGATTGATTCGGTTGCGATGCAAAAAGTTCCCACAGACTCCTTTCTTGGGCCAAACAAAGGGCGCTTGAAAAGCGTGCGGCATGTCGTGCTCGATATGGATGGGACGATCTATCTGGGAGGGCGTCTGTTTGCTGAAACTTTGCCATTTCTGGCGACCCTCAAGGAGTTGGGGATTGGGTGGGATTTTTTGACAAACAATAATTCGAAAAGCCGGGCTGATTACGTGGAATCCTTGGGTCAGATGGGCATTGTCGTAGAGGCGGAACAGGTGGTCATGTCAACTGATGCGTGTGTTGCCACTTTGCGTCGTGACTATCCGGAAGTGCGCCGAATTTTTGTCCTAGGAACGTCAGGAATGAAAAAGGATTTAGGGGGTGCTGGATTTGAGGTGGTGTCGGAGGAAGGGTGTGATGCGGTGGTGGTGGGTTACGATACAAGCTTGAATTACGAGAGTCTTTGTCGGGCAGCCTACTGGATTGGACAGGGAAAGCCATATCTGGCCACTCACCCGGATCTTGTGTGCCCGACCGAAATGAAAACCATTCTACCGGACTGTGGGGCGATCTGCGCTTTGTTGGAGTCTGCGACGGGGAGAAAACCGGACCAGGTATCGGGCAAGCCCAACCCGGCAATTCTTGAGGCGGTCATGAATCGGAGGGGTTTGACTGGGGGAGAGGTGGTGATGGTTGGAGATCGAATTTATACAGACATGCGTATGGCCCGGGAAGCGGGGGTTCTGGGAGCATTAACCTTGACGGGTGAAGCTACGCGGGACGAAGTTACAGCCCCGGCTTCTGCTCCTGATTTGATCATCAATGACCTCGGCGAATTGGAGGCCTTGTTAAGATCCTCGCGATCAATACCTCTTTAATCATGGAACCATTTCTCTATCAAAGTATCGGCGGCGGGATTGTATTTCTCGTGGGGATAATTTTTGCGTGGCGGCAGGGATACTTGGGGTGGAGTGGACGGGGGTTATGGCATCTCCTACTGTGTCTTGGAGTCTACTTCCTCTTTTTGGGGATGACGGCATTTCTGCAGTTTGCGCCGATGGAAGAAGCTCCGGCTCAAGCATACAAGGGCGGGGCTGACCATGTCTTGGGTAGCGAGGGGAAGACCCGCGGGACGAGCTTGGATTATGGAATCATGATCGGATATTTCGCGATTATCCTCATCGTGGGGACTTGGTTTGGGCGCCGCCAAAAGACGACGAAAGATTTCTTTTTTGGAGGGCAGCGGTTCTCCGGCTGGCTCATCGGATTTAGCTTAGTAGCGACCACGGTAGGGTCGTATAGCTTTGTGAAATATTCAAACAAGGGGTTTGGGTATGGGCTCTCGAGCAGCCAGTCCTACCTCAATGACTGGATTTGGTTGCCATTGTTATTATTCGGCTGGTTGCCGATTTTATATTTTTCACGGGTGACTTCGATTCCGGAATACTTTGGCCGGCGGTTTAATTCGAAGGTCCGATTTTGGGCAACGATGTGTGTGCTAGTTTATTTGGTGGGTTACGTTGGGGTTAATCTTTTCACGATGGGCAAAGTGCTGAATGCCTTGTTGGGCTGGCCGATTCCGACAGCAGCACTCATTGTGGCGGTGATTTCAGCGACCTATGTGACGGCGGGTGGACAAACCAGCGTGATCATGACGGACCTCTTTCAGGGCGTTATGCTGCTCTTTACGGGTGGTTTGATTCTTTATTTGGGGATCGATTACCTTGGTGGATTCGGGGCTTTTTGGGAGAATTTACCAAGGGGGCACCGGACTGCTTTCCCAAATTTTAATGAAGACCCGGGGTTTCCAAGTGTGGGGATTTTCTGGCAAGATGGCATTGCTAACACTGCCATGTTTTATTTTCTCAATCAAGGGATGGTGATGCGGTTCTTAGCTGCAAATTCGCTGCGAGAGTCGCGTAAAGCAGCCGTTGGAATGGTCGTGATTTTAATGGTGGTGGCAGCATGTGTTGTGGGTGGCGGTGGTTGGATTGCGCGTGCCATGGTGAACCACGGAGACTTGCCAAATACCGTGGAAGCGGGTCAGGCATTCTACGTCGCGACAGAATTGCTGAGTAGTCCCGGAGTTTTCGGGTTAGTTTTGGCGGCTTTGACGGCAGCGTTGATGTCGACCGTCGATACTTTGATAACGGCAGTGGCAGCAGTGGTTGTGAACGATGTTTACAAGCCCTACATCCGCCCTCAGGCCACCGAAGCGCAGATGATGAGAGCAGCTCGGGTAACGTCGGTGTCGGTGACGGTTTTTGGAGTTGTTCTTGTGCCTCTCTTCATGATGTTTGATTCCATTTATGAAGCACATGGTGCATTTACGGCTGCAGTGACTCCTCCCCTAGTGGTGGCATTGTTGATGAGTGTGTTTTGGCGGCGCTTTACCGCCACCGCAGCGCTGTGGACGATTGTTGGGGGCCTCATTGCCATTGGGATCTCGTTGTTTGTGCCGGAGGTGATCAAACCTTTTGCGCAGGGAGTGCCCATGAAGGATGCGGGAGATGGGATCTTTGACGGCATGAAGCAGTTCAAGTACATGCGGGCGTTTTTCGGGCTGGTGGTTTGTTCGACCATCGGGGTGGTAGTGACGCTATTGACCAGACCGGAAACGGCAGAGCGACAAAAAGGCCTGGTGTGGGGAACGGTGGCGGATGCCATTAAACGTTACAAAGGATCGGCCGGATCCGAACATGAGGTCGTTGAGGCCATGGCGAAGGTGGAGCGCCTTGAAGAGGAACCGGAATTGTGTGGAGAGGCAAGGTTGGCTGGGGTTACCATTTCACGGGCCTTGGCAGACGACTTGGGCGCAGCCTGTGGTGATCTTGTTTATGTCAGCGATACTCGTAAGTGGTTGGGTGGACTCCGATCGAGTCACGCGGTTGTGATCGCGGTATCTGAGGGCGAAGGAGAGCCCATGATCACTCTGGGTTCCGATACCTATGAAATAGTCGTGGTGTCG
The DNA here is from genome assembly GCA_002323895.1 of Akkermansiaceae bacterium UBA1518. Classification (GTDB taxonomy): domain Bacteria; phylum Verrucomicrobiota; class Verrucomicrobiia; order Verrucomicrobiales; family Akkermansiaceae; genus SW10. The sequence continues at coordinate 45,345 of DCQM01000001.1, forward strand.
AAACGAGCGGAGAAAGCCGTGCTGGTCAGGCGCTTGTATTAGGCAAGCAGAGTCAAAGGAAGAACGGGGTCCCAAAGGATTTCACAGGAAATGAATGGGAGAAATTCGGGGCATGCGTTGCTCTACTTAAGTGCTTTTGCGTTGGGCGGGACCCAGCCGTTCTTGTCGCGTTTGCGTTTGATAACCCAGGCTTTTTGGGCTTCGTTTTTTTGGGCTTTAGTGGGGCCGCTGAGGGGCCATTCGGCATCAACTTGGTGGGCGTCTTTGAAAATATCTTCGGCTTTCTTGACGAGATCGGGACGTGATTTGGCGAGGTTGTTTTTTTCTCCGGCGTCTTTAATGAGGTCGTAAATTTCGATGGACTTGTTGATGCCGTTTCGGACTGCTTTCCACGAAGGGTTTTCGCCCCATCGAGCAGCTTGCACGACGGCCCCTTTGTGGAGTTCCCAGTAAAAGTAATCGCGTTTTGGTGCTTCGCCTCCTTTGAGATAGGAAAGGAGCGAGTGACCGTCGGTTTGGTATCCCTCGGGCGGTGTGGCTCCGCTCATTTCGACGAAGGTGGGCATGAGATCCCAGAGGGCCCAAGGTGATTTGTCGACACGGCCGGCGGGAACGGTTCCGGGCCACCAGGCGAAGCCGGCTTGCCGAAGAGCCCCTTCGTACATACCGCGCTTATATCCGCGAAGGCCATTTGCGTCCTGCTTGAAGAGCTTGCCGATTTCGGAGGAAGGATTGAACGACGAGCCGTTATCGCCGGTGAAAACGATGAGGGTATTTTTATCAATGCCGAGTTCGCGGAGAGTGTCGACCAGTTCGCCGATATCGGAGTCGATGCGGGTCACCTGGGCCGCGTAGGATTTTTGTTTCATGGTCCACGGCTTGTCTTTGTAGATGCCAAGGTCATCGATTTCATGAGCGCCGTGGGGGAGGGTGATGGCGTAAAACATCATGAAGGGATCCTTGGCATTTCCCTTCACCCACTTGATCATTTCATTCTGAATCAATTCTTGGGCGTAGGTTTTCCCAACTCCTTTGCCGGTGTTTCCGGGGAGGCGCACCGGATTGTCATTATCGTAAAGGTAAGTGGGGAAGTAGGAATGAGCGTGCCGTTGGCAGTTGTAGCCGAAGAAGCGGTCTATGCCTTGTTTGTGCGGACTTCCGCTAGTGTCAAAGAATCCCATACCCCATTTCCCAAAGGTCGAGGTGGCGTATCCGGCAGCCTTGGCGACTTCGCCGATGGTGACGGTTTCGGCAGGGATGGGCCATTGACCTTCGGGAGCCATTTCGCGGTTGCCACGGACGGGGCATTTCCCGGAGTGAAGTCCGGTGAAGAAAACGGAGCGACAAGGGGCGCAAACGCTCGTGCCGCAGTAGGCCTGCATGTAGCGGGTGCCTTCCTTGGCGAGTTGGTCAATGCGAGGAGTCTTGATTAACTCCTGACCGTAAACGCCGAGATCTCCCTGTGCTATATCATCGGAGAGGATGAAGATAAAATTGGGCTTTTTTTCGTCAGCTACAGCTAGAGGCAAGGTGACGTTGACTAGGAAGAGGGCTGGTGTGAGTTTTTTAAGGAAGGAGAGAGGTTTCATCAGGTGGCTTTCCCTCAAGTGTCCAAATTTGAGGGAAGACTGCAAGGAGGGGATTCTGGAAGAATGGGTCGGCGAAAGCGCTGAGTTTTGCTAATCTCTGAAGAAGTGGACGCTTGAGGCTTTCGTTAGTTGAGTTCCACTTTGAGGCGGAAGAAGAGTTTGTCTTCTGAAGTGAGATATTCGGAATCACTCAGAAAAGTCAGGCTGGCGGTGCCGTCTCCATTGTCGATTCTTGAGACTTCGGGAAGGTCGCCGGAGGCATCGATCCAGACTGCGAGGTCTTTGGAACTCTGGAGGTTGATCGTGAGGTCACTGGCCGCAAGATTGATGGGGGTGGTGATTTGGACGGAAGTGCCGATGACTGAGACTTCGAATGGACTAGGTTGAGACTGGGTTGGAGAGGCTCCAAAAGCGTATTCGAGAAGATTGGAAAGGCCGTCGCGGTCGGGATCGGCGTTGGGGTCTCCAGTGAAGCCGGAGGGTTCTGGTTCGCCGGGTGTTCCTCCAACAAAGGAGCCTTGTTTCCAGCTGGTGGCAAGGCCGTGGTCGGGGGAATTGGTGGTTTCGATAAGGACGAGACTAAAGCCGCCGCCATCGGGTCCGTTGGGCCATGGAAGTTCGTCGTCGTAGGTGAATTCTTGGATTGAGCTGTTGCTTGCGTCTTCCAGCTTCATGCGATCGCTTCCGTTGTTGAGGCGGGACCCATTTTGGAAGATTCCCGCGATGGGCTTCCCGGGTCCGTGAATTGCTTCGAAGGCGGTCTCATCAAGGATGACTAGAATTCGGGCTCCCGGGGCAAGTCTGGTGCCATCGGGGAAGGTGAAATCAATTCCTTCAGTGAATTTAACCCCGCCGAGTTCGAGAGTTTTGGTGTCACTGATGTTCATTAGCTCGACATACTCGGCATCGCCGTTGGGGCTGGCCGGATGGTACATAATCTCGCTGACGACGAGGTAGAGCTGGGTATCCGAGGGCTTGTTTGGAGTGTTGATGGTGTCAACAACGACTCCATCTTCGTTCTTCAGAGTGAGGATTTCACTAAAGTTCGAGAGGTGTCCCGAGTAGGGCGAGGCGGTAAGGAGTTCCTCTCCTCCGGTTGGGGATGTGGCCCGGTTGATGAAGTCCTTGCTGCTAGGGGTGACATAAAGGTCTCCGTTTCGTTCGATAACAGTGCCGGCTTTAAAAGTGAACCTCACTCCTCCTTCAAGAGTCCAGTTCGAGAAGTCGATTTCGGTGTTCTCATTGTTGTGGATTCGGATGAATTCTTCCTCTTGGTTTCCGCTGGCAGGATTGGCTTCCATTTCCGCGAGGGTAAGGCTGGGGCTGCTGGTCTGGCTGGAGGGAATGAGTGAATTGTAGTTATTGAAAAGAACATTTCGACGACTATTGAGATAGCTGTTGAGGGAGTTTACACTACTGCTTAAAGGTGGAGAAGCGGGGCCAATGATGTCTTGGGCGAGTTGTTCAAGGATGCGATCGTTTGAAGGGGTTGAGGAAGGCTGAAGGACTTCGTCCATTAGGGTGCGCAGGCGGCGCAGGTAGATGCGTTGGGTAACTGGTTCTTCAAAAATGACATCGTAAAGGATATTCCATTGGTTGGCGTTCTGCTTCTTGTGCTCTTCATCACCGAAGAAAGGATGAGGGAGAAAGGTTCCGCCATCTCCGCGGACGCCGAAGGTATAGTCCTTGTCCCAGGGGAGAAGGCGCCAGCGTTCGTCACCGCGAGTATCGAGATACATATAGAAATTTTTACGAAGGTCGTCGGCATCTTGAATGATGGAACGCGCAGCGAGATAATTGATGACCTGGGGGAGATCGAGGTTGTCGATGATCCACTTACGTCTCTGTGCCGGAGTGGGAAGATTAAGTCCGGCCACAAGATCCACGGCGGAATCGATATTACCTTTGTCGCCAGTTTTCTTTTCAATACCGGTAATGGTGTCGAAGAATACGGGGTTAAGGTTACTGCGTTGAACGAACTTATAAAGGTCGCCTTCCTCGTCGTAACCATAGCGGTCAAGATAGTCTCCGTCCGCTTGCTCAATCGCGATGCCGACCCGATCATTAGCCCCATTGACACGAAGTTGCCAGAGGTAGGAGAGACTCGATTCATTACCGGCGAGGCGGTGGGTATCGAAGGCGAGGGTTTGGCGAACGTAGGTGCTATCTGCTCCGCGACCATTGATGTTGATCTCCCCAACTGCGGGCATCTTTTCATTGATGTAGAATGAATCGCCGCGGTTAAAATCGAACTTTTGGGATTGAGATCCGTTGGTGGCTTGTCCGCGCTGGCGGACAAAGATGTTGTCATAAAAGCGATCTTGGAAGTAGACCGAGGCCCGGGTTCCACCGCGGGTGTTTCCGGCCGATCGATTTTGGCTGAACCACTGGAGGAGTGGGAGGTCCGAGGAAACGGAAGGGTCGCTTGTTACGGTGCCAAAGTATTGCGCAGATTGATTGTTGCCTGTTTGATCGAGGAATAAAGGGGCTCGAGAAGAGCTGTCCGATACGTCGTTGGCGGTGATAAACCATCGCACCATGTCTTCCTGACCATAGGCGGATGAGGGGATGGTGGCAGTGTAAATGGAATCACCTGCGAAGGTGTCATTTCCGGCTCCGTTGTCGAGCATCGCGATGGTAGTCGAGGATCCGTATTGAACGCGGTAGGTGAGCTCGACATCCCCAGTCGTAATCAGCCTGGGCGAGACGGAGGCGGTCACGATGATGTTCTCGTTTCCGGCCGGTTGTTTTGGAGTATGTGAAACGTTGATGATTTCAGGGCCAGGGTTGGCAGAGCCACTGAGGTTTTCCGAACCCGGGGTGGGTGATGCGAGATACCCGGAAAGAAGTGGGCCAGTGGGAGGGGCGGTGGCGGTGAGCTCAGCGTCTATGAGAAGGTCACTGCTGCCGGCGCTGCGGTTTAGACTATGGAGGGCCAGAACATTGATTCCATTTTGGAGATCGCTGATGAAAGAGGAGATATCGATCTCATCAATATTGGCATTTTCGTTGGCGTTGGCGGTAGCCCTGCTCTCCCAAGTTGGGGTATTGGGAGCATTACGAGAAGTGATAAGCTTACCGTTAAGGTAGGCGACATAACCGTCGTCATAGCGCGCGCGGAAAGTGAGGGTGCTGATTTGAGTAGTATCTTCGATCTCGAAAGGAATCCGGACATAAGCGGTCGTGCCGCTCCCAGAGAGTTGGCTCCCAATATTGATATCGATGAAGGGAAAATAATCCCTGCTATTGTCAAAACCGACGCCTGTTCCGGTTTCGGGGCGAATCCAACCTTGGGTGTCAAAAACAGGGAAGGTCCATGAGAGTCCAAGGGTTCCGTCTTGTGGAATGAGAACTGAGGCGTTCGAGTTTTCGAGGAGGTCGGTTGATTCGCTGCCTTCAGCGAACGTGCCGTAGGAGACATCTCCGAATTGGGAGGGGAATTGGGGAGAATATTCGCTTTTGATAGTGGTGCCGTTTGGCTCGACGAGCGCTAAGTATTCGCCGCCGGTGGTGAGCTTGAAGTTGGTGTGGAGAAATCCATCGGGATCGACATAGTTTTCGGTGTCTCGGCCGGAGGCAAAGATGATCAGGTAGGAATTTTGGATTAGGGATGTTCCGGCAGGAAATTCCCATTTGTTGAGATTATTTTCGGAATCGGTGAGTGACCAACCGGAGAGGTCGACTGGTCCGGGGCCGGCATTGTAAAGCTCGATCCAGTCAGAGGACTCGCCGTTGCCATCATTGAGGGTGTCGCCGTTGCTGGCCATGAATTCGTTGATGCGAAGGCCAGAATTTGGAATGGCGTTTCCGACAAGGGCGTTGAGATTCACAATCGTAATGGGATTGATAGCATCATTGCTGGAGATGCGAAGTTGGGCGGAGAAGGAGCCTTCGCCACCAGCAGGGTCGAATTGAAGGGTGACAGTATCGCTGCTAAGAGGGGCGATCAAGGTAGGTGCGGAGATGATTTTGAAGCTGTTGGCGTTACTCCCGGTAAGTTCGGTTCCAGAGATTCTGAGGCTTTGTCCTCCACCAAGATTTTTGATCGTAACTGAATCGGTTTCAGGGCCGGCATCGATCTCGAAGTTGCCGAGGTCAAAGAAGCCCGGGGCCGAGATACGGGGGTCGTGAATGAAGCCACTCAAAGCAACCGAGGTTGCTGGTTGGGTGGCATCGTTTGTCTCGAAATCCAGTGAGGCATTCACGGAGCCGGTGATCCCGGTGGGATTGAAGGAAAACTGAATCACTCCGCTGCTGGAAGGGATAATGCTTCCTGGTAAAGAGAGGACCAAAAATGAGGAGGAATTTGGGCCACTAAACGATAGGTTGGATAGAGTGAGGTTTTGAGTGGCGCCGAGATTGGAAACTTCGAGGTTGAAGGTCTGGATGGAGCCATCAAGGTCGAGATTGAACGAGTTGTCGACTTGCAAGAATGGGTCAGTAGGAGGAACAGTGTCTTCGAAAGCAATCTCACCGAGCCCTACGCGGTCTCCCCCCGGAGTGCCGCCTTGTCCGTTTCGCCAGTTGTCGGTGAAGGTCAGTTCTACATAGCGGGCGGTGACGTTTTGACTAAACGAATTTGAGTCGCGGGTGGTGGCGCTGAAGGCAGCCTGAAAAGAAGGGGAGTAGGGGATTGAGTTTCCGAAGCCTCTGGTGCCTTCCGTGCTTGTGGCGAAACGAAGGCTGAAGTCACGTCCGCCATTTGTGTTGGAATTGGCATACCCCCAGGTGCTGATTTCGCTGAGACCGCGGTCGGCGCCAAGATCGATGATGAGAACGGGGTCAGCCACTCCATTGGCGAAGTAGTCGCCTCCCCCATTGGGGGCATTCGTGACCCAAGTACTGGTAGAACCTCCCCCTATGCTATTGTGGGGTTCTGTGGCTTCAAATCCCGAACTAGGTCCCTGGATTAGGTTGTTGACCAAATAAAGGTCACGGCCGGAGGTGGAACTCGAGATTGAGGAAATCGGGTGAAAATCAGCGGCGGAAAGTCCAAGTGAAAGAAAAACGAGAAGAACCGAAGTGCGGAAAAGCTTCATAGATTGAAGGTGAGATCTTGTTAAAGGTGGACGGAATTGGCGCGCTTGCAAGAAAGCCCCGACCGGATGTCTGATCTGATCAGGGCTGACAGAGGAAAATATGTTTTGTCAGTTAGTGCTGCATGACGTGGTAGAGAACATTTTTTTCACCTCCTCAGCGGAAATCCCCCTCTTTCTGAGGGATGCGATGGCTTGGGCATCGTTTCTTTTGGCAAGTCGTTCGCCTGATTGATCAGTCACGAGTTTATGATGCAGATACTCCGGTTCTGGAAGCCCCAAAAGGCTTTGTAAAATCCGATGGACGTGAGTGGAGGGAAGAAGGTCTTCACCCCGCGTGACATGGGTGATTTCTTGGGCTGCGTCATCGACTACGACAGCAAGATGATAGGAGGTTCCGATATCCTTGCGTGCTAAGATGACGTCTCCAAGAAGTCCATGGACGACTTTGATATCTCCGTGAATCTTGTCTTGGAAGCTGAGTAGACCGATCAATGAGGCGGCTTTTTTTGAGTCAAGCCGCCAGGCGGGTTCGCGGTCGCGAGGAGCGTTTTTAAGTCCGCGACACGTCCCTGGATAAAGAGGCCCTTCGGGACCCTGTGGAGCTTGAACCAGATGGCTTAATTCTTCTTCGATATCCCGTCGTGTGCAGTAGCAGGGATAAACGACGCCCATTTCCTTAAGCTGCTCCAGAGCCTTCTCATAGTGTTTGAATCGGTCCTTTTGTCTCCATGGTTCTCCGTTCCAAGATAAGCCGAGCCATTTTAGATCCTTCAGGATCTCGTCGTAGTATTCCGGGCGCACGCGGGTGTGGTCGATGTCCTCAAAGCGGACCAAAAAACGGGACTTTTCTTTATTTGCAAGATCATAAGCTACCTTGGCCGCGTAGGCATGGCCGAGGTGGAGTTTTCCAGTTGGACTGGGGGCAAATCGGGTGGTGATCATCGTGTCGCTAAAAAAGTAATAGCCCGATTAGGGGGTGGCGTCTACCTAACGAGTGGAAGTGAAGAAAAAGGTGGGTATTGTCGGCGTAGGTCTCACAATTTCCCAA
>DCQM01000001.1:53354-64613 GCA_002323895.1 Akkermansiaceae bacterium UBA1518
AGGGTTTCCCACAGGTTAAGATCTTTGTGATGAACTTGAAAAGGAATACTAGCCTGTTGATCCCGCTCCTGCTCTGCTGGAGACATGAGCGAGGAAATTTCTATGCGCCCGATTGGTTGGGTCGAGAGTTGTTTCGGTGAGAAGTTTGGCACGCCTCGGCAGAGCGGGATTGTTCCTGAGGCGCGTGGACGCGTTGTGTTTTCTGACGAGGTTCCCTCGGACGCGAGTCGAGGGCTTGAAGAGTTTAGCCATATCTGGATTGTCTTTCTTTTTGATCAAGTAAAAGAAGATGAGGTTCGCTGGTTCGTCCGACCTCCGAGACTAGGTGGCAATCAGAAGAAGGGCGTCCTTGCCACCCGTTCACCTTTTCGGCCCAATCGAATCGGGCTTTCTTTAGTCGCTCTGGAATCAGTCTCCAAAGGGGCCTTGGAGGTAAGTGGGTTGGATCTCGTTGAAGGCACCCCGGTGCTCGATATTAAGCCTTATTTGCCTTATGCTGAATCCTTAAGCGAGGCTGAAGGAGGATTTGCCAAAGAGGCTCCCGAGCCGCTTGCGGTCGAGTTTTGTGATGAGGCGAAAGTGGGACTTAGTGAAGAGACGATGTCCTTAATTGCGAGGGTTTTGGCGATTGATCCGAGGCCAGCTTTTCATAATGACGGGGAACGAATTTATGGATGCCAACTGGCAGGGGTAAATGTCAAATGGCAGGTGAAAGGCGGTCGGGTTTTAGTCCTTTCGCAAGAGAGTCTTTCCAGTAGCCAAAACATCGTTTAATTAGAGCTATGGAATATGACTTCGAGAGCGAGCAGGCTATCGACTTTCAAAGCGACCTTTTTTTTATGAGTCAGGCTTTGCGGGAGGCAAGTAGAGCTTATGAGGTAGGCGAGGTTCCAATTGGAGCAGTCGTTGTCCGTGATGGCGAAGTCATTGCAAGAGCGTGGAACCAGGTTGAGACCCTCAAGGATGCTACTGCTCATGCCGAGATGTTGGCTCTGACTTCTGCGCAAACAGCTTATGGTGATTGGCGGCTTGAGGGGGCGACTTTATACGTGACCAAGGAACCTTGTCCGATGTGTGCCGGAGCGATTGTTCATTGTCGACCGGATCGTGTCGTCTATGGGGCAATGGATCCAAAGGGAGGAGCCGCTGGGGGTTGGATTAATTTACTCCAAAGCAATCCACCTTTGAATCACCACTGTGAGATCACAATGGGGGTAATGGAGGAAGAGTGTGTTGCAATGCTGAAGAGTTTTTTTAGGGAAGCGCGCGAAAAAAAGGCCCGTCTCAAGGATGAGCGCGGGCCTGAAAAATAGAGGGTGGTCTATTCGCGGTTGCCGAAAGGAATCTCTCCTTCCGTGGTGAAACCATTTAAGAGGCCTCCGAATACTCCACCTGATTTTAATTTGAGGTCCTTACGATATTGATCTATTTGATTTTCGTTGAGAACAGGACGCATCGCCTCAACTTTAGCATCGATTCGTGCGTCCATTTTTGCCTGTGCCTGTGCCATCATGGCCCGAGGATCCTGATCAATCTCTCCGCTTTCGATATCGTCGGAGCTGGGAATCATTGCCGTAGCAATTCCCAAGGTATCGGAGTCCAATTCTATTCCAAATCCCTCGGTGATCATCGAAACAAGGCCTGTTGCTGGGGTTTCATTTCCAACCGAAGTTTCGGCATTCTTATAAAGAATGTCATAGGCCGCATCTTTTTGTTCTTGGGAGAGATCAAGGTTGCTCAGTTTGGCGAGTTCCTTGAGTGCCTGTGCTTCGACTTTGTTAGCGATTTCACGTTTCTTAACACCTTCAAGTTCTTCCTGCTGTTCCGGGGTGAGGATCTCGGCAAGTGCCTCATCGATTACGTCTGTGTTAAATAATTCACTCATATTTGATGGATCGAAATCTCCTTCCATTATTTCACCAAATCGATTCATTCTATCTGCAGCGGCCTTCTTGAGGCTCGCTTCCTGTTCTGGAGTGAGATTCAGTTGGGCAACGAGTTTGGAAATACGTGCATCAAGCTTAGCTTGTTGGCGATTTTTGAACATTTGCTGCATGCGATTACCCATATCGCTGTTGTCATCTTCAAAATCAAAAGGGATGGCGTCGATGGGCGGGGAATCTTCTTCTGGGGTGACGATTGAGCGTTCGCTGGCTTCGCGTTTCTCATTCTCGGAAGCAGCAATCTGGCTTTTTGAAGGGGTCTTCTTTTCTTCGACTGCGGGCTTAGCAGTGTTTGCCGTATCTGCCTTTGGGTCGGCCTTGGCAAGCCAGGCGATGGAAGCGCCAATTGCGATACAGCTTGCGGCGAGGAGGATATTAAATTTCATAACGTTAGAATTTGTTTCTTCGTAAAAGCCTTATGAGCTTGGCGTTGATTTGGTTACAACTGGTGTGATTAACCCTCAGAGGTAATACTACAACGTCAAGAGAAAGTGAATTTGTTCTAATTCCTTGTAGAAATCGTCTGGGGAGAATTCCGTAGTCAGTCGTGGATTGGTCCTGGCCTAATGCTTATTGCCTTGGGGGTTGGGCCATGGGCTATCCTCATTTTGATTCGTAACCATTTGGTCGCGGAACATCTTGTTATAGCTTTTCCAGAAAGCACCACCTTCGTCGATCCCAGAGCTTTGATTAAGAGTGGGCACTCCCATCGTGGGTGCCGTAATGGGAGAGATCGAAATGGCAGAGATGATTTTCGAGGGTGTCCCTCTGCCCGGTGGAGTTGGTCGGCGCCCAATTTGAATCTGCGCTTTTTTTTGCGAAGCATCGTCATCGATCTCATCCGAAGGCGGTGCGATATAGGGCACTTGTTGAGGGATTTCCTTTTTGAGGAGAGCTTTCTTCAGCTCTTGGCTACCGATGAGCAGTAGACGTTTCTTTAATTTCCAGGGAATGGATCCGCGTTGAAGCGGATTTCGATCTCGTCCATCGGAGCTAGGAGAGGAGTCACTGCGCGCTCGGGAACAAAGCGGACCATGCTCATCGCGATCGCGCTACTTGCTGTCACGAGAATAAGGCTAGAAAGAATGGCAGATCCTCGACGGCCACCGCTTGAAAGAAAGATGATGCGTTCTCGAAGAGGAACATGACCAGCCATCGCAAGAGAGAGAGGAGGTGCGGAGGCGGATTGGGCAACGTCGCAAAGTGCGTTAGCGTAGATATTAGGGTCGGTTCCTTTCTCAACTAAGTGGGCATCACAAGCGTATTCGCATTGTGATAGGAAAGTGCGACGTAACCACCAGACTGATGGGTTGAACCAGTGGAGAACACAGACAATGTGTGCTAGTGTAGCCATCCAAAGGTCGCGACGTTGGACATGTCCGAGTTCGTGAAGAAGTGCCATTCTCAGGGTCTGCGGTGACCAGTCGGTCGAGCTTTCTGGAAGGTAAATACGTGGGCGAATCAACCCCGAAACAACTGGCGAAGTGAGGCGAGGATGAATACGCAAATCGACACGCTTTGATATCGCAAGTTCACACAAGGTTTCTTGAAAAGCAGGGAGATCATTGGCGAGTCTTGATTCGCGATTCCAGCGTTGCATCGAAAGAACATCGATGAGCCCACGTAATCCAAAAAATAGAAACCCTAAGGTCCAAACGGATGGGAGAATCGAGGGACTTAGCGAGGTCGATGTGCCAAGGTTTCCTTCAACGGAAACTGAGTATTTGGGGAGAAAGTTGAGGAGCGGAAGAATAAGGAGCAGCGCGAGGATAGCCACAGTGACCCGAGGATCAGTAGCAGGGTTCCGACGCACGAAAACCCACATCGCGAAAGCCGCGAGGAGAGAGAAGACGAGCGAAGGGATAATCATGGCCTAGGGCTACTTGATGAGTTTTCTAATCTCGGCGATTTCTTTTTCGCTTAATTGTTGGTCGCTCGGATCGAGGAGGGCCGCGACGAGGTTTTCGGGTCTTCCTTTGAAAAAAGTCCCGAGGAGGTTTTTGAGCGCGGTGCGTTTCGCTTTGTTTTCGTTAATGACGGGACTGTAAAGATAGCGACGCCCTTCCTTAGAGTGTTTGACCATATCTTTATTCTCGAGTGTCGCTAAGAGAGCTCGGACGGCCGAGTAAGAGGGAGGGTCGGGTAATTCATCTTGCACATCTTGCGCGGTAGCTTCTCCCAGACGGTATAGGATATCGAGAAGCTGTCGCTCACGGCGTGAAAGTTCACCTTTTTCCAGACGGTTCATGAGCGAAGAATAATGTGTGCTAAAAAAACCGCAACATAAATGTTGGAAAATTAGCATTGATGTTCTTGTGTTGATGGCAGTTGAATTTGGTGGCGTGAGAAGTTACTCACGGGAGTGATCTCGCTTGGTGGTGGAAATTCGTTCGGTGAAGAGATGCGGATGGTTTTCTCAGAGACCGGTCTGCTCTCAAAGTCTCCTGACTTTGAATACCGTGCGGAACAGCAGCAAATGGCTGGCGAGGTTGCCGAAGCGCTCGAGGGTGAGCGTTCTTTGGTGGTCGAAGCAGGAACCGGAGTCGGCAAGTCGTTGGCCTATTTGATCCCGGCGGTGGAGTATGCCATTCGCGAAGGAAAGAAGGCAATCATTTCAACTCACACAATCAATTTACAAGAGCAGCTAATCGGGAAAGATTTGCCAATAGTGCGTAAACTTTTGGCGGAGCCTTTTGAAGCAGCTCTTTTAAAAGGTCGGGGGAATTATCTCTGCCCGATGAGATTGCGCCGGGCCATGGATAATGGTGGTGATCTTTTTACTTCGAGCGAGCAAGAGGAGCTCATGGAGATTTGGAAATGGGCGGAGTCGACCCGTGATGGAACCAAGAGTGATCTGGATTTCGAACCGTCGCTCAAAGTGTGGTTACAGGTTTGTAGTGAATCGCACATCTGCACTCAGCGAACATGTGGACCACGCGGAAATTGTTTTTTTCAAGAGGCTCGCAAGTTTGCTCAAAGCGCCCGCGTTCTTGTCGTAAATCACAGCTTGTTTTTTTCACTACTCAACCCTGAGGAAGAGATGTTGGAAAACGAATCGGGATTCTTGGTTCCTAATGATTTCGTGATTTTTGATGAGGCTCACACTTTGGAAGCGGTAGCGGCAAAGTCTCTTGGCATACGGTTGAGCCAAGCAGGGTTGCGATTTGATATACAGCGGCTCTATCACCCGAAAACCGGGAAGGGTTTGCTGAAATATGCGCAAGCTTCCGAGGCGATGGATTGTGCTAAAAATGTTCTCGATGAAGCGGATGAGTTTTTTGAAAATATCGGGGCCGCGGTTACCTTTGGCGATTGGGGGAGGGAGTGTCGAGTGCGGCAACCAGAGTTAGTCGAGAATACCTTGGCGGGTCCTCTCCGGGAATGTTGGACTGCGATTGAAGAGGTTGCAGAGGAGACGGAGGACGATACGCGCAAAGGCGAGTTGATGGAAGGTGCGCGTCGGCTCCGTGAGATGCACGGCGGCTTGAAAATGTTTCTCGACCAGGAAGATGGCGGTAGCGTCTATTGGGTAGAAAAGTCCGGTTACGAGGGGGCTTCGTTTACCTTGAATGCTGCACCGGTGAATGTGGCGGATCGTTTGCGTCCGCTTTTGTTTGGTCCGGATAAGACCTGTATCACTACAAGCGCAACTCTGGGGACGGGCGATGACCAATTAAGTTACTTTCGCGAACGTATTGGCGCGCAGCATGTCCCGGCAGTAAAAATTGGAAGCCCGTTTGACTATAAAAAACAGATGGCGATTTATGTTATGAAATCAATGCCAGATCCGCGCGACGATGACTACGAAGAGATGTTAATTCACTGGATCGAGCGTGTTGTAAAAAAGAGCGAGGGCCGTGCTTTCGTTCTCTTCACCAGTCATCGCCTTTTACGATCAGTGGCGGAAAGTATGGAGGATTTTTTCGACGACAATGGCTGGACTCTTCTTGCGCAGGGAATGGGAATGCCGAGGCAAAAAATGGTCGAGGAATTCCGTAATGATGTGCACAGCGTTCTTTTCGGAACTGAAAGTTTTTGGGCGGGGGTCGATGTGCCTGGCGAGGCTTTGAGCAATGTCATTATTACCCGGCTCCCTTTTGCGGTGCCAGATCATCCGCTCACGGCGGCCCGGTTGGAAGAAATTGAAGCGGAAGGGGGAAATCCTTTTATGCAGTATTCTGTTCCCGAGGCTGTCATCAAACTTCGTCAGGGCGTGGGCCGATTGATCCGAACAAAAAAAGATGAGGGAATGGTTGTGATCCTTGATAATCGGGTTGTCACCAAGCGCTATGGAAAATCTTTCCTTGCGGCTCTTCCTCCGGCTCCAGTAAAGATTGTGCCGTGATCAGATCGCGAGCGTAGCTTTGAGCACTCCGGCAGGCCACTGGTTTGGTGCAGTCGGAGTATCGCCCAGAAAGCCATAGTTCAGAAGCGACCCGGACTCAGCCATTAGAGGACGAGCGGCGGCGCCGAGTGGTCCCATGCCCATGACTGATAAGGCGTGTCCCGATAGTTGTTCGAAAATTTCGAGATGCTTTTTGATGTCATTCGAAGACTGCGCCATAAATGCGAATTTGTGGAGGTCTGCTCGCGTGTTTATTTTTTCGGCTAGTGATGCCGGTTCAGGAGTTACTTCGAAATCATGGAGAGAGCCGATGACGGGAATGCCAATTGCTTTGGCATCGTCAATGACCGAGCCAAAAGCTTTAAAATCGCAAAGTTCAATGTCGATGATAGCGGCGTATGGAAGGAATGCTCGATACGCTTGCGCTCTTTCTTCTTTTGACCAGCTGTTTTGACCACCTTCCTCGGGCCCTCTTGCTGTTATCAAAACCGGGAGTGGGCATTGTTTTGCAAATTGATGCACGTTTTCATCGGTTCCGAGAGAATCTAAACGCAATTCAACAATGTCGCAGTCCGTTGGCGTAATTGACAAGGTGGAATGGTCAGCAATGGCCCCCACAACAAGTCGTTTTCGATCCGACAAATGTTGGATGACTCGGCCTCGGTGCTTCATAAAAGAAGATTGGGGTGTCGGCATTAGGTTTGTCAAAGAGCTTCATCCAGAATCGTGGGGCACTGTCAACTGCTAAAAAAACAAGGGTTTGGCAGTTTTTTTTCTAGCCGCCCCCCGTTTTGATTTCCTACCTTCCGGGAAACCTTCAGCAAATGATGATTCGTCAGAGATTTTTCGCAAATATTCTACCCCTTGTGTGTGGCCTCAGCCTGCCAATCAGCGCCTTTGGGCAACTCGAACAGTCCAAGGATGCGAAGTTCAAGGTCGACGATCCAAAGTTTACCGAATTGCAGTCTCCCGAAATTCAGGATGGCAACGCTAAGAGCTTCAAACCTAAGGATTGGCTTGAGGTTGAAGTCAAATTGCAACCTGATCGCTTACGAAACGAGCCCAAGGACGGCTATCTTGATCAGGTCAACGTGAATTGGCATGTTGTTGTTAAGGGGCAGGACCGCAAGAACTACAAAATTAGTAAGACGGTCACTTATGTTAATATTCCGGTCGATGAGCCGGTCTATGTCTCAGTTTATATTTCTCCAAACACACTTAAACGTATCACAGGAAGCAGCAAGGCAAGCAAATCTGATCTTGAAGCCATTGGTGGTGAAATTGAGTGGGCTGGCAAGATGGTCGGATTCTTCACTCATGGGCAGAAAGCTGGTTGGTGGCGTGAGGCCTTAAAAGGCGTAGAAGCGACTTCAAAATTTCCTTTGCTCGACAAGACGCAGACTCCTTTTGCTGCTCTTTGGTATGATCGTTACGCCGAGGTTCAGCCAAAAAACTAATACTCGGGGCTTACCGCCAATTTTTTTTCCACACACCCACACAATAAAACTATGGCTGATCAACAGTCGATTATCGCACTAAATATCGGTTCTCAGAGAATCTCAATGGGCGTCCTAGCCCCGACCAAAAAAGGTCTGATCCTCAAAAAGTATGCCGCTACCACTATTCTAGCCGACCCTGCAACGGAGGCCGCGCGCATTCCTCAAGTCAAACTTGCCATCAAGGAGCTCGCTAAGGGCCTCAAGGTTGATAAGCAGAAGGCTGCCTATGCTCTCTCAGGGCAGTCGGTCTTTGTTCGATTCGTTAAGCTTCCTAAAGGTATAGAGGAAGAAATGGACGACTTGGTGCGCTTCGAGGCCCAGCAGAATGTTCCGTTCCCACTCGACGAGGTCGTCTGGGATTGGGAGAAGCTTGAGACCGATGGGATTGAACAAGAAGTTGTCTTGGTAGCTATTAAGGCTGATTCGTTGAACGACCTTAATTCGGTTGTTGCTGATACTGGTCTGGGCACTCGCCTCGTCGACTCGGCGCCAACTGCTCTTTATAATTCGTTCCGCTACAATTATCCCGGTTTAGAGGAATGTGTTCTCTTGCTCGATATTGGAGCCAAAACTTCTAATCTGATTTATGCTGATGGGAAGAAGTTCTTTACCCGTTCGGTTTCAATCGGTGGAGCTAACATCACGAGTGCCATCGCTAAGGAATATAACGTTTCGTTTGTCGACGCGGAAAATAGCAAAATTACAAATGGATTGGTCACTCTGGGCGGTGCTCATGCCGATCAGCTAGATGATGCAACCGCTGCTCTCGGAACCGTAGTCCGAAATGCTCTGGCCCGCCTAACTGCGGAAATCCAACGCACCAACACTCTCTTCAGAAGTCAACAGGGTGGAAATGCTCCTCAAAAAGTGCTCCTTGCCGGTGGAACAACAAATCTTCCTTATCTCCGCGAGTTTCTAGAAGAGAAGCTCAACCTTCCTGTTGAGACTTTCAATCCGCTTCAGCGAATTTCGGTTGGCAAAGGTGTCGATGTTGACGCTATCGGCCAGGAAGCTCATCAGCTTGGTGAGCTCGTCGGGCTTAGCTTGCGCGCAACAGATAAATCTGAGGTTTCTATCGACCTCGTTCCTGACGCTGTTCAAGCCCAACGGGATATAAGTCGCCGAAAGCCTGCTCTCATTACCGCTGCGGCCCTCTTCATCGTTGGTCTCGGCCTTTGGGCTGGTTTTAAGACCAAATCGGTGAGTGATGGCAAGGCTCATCTCGCTAGTCTTGAGCTTAAGGCTAGGGAAATTCAGCAGCCAGCTTCTAAGATCAAAAGACTTCTGAAGGATGAGAAGAAGAACTTGGATCTCATTAAGGCTTACGCTGCAGCTGAAAGTGGCCGACTCAGCTTCATCAATACTTGGAATGACGTGTCCAAGGCTTTTGTGAGCGAGAATGTTTGGGTGACCGACTTTGAATATCGTACTAAGTATCAAATCGATGGGGATGCGAAAAGCGATCCTGTCATGGACGAAAGTTTCGCAACTGCCACCTACGGTAATTCACCTTTGATGAAGGAGGAAACTTGGGTTGATAGTGTTTCTATCAGTGGGTTGCACCTCAACAAGCAAGCTGAAGTTCTCGATATCCTAGAAGAACTCAAAAAGTCTGGAGTCCTTAAATTTGTTGACGCTAAAGACAACCCGATCCCAGATAACCAACTCGCTCAAATTACAGCGGCTCCGGCAGAAGAGACCAATGACTACGCGGCCCCATTTAAGATGCTTGTCCCACTGAAGCAGCCGTTCCAACACAAATAATATATACGCACTTAATAATTACATACTATGTCTTGGTTTAAAGAAAACAAGTTCCTCGGCGGATTGCTGGTTGTCACGGTCCTTTTGGCCGCAATCATCATCTTTCTTGGGATGAAAGCGGGCACCAGTCTCGAGGAGGTACAACAGCAGGTGGCCACGAAAGAAGCCACTCTGAAAAAAGATCTGAGTCTCAATCCTTACCCTAATCCTGAAAACGCGAAAGCGAAGGAGGCGAGTCTCAAAGAAGTCCTTGCGAAGGCAGCGGAAGCTCGTGAGAAGCTGCTCGCCTTTGTTCCTAAAAAAACGGAGGATATCTCTGGAAAAGATTTTGCAACCAAGCTTACCGATACGGTAAGCAGAGTGAGTAATCTTTTCCCGGGAGAAAAAGCAATTCCAAGCGGTTTTTACCTTGGCTTTAAAAAGTATCGCGGTAGCCAACCCAAGGCGGAAGCGACAGGTGTTTTGAATTATCAGCTCGATGCAATGGAATACCTCCTAACCCAAGCTTCAGAGGCCGGGGTGAAGCAGATTGAGAACCTTGTTCGCGAGTCACTTCCTCAGGAAGACGGCTATGGTTGGCCTGGAACTAAGAATGCGAAAAGGCAACCGCGTGTCAGCGGTCGGTCTAAACGTGGTGCTCCCGGAGCGGTTCGCCCTCCGAAGTTCGAAAAACTTGACACGGTTGCACACCGTATGCCGGTTGAATTCACCTTCAAGGCTCCCGAGCCTGTTCTTCGTGAATTCTTCAAGCGTATTGGTAATTCTGACGAGTATTTCTTCGAGACCCGTATCGCGCGGGTTTTGAATCCCGCAAGCATCCCGAGCGCTGGGAAGGCTGCTTCTTCTGAGAAGGAGAGCGGTGATGGTGGTGGTGGTGCTTTTGGTGCCATTGAAATCGAGGGTGAAGAAACTGCTGAGGAGGAGCCTGTTGAGTCTGTTAAGGTTCTCGACAAGGTGTCTGGTGGCGAAGAGCTGACGGTCTATCTTCGTGCCGACCTTCTTCTCTTTATCGAGGAAGAAAATCTCCCAGAACTCAAATAAAACACCTACGCAAAATGTCCTGGATTAAAGAAAACTATCATGTCGCAGCACTTGGCGGCGGAACCCTCGTTCTCGCGGGTCTCGGCTACCTCGGATACAGCGGGAATCAGGCCGTGAACGAAACGTTCAATGCGCCCAACCCCAACCCGGGGAAAACAACGACCGCCGAAGGCGGCGATATTGCCACTTCGGTGATCAAGATGGTCACTGAGCAAGATCCTGTCATTCATCAAAAGACATCTGATGGACGGCCAGTCAATCTCTTCACGAGTGTCGACCTCTACACCAAGGATGGAGACAAGAAGAAGCTTCTCGATTTGCTAAAGATTGACCCGGTGCATCCACCGATTGGTAATCAGTGGTGGGTTGATAATCGCATTGACCCTTCCTACTCAGATTCCCCGACAATGGATCAGGACTCAGATGGCTTTACAAATAAGGAGGAATTTCTTGCCAAAACTGATCCTAACGATCCCGACGACTATGGTGTTCTCGTTCAAAAGCTCGAAGTTGTTAAGGTTGAGAGTGACATGTGGCGCTTGCTTTTTAAGACGGTTCTCGGGAAAGGATATCAGTTTGACTATATGTATAAGCCTTTTGGTAAGAGGCTCATGACAAACCGGATTCCAGCTTCCGAAGTTATCACTGAGGGCGATACATTTTTCTC
>DCQM01000205.1 GCA_002323895.1 Akkermansiaceae bacterium UBA1518
TCCACAACGCTAACTCCCTATCTATTAGTTCTCTATAACTTATTTTTCTTTCCAAACTCTCGGGGAATTTCAACAAGAAATCGCGTCAGACTCATTTAGCCTCAACACACGCTGATTTCTTGAGGCTTGGACCGGAACTGACTCGCACTACTGCCTTCAACAGCCCCACTGGTCCTTTTCTTTCCGTCACTTGTCGCCTAGAGTCTGCCCATGGCTGACACGATCCGCGTAGGCGCAGGCTGCCTCAACCAACTCCCTCTCGACTGGTCCGGCAACCGGCGCCGTATCCTCGCGTCCATCGCTCAAGCACGCGAAGCTCACGTTTCCGTTCTCTGTCTCCCTGAGCTCGCGATTACCGGATATGGTTGCGAGGATCAGTTTTTATCTCACGAGGTCGCCGAACGCTCATGGGAAAGCCTTGTCGAAATCGCCAAGCACACCAAAGAAATGGTGGTTGCCGTTGGTCTTCCCGTTTGGGTCAAAAACGCGATCTACAACTCCGTCGCGGTTCTCGTTGATGGTGAAATCAAAGGCCTCATTGCAAAAAAGAACCTTGCTGGCGATGGCCTTCACTACGAGCCCCGTTGGTTTCACGCATGGCCAGAAGGAGTGATCGTGACTGACAAATTCGGTGAACTCCACCTACCCATAGGCGATCCTATTTTTAAGCTTGGCGGCATTCGCATAGGCCTCGAGGTCTGTGAGGACGCTTGGGTTGCGGATCGTCCCGGGAGACTCTTTGCCGGGAGCGGTGTTGACCTTATTCTCAACCCCTCAGCTTCTCACTTCGCTTTCGCTAAGCAGGAAGTTCGCGAGCAATTTGTGGTAGAGGGATCGCGTGCTTTTGGGGCAGCTTACGTCTATGCCAATCTTCTTGGGAACGAAGCCGGACGCGCCATTTACGATGGCGGAGGCCTCATCGCATCTGCCGGAAAGATTGTCGCAGAGGGCCAACGCTTCTCTTTTCAGGAAACCACTCTTGTTCATAAATCCGTAGATATCGAGCGTAACCGACTCCTTCAGGCCCGTACTGTGAGCCGAAAAATTGACGTCCA
Source organism: Akkermansiaceae bacterium UBA1518 (assembly GCA_002323895.1). Classification (GTDB taxonomy): domain Bacteria; phylum Verrucomicrobiota; class Verrucomicrobiia; order Verrucomicrobiales; family Akkermansiaceae; genus SW10. The sequence continues at coordinate 1,056 of DCQM01000205.1, forward strand.
GGGACTTTCTGAAATTGAACTCCCCTTTGAGTGGCCGGAAGTTACGCGTCAGGATGGGCAAGACCCTCTCCCACCTATGTCGAAAGACGAAGAGTTTACACGCGCCATGGCACTCGCCTACTTCGACTACCTTCGTAAATCATGGTCGAACGGATTCGTAGTGTCCTTGAGTGGAGGAGCCGATTCAGCTGCGGTTTCATCCTTTGTTAAGATCATGCTCGATCTCGCCCTGAGCGAACTTGGTGAAGAAGGAGTTCGAGAACGCCTCCCTCACCTTGATCTACCTAAAAACACTCAAGACTGGATGAAGATTCTTCTCTTCTGCGCTTACCAGGGCACAAAGAATTCTGGCGAAACAACCCGCAACGCCGCCTGCTCGGTGGCCAAGGCGTTGGGGTGCGACTACGCCGAATGGGAGGTCGACGAGATCGTCGAGGGATACGAAAGTACGATTGAATCCGTACTCAAACGCCAGCTCAGCTGGCAAACCGATGACATCGCGCGCCAAAACATACAGGCCCGTGTCCGCGCGCCTGGCATCTGGATGATGGCCAACATTCGAAACGCCCTTCTTCTCGCCACTTCAAATCGCTCCGAGGCCGCTGTTGGTTATGCCACGATGGATGGTGATACTTCGGGTGGACTGAGCCCTATCGCAGGAATCGATAAACACTACCTCCGCGAGTGGCTGCGCTTTATGGAATCAACCGGCCTCCCTGAAAGCCCTCCCATCAAAGAACTCTCTCAAATTAACGTTCAAAACCCAACTGCCGAACTCCGCCCAGAGGACGCTAACCAAACCGACGAAGATGACCTCATGCCTTACCAAGTTCTCGACACTTTGGAGCGCGCTGCGATTCGTGATAAAAAAGGGCCGAAGTCGGCACTTCAAGTCATCCGCGCGACCCACCCTCAGCACAACGAAGAACAGCTCGTCGACTGGACTAAAAAATTCTACCAACTCTGGTGTCGCAATCAGTGGAAGCGGGAACGATACGCGGTAGCCTTTCATGTAGATGATCAAAATCTTGACCCCAAGACTTGGTGTCGCTTCCCTGTTCTTTCGGCCGGGTTCCGCGAGGAGCTATCCCAACTTTAATCAAATTCCCCACCTGAGTTAGAAGACCCTAGACCTTCATCTGGGCCAGTTTTTGAACAACCGCGGCAGGATTAAATTGACTGGATTTTAGACGACCCTGCAATGAGAAACCACTCTGGTCGTCATCGACAGGATCAGTAGCGAGCTCGGAGCTCTCCGAAACTGACGGCCAGCAGGCTCAGGGATCCGCAACTATTTCGGATCAAATCGCCAATCGCAGGATCTCTAGTATTCCAATTTATTGATCTCCCCTAAAATTGATATATTCTCACAGCTAGATGCCATTCTTCACGGCCAACTTCCGATTATTGCTGCTTCTGTCTCCAGTTATCGCAAGCCTTCCATTCGCTTGGAAGTCCGTGGAAAGGCGCCCTGAAATCCAGTCGACCCAAGCACCTTCCCCAGAGGGCTCTACCCCCAAAAATCTCCGCTGGGAAGATTATCTGCAAAACCACCCATCCCTCGCACCCTATTCCGAAGTTCTAATTAGACTCTCCGAGAGACTTCCTCTCAATCAGTTCAAGGCACTTCCCCCCAACGTGCAAAAGCGGTTGGCAGCCTTCACGGCAAATCGCCTCGACCCAAATAGCCCTGTCATGACCTTGTGCTGGGCTCCTGGACTTTCCAAAGAGGCGGCCATGGCTTTTCATCTTGCCGAGGAGATGTCCTCTCAAGAAACTGCCTTCGAAGAAATGGCCTCCGAGGAATCGCCTTCCAAAGGAATGGCATCTGAAGGTGATCCAACAATTAATTTCGCTACCCAATTTGATGACAGTGGTCGTTGGCGAAGAACAGCCACCTTCAATTCTTTTTTTGAAAGAGCAGAACAGGGACTGCCAACCACTTTACTCTGGGGGTTCATGAAAGACGGCACGAGAATCGAGGGCTTTAATGGTGAACCCACTTCTGGCAGTGACCTAATCGCCTTTCTCGACGAAATTTATGACGTAGACGATGGCAGCGATGATCTTACAACTCGTCCTTGGTTTTCAGTCTTTCAAGGGGCCTTCGATCATATCGCGAGCTTAACTGGCATCACGTATATCTACGAACCCAACGACGACGGAGCCCGCCTCAGTAATTTCTCCCGTCCCTCCGGTCGCATTGGTCTACGCGCAGACATCCGTATTGGAGGGCACTATATTGACGGTGATTCTGGTTCCAACACCCTTGCCTATAATTTTGCTCCCGAATCCGGAGGGGACATGATCATCGATACTGGTAATACTTCATTCTTTGGAAGAACGACCTTGGACTCCATCAATCTTCGTAATGTGGTCGAGCACGAACATTGCCATGGACTTGGCCTCAGTCACATCTGTCCCATCAATGAAACCAAACTTATGGAGCCATTCATCTCGCGACGTTTCCGGGGACTCCAGCTTGATGACATCTTCTCACTCAATCGACTCTATGGAGACTATTATGAAAAGGTGCATCGCGATCGTGACAATGACTCTCCTGAAAATGCCACTGTTCTTCCAATTATTGTTGGTGAGACCTTTAAACGGGACTTTCTCAGTATTGATGACAATTCTGATATAGACGTCTATCAACTTGCAAATCTCCCAGCTGGAACGCCCATCACAGTGAAGGTCAGCCCAGTCGCAACTCCGACTAATTTTGTTGAAGGTCCACAGAATTCCGATGGCAGTTGTTCAGCTGGATCAAACTTTGATTTCACCAAGATTCATGATCTTGAGATTAAAATCATTGCCTCGGATGGTCGCACTGTTCTTTCACAGGCGAATGGCCAACCGATTGGGATGCCCGAAGAAATTATCGCCTTTGAACTACCCTCTTCGAGCGACTACTTCATCCACGTTGCTGGGGACTCAGCAAACAACACCCAGCTCTACACTTTGGAGGTCGGCTTAAGCATCCCACCCAGTCCGCCTTCCGAATTTATAGCCACTGTGAACGCCGCTGGCCAAGTTTCGCTGAACTGGAAGGACACTAGCGATAATGAAACCGGATTTGAAATTGAGCGTAAATTCGAACGCGAAGGGAAGTGGGAAACTTATGCGGATATCGAATCCGGCATTGAATCTTACCAAGATCCCAACCCAATTACCGGCATCAATTTATTCTACAGGGTGATTGCCACTGGGACGGAATTAAACTCTGAACCATCAAACGAATCCACGATCATGATCGTGGATCCATCCGCACAAATCTATCGCTACGACTTTGGGACGACTACCAGCCCAACGGCCCCTGATCATACTCGGATTTCTCCCCTCACCCGCGGCCATGTCAATTGGTCTGGCGCGGTGCTCGCACGCGACCGCGAGGACGCGGACTTGGCTAACCGGGATTTTGTGATTTCGCCCAACTCAGCGACCTGGAGCCATCTTATTGAAAATGGCCAATGGGAGATTTCAGTCCGCCAGGGTGACAAAAACCGTTCCCGTGATGACCTCGTAATCATAGCTGAGGGGATCCTCCAGAAAGAAAATATCAATGCCTCAGCTAATGGATTTGTTGAAACTACATTCGTTGTTGAAGTGGCCGACGGCACTCTTGACCTTACCTTTGATGACCTTGGAGGGGAAAACAATCGCTGGGTCGTTAATCGTATTTCCTTAACCCGTCA
>DCQM01000158.1 GCA_002323895.1 Akkermansiaceae bacterium UBA1518
GACGGCGTTCGATTGTGTGGGGCTTTTGTGTTGGTTGGTCGGTTCTTAATGGCATCACTTTTGAGCAGTTTTTTATCGAGTGAAGTTGTCGCTCAAGAAGAGATCGAATTATGGGCGGGGCAGGAGATACCGTTTGCCAAGGAAAATGGTCTAAAGGAGTTTGAGCTAGTTTGTTGGGGCGGGAATATGTGCGCCGATGACATCACGGTTCCAACGTTGTCATTTTATCCAGCAAAAGAGAATCCTTCCGGCAAGGCGGTATTGGTTATCCCCGGGGGTGGATATAATGTGGTGGCTTTTAGTTATGAAGGGCACGACACGGCGAAAGCGCTTGCGGAGAGGGGCGTCTCTGCAGGCGTTCTTAAGTACCGATTGCCGGATAATCGACATTCTACAAATCCGCAAATGACGCCGCTCACAGATGCGCGCCGGGCTCTTGAAATAATGCGTGATCGCGCAGCTGAATTAGGCATTCGGGACGGTCACGTGGGCGTGCTCGGTTACTCGGCAGGGGCGCACTTAGCGACGTTAACAGGTCTGTGGCGATCTGATGATTCAAATCAAAACCCGAATTTTTCAGTCTTAGTTTATGGTGTCACGAGGCTGACAAAATCAAATCAGGACTGGTTAGAAAAGTCGGTATATCACCGCCCCCTTACGGAGAACGAGATTGCCAAAAACACACTCCTTGATCTGGTAAACGAGGAAACGCCACCGGCTTTTTTGGTGCATGCTATGGACGACAATGTCTGTCACTACACGGAAAGTACCTATTACGCGGAAAGGCTGACAGAGCATGGCGTTGAAATAGAAATGCATCTCTTTCCTACAGGGGGGCATGGGTTTGGGCTAGGGCTTGCAGAAGATGGCACAGATCAGTGGATGGATTTGGTGACACATTGGGTGAGGCGTCTTAATTAATGTGACCTCAGCCCATATCCAGGAGGGCGATGATCCTTGACATGGCTTCATTAAGCCAATCGCTAAGGCGCGCAAGCTTCATGAGGCCCCTATCGATAAGATTTCGCTTTATCGTCACAGAGCGCATTGGCTTAGAACTGGCCTCAGGCAAGACTCACTTTGAGGCAATCTTGAGCGCGGTACTGCAGCGTTGCCGCCCCATCGTGCTCAGCACTGCGACGACGGTGCTCGGCTTACTCCCGCTTTACCTCGGCGGAGGAGAGATGCGGGAGCCCTTGGCGTTGGCCAGCATGGGCGGCTTGCTGGTATCCACTGCGTTAACGTTGTGTGTCGTTCCCGTCTTTTATGCTGCGCTGTATGGTGTCAAAGATGCAGCCGTCTCATAACAGCAGGCTAAGTATAAGAAGTATAAATGAGGTGTTAAGAGTAGCTGATCGACCAAACTTTTTTTCAGTGGGGTCTCTGCTACTTTATTATGAAAAAAACAGCTTCAATATGGAGTTGGAGTAGCATAACAAGCAAGTTAAATAGAAAAATGCATATCCTTTTTTATTTGTCAGGGTTAGTGCATGTGACCCGGGCTGGGTGACGACTGATCTCGGAGGCCCACTCGCACCAGAGACTCTCGAAGAGGCGGCAGTAGGGCTCCTCAAAACGCTCCTCGTGCCTTGGAGAGAAAGTGTATATTCTTTTAAAGCAGGTGAACGCATTCCTTGGTGAAATTTGAAACCACTCGAAATGAGCGGAATCCCAGCATGATGGAGAAGCCGAACATGCAATCGATGGTCCAGCAGTTGAAAAATTCCTTGAGCTAAGTGGTGAGCGATGGCCAAAGTTTCTGGCTTAGATACCCTGATGCGAAGTCAATTAGAGATTTGCCGACTGTCGCGAATCAAAAGAGGGCTTGATGGATACGACCGTTTTAATCATTGGCGCAGGACCAGTCGGGATGACTTTGGCTCATAAGCTTACGGCTTATGGCTGCAAAGTTCGTATTATCGATAAAAACCAAGGACCGACGAAACTTTCAAAGGCGCTGGTCATCTGGCAGCGGACGTTAGAGGTTCTCGACTCTACTTTCGATGCTCGACGACTGATCGATCATGAGCATGCCTACGACGTACACGGAGTGCTTTTTCAAACCCCCACGGAAAAACTCGGCGAGGTTGACTTAAAGAACTCAGAGGGTGAGCTACCTACGGGAATTTTCATCCCCCAATCCGCGACCGAGCAAGTAATCGTCGAGAAATTAAAAGAGCAGGGCGTAGAAATCGAAAGAGGCAACGAACTCGTCTCTTTTGAACAAAGCGACGATACTGTCGTTTCTCTCATTAAAGACCAAAACGGAGAAACTCATTCAATCACATCCTCTTGGATAGTAGGCGCCGATGGGGCCCATTCGCAGGTGCGACACGGCCTGAAGCTGCCCTTTGAAGGCAACACAATTGAACGGCGCTGGCTCCTTGCAGATATTTCAATCGCTGAAGAACAAAACCCTCATTTTATGCAGGCGTATTTTAGTGAGGAAGGACTCGTTGGCTTTTTTCCAATCGGTCAAAACAGATGGCGAGTGATCATCGATGGCGGCGAAGCTGAGCGTAAAGGCGCGCCATCGCAAGCCGAAATTCAGACGATTCTCCGGACAAGAGCAGGGAATAAATGGAAAATTGAGGAGTCATTCTGGCTGAGCGAATTTATCATTAATGAACGTATCGTTCCGCAATATCAGGTCGGACGCGTATTTCTTGCAGGCGATGCCGCTCACGTGCATAGCCCTGCAGGCGGCCAGGGGATGAATACAGGCATGCAGGATGCAATGAACCTCGCCTGGAAGCTGGCACTCGCGCAAAACGCGAAAGACCATCATCCACTTTTGAAAACGTATCACGAAGAACGCCATTTGATTGGAGAACGGGTCGTCGCGGAAACCTCACAAATGATCCATATGGCAATGGTCCACCATCCTCTCGTGAGACGTCTTCGCGAATTCGCAATGAGACATATCACGCGCACCAAATGGTTTAATCAAACGATGAAGCCCAAGGTGTCAGAAATTGACCTTAGCTATCGAAGGCAAGAGTTGGCTCAATCAGCGCCAAGGACTAAGGGCCGGCTACGTGCGGGTGACCGCCTACCGGATGAAATAGAAAACAATGCTTATATCTACCGCCAGTTGAAGCATACGGGCGCGACGCTATTGGTATCGGGTATCGCTGAGACTGAATTGCCCAAGATTCTGGGTGGCAATGAAAGTAATTTACCGCTCAAAATTGTAGCAATCTCTGCCGACGGAACGCTCGCCGAACAACTCGACTTAAAGCACGGCGGGATCGCCATGATTCGACCCGACTCTTATATCGGAGCAATATCTCGCAATATGGGCGAGCTAAACGATTGGTTAAAAACAAATCACCTTGCTCCTTCGACATAAAGTCTTAGCGAATTTTCCTGACCTCTGGTTTGAGAGGGCTTTTTATCACCAAGCCTGGCTTCTTACGTCAACTTTTAAGGGCCCGACCAACTCTTGCGAAGTCTTCGCAGGTCCTAGAGTCAACAACCATGCTCCAATTCCTATTGTGATAAGCGGCATAAATGGTTCTAGAGGCCAAAAAGGGAGCCAGAGTTGCAGCGATACAATTGATGCTGGCCATATCTCTGCATAGAACAAATCAGAAACGCTGGGATACCAAATGTGTCCACTCACCGCCAGTGCCAGCCCTAAGGC
>DCQM01000218.1:0-1425 GCA_002323895.1 Akkermansiaceae bacterium UBA1518
AGGGAAGAGGAACCTGCTGCTGCCGCTCCTCAGAGCTAGGTTCTTATTCCAACTGTTGTTTCTGTTCTACGGCTACTCCTTTCGCGGAGAGAAACCGTTCTTTTTTCGAATAGCATTTGTGGTGGCATTGCCACCCTTTCTGCCTACTGTCTTGCAACACTGTGTTTGGAAAACTTCTTCTTCTTTTTATCCTTGTCCCTACTGCCGAGCTCTACCTCTTCATAAAGATTGGTAGCCAGCTAGGTCTAGGCCCAACCCTTGCAATTATTATTATCACCGCTGTTTTTGGAGCGTCGCTCACCAAAGCACAGGGCCGACTTGCAGTAGAAAAATTCCAAGCTGCGACCGCCGCAGGCCGCATGCCCGCCAAGGAGGCAATCGATGGGATTATGATTCTCCTTGCTGGCGCAGTGTTAATCACCCCTGGCTTCCTTACTGATACCGTTGGGTTCTTGCTCCTTTTCCCCCCCTTCCGAGCGATCGTGGCGGGCTACGCTGGAAAACGACTAAAAGGAAAAATTCAAGTAGTCACCCCTAGAATGCCAAATCAGAACGCTCAGGAGCAAAAGCCTGAGTCTAAACTTGATGATGGAAACGTGATAGACGTATGAAAATTTAGTCTATAAAAATCCGCTTACAGTTCTAACAGACTGGGAAGGATTGTGTATTTTAAACTCCATCCTTAATCGAAAGGCAAGGCCAACTTAACACAGGGTGGCTTCCCTCATGCACGCTCGCAAAAAAGATTACGCCGGTTTACAAAGGAGCCACAAACGTAGTATGCTCGACCAAGAAAATGCGTTCACACCTCCCCGCCATCAACTTTAACTCATGGCCGCTCCCAAGAAAATTGCCGAACCTCACAAGGAACTCCGCTTTACCCGAGCCGGACAAGCCCAAGGATTTATAGTCATCGCAGCGGTTTCTTTTGCCTTTTTTCTCCTTATTGGCCTCACCTGGTTCATGGGACACCCCACCTTTACTTGGTGGATGGCTCTCCCCTTTCTCATCCTCTCTGCCTTACTGACCAGACTCTCTGCCTATTGCGCGCGGCACGCCTACCTCATTCTCACGCCCCTCGGCATAGAAATTTTTCCCCTCATCAAACCTCACAAGAACCTCAACCTTGTTTATTGGGCGCAAATCATTGATGCCGATTTCGACGAGGAGCTTACCGCTCTAAAACTCCATTTCAACGAAGACCAAAGCACCGGTATCATTCTCTCCCTCAAGGCTATTCCAACGAAAAAGCGCCCGCTCTTGAAGAGGGCACTTGAAAGCCGTCTAGCAGAAAAGGAGGGGTGAAAGGCTGCTTCATACAGCGAAGGCCGGCCTTACTGCCCTTCCACGGCAGCAATTGCCTTCAGCACCTCTGCTCCCTGCGTTGAAGTCGCCCCCTTATCATCCCGCCACACCAGCTTGCCG
>DCQM01000218.1:1728-8682 GCA_002323895.1 Akkermansiaceae bacterium UBA1518
CCCTTATCACCCCGCCACACCAGCTTGCCGCCTTTGAAGAGCAAAGCACGCCGTGCCGTGAACATCCCACCTCTCACCGAGATCCCCAACGCCTTGGCGATCTCACCGCCCGGATCTGAAATCAGATCATAGGGAAGCTTATTCTTTTCCTTAAATTTCTTCTGAGTTTCAGGTTTATCGGTAGACATCCCAAACACAGTTACTTTCTTACCTGCCAATTCCTCGAATGCGTCCCGCACCGAACATACTTGGCTTGTTCATCCTCCGGTCAAAGCCTTGGGATAAGTAAAAATCACCATCCACTGGTCTCCATCGGCCGCTTTGAGGGCGATTTCCTTACCATCTTGATTCTTCCCTTTGAGTTCCGGAAGCTTGGCGCCCACTTTTAGCGGTTCCGCGTTGAGCGAAAACATCGAGATAAGCGACACGAACATCGTTTTGAGTTTCATATGGCGGAGGATACCTCCTTTTCGCTTCTCCGCAATAACCGGTTTCCCTGTCTGAAATTCCTGTTAGGCTCCGCCCCGTGTCCGATCTTAAAGCTTATCTCAAAGGCCAGCAAATCCTTGTGGACGACGCCCTCAACCGGTTTCTGCCGCGCGTTACTGTTCGCCCCAAAACCGTGCACCAAGGAATGCGCTACTCTGTCTTCGCCGGAGGCAAGCGCCTCCGGCCTATTCTCACTCTCGCCGCCGCCGAAGCGTGTGGAGGCGAGATGAGAAGCGGCCTTCCGCCCGCCTGCTCAGTCGAAATCATGCACACCTACTCGCTCGTTCACGACGATCTCCCAAGCATGGACGACGATGACCTCCGCCGCGGCCGACCCACCTCTCACAAGGTGTATGGAGAAGGTATGGCCGTCCTGATCGGCGATGCTCTCCTCACTGAAGCCTTCACCATTCTCGCAGAAACTCCTCCGACCAAACGCTACGATCTCAAAGATATCTTACTAGAATTCTCAGTCTGTGGTGGCTCACGCAAACTTATCGGGGGACAAGTCCTAGATCTCGAAGGCGAAGGCAAAGAACTCTCGAAAGCCCAACTCGTTCGCATTCACGAAAATAAAACCGCCGCTCTTCTCACGACCTCGCTTCGCCTCGGCGGAATGACTGCGAACGCCACACCACGTCAACTCGACGCCTTAACTGATTTCGGTTACAACCTCGGCCTGGCCTTTCAAGTCATTGATGACATCCTCGACGTGACTCAGTCGACCGTGCAGCTGGGAAAAACCGCGGGAAAAGATGAAGCAGTGGATAAAGCAACTTATCCATCCATTCTTGGGCTCAATAAATCAAAAAAAGAGGCGACACGCCTCACCCGCAAGGCTCTTGAAGCCCTTGCGGTATTCGGCCGAAGAGGTAAGCGACTCGAAGAAATCGCCCACTATCTCCTCGATCGAGAGTTTTAGAACCCCCACTCGCTAAAACAACTCTTGCTGTTCGGACGTTGGAAAGTCACCGGATACCATCCGCGATCTTAGTTTCTTCCAGAAACCAAAAAAACCAGCCCTCGCAAGTGATCTCAAATAACGATCTTCAGGCCGCACCATTAAACTCAACTTTAAGCCAGATTTTCCAAACGAATCCAACCGATCATGCAGCGGACCCACTTCTGGACGCATCGCAACAATTTCGGCTTCCCCATTTCCTCTAACCCACGCAATCAAATCATCGACGTGCTCCACGGAAGCATCGTAGTGCTCTCCTGCACGTTCGCCCACATCTCCAAGGGCCGCTCTCAACCACTCCTTCTGTAATTTTGATTTCCCGAGGAATTCTCCTGTCACTACAATCTTCGAAGGCCGATAAGCTCCCAGCGGGGAACTTTCCGGATTCAAATCCTCTTCATGAATCCATAACACCTTACCATCTTGAGGAACCTCAAGCTCTGGCAGCAAAGGCCTTGTCACCTCAGGCCGCTCCACATTCCCGGGTATCATCGCAGTAGGATTATCTAGTAGTTCAAGTCCACGCGGATCGAGCAATGTCGGCGCCACATATTTTTCGATATTTGCGCGCCTTGGCAAATAAGTCTTTCCGGGCGTTTGTAATCCCGCAATCCACCGCCATGAAAGCATGTTTGAGGCTGGGTCAAAATCCAGTAAATGATCCTGAAAGAATTTGGCCCCCAATTGCCAAGGCAATCGGGCAACATGAACCCAGTAGCCAGCGAACCACATACGTGAATGATTGTGCAAATAACCTGTCTCAACTAACTCTCGAGCAAACCCGTTCATGACGGCTACTGGTCCCTTCCCTTGGCGAACTTTCTCAGCATTAGAATGCTCCTCAATCCCTTCTAGATATTCATCCCAAACCTTTGGCCTAAGCGATAACCATCCTTTCCAATAGGTCCGCCAATAAACTTCTTGCGTAAATTTCTCGACTGTCGACGGGGCATAACGCACGAGGGGCGCTTTGGCGACCTCCCACTCAGTCAGGAGTCGATGACGAATCGCGGCTGACAGGCAAGAGACGTTTTGATGATCGGGAATCACATGGTTTCGATTACTTGAATAACGCCCGACACGCCCCACGAATTCATTGAGTTTTGCCAGAGCCCGATTTCGTGTATTCGGAAAATTCACTACGGACCATCAGCTAGTTTTCGTGAAGAGCAACCCGTGCCTCCAAAGACGGTAGCATATACCGACACCATCTTATCCCTGAGAAATTATTCCTCCAGATTTAACCAACTCCGCTTCCAGCCTATGAGCCTTAGCCTCAACAAGAATAGGATGGTTGAGATCAAAAAAATCCCCCGCCCGGTGAACGAGCGGAGGCTTTGAATGAAATAATTTCTACTTAACTGAGCGCCTTGACGACGCCAGCAGCATTGATGCCAAGCTCATCCATGACAACGTTACCCGGGGCCGATATACCAAAACGATCGATCCCAACCACTTTACCCTCAAGTCCAACATACTTATACCAAAGTCCACTCACTCCGGCTTCGATGGCTACCCTCTTGGTGCAGGATGCCGGAAGAACCTCGGTTTGGTATTCTGCTGACTGACGGTCGAAACGCTCAAGGCAGGGAGCGGAAACCACGCGGGCTCCGGCTCCGATTTCTTTGGCAGCTTCTATTGCGTGTCCAACTTCCGAGCCAGTCGCGAGAATGATGCACTCAAGATCGCCTTCTTCCTTCTTCAGGATGTAAGCTCCTTTGGCAACGCCATCGCGGCGGGTTTCAACAGAAGCAAGGTCATTGAGAGAAACGACTTTTTGGCGGCTGAAGATCAGCGCAGTTGGCCCATCGAGCCGCTCCATCGCACAAATGTAGGCCCCAGCCACTTCCTCCTGATCGCCGGGGCGAATCACGTCGAGGTTTGGAATGACCCGCAAGCCACTGACGGTTTCGACAGGCTGGTGAGTCGGTCCATCTTCACCCACACCCACGGAATCGTGAGTGAGAATGTAGGTCACAGGAAGCTTGGCCAGACCGGCGAGCCGGATCGAAGGGCGGAGATAATCAGCAAAGACGCAGAAGGTCGCTCCGCTGATGCGGAAGAGTCCGTCGTATGCGACACCGTTGCAAATCGCGCCCATTCCATGCTCGCGAATTCCAAACCAGATATTACGCCCGGTTGGGTTGGCGGCGGAATAATCGCCCTCGTCCTTAAGATAGTTTTTAGTCGAACCAAAGAGGTCGGCGGATCCGGTGATCACCGAAGGCATAGCCTTGGCAACAGCATTAATGACAACTCCACCGGAACCACGGGTTGCATCGGCATAGTCATCACCAAAGGCTGGAATTTGATCAGAGAGATCACTTGGGACTACTTTGGCCACACTGTCCTCAAGCTCACTGGAAAGCTCAGGATTGGCCGCAGCCCATGAGTCGTAAATCGCTTGCCACTCGTTGAAAGCATCGGCCTGGGCCTCTGCTTGTTGGGCGAAGTATGCCTTCGTCTCATCGGAAACAAAAAAGGTCTGCTCAGGCAGCCCGAGTCCCTTACGGGCTTCCCCCGAAAAATTCGCGCCACCTTCACCGTGCGCGCCAGCAGTTCCGGCTACCTGTGGAATGCCCCGACCAATCTCGGTCTTGGCAATAATCACGGTCGGCTTGCCGCTGCTAGCCTTGGCCGTAGTGAAAGCTGCCAGGAAAACATCCATATCATGGCCATCGATGGTCACAGCATTCCAGTTAAGAGACTTAAAATAAGCTTCAGAATCCCAACCTTGAGTCTTGTCCGCCATCGCATCGAGGGTGACGTCGTTTGAGTCATAAATAAGGATGAGATTGTCCAACTGGTTATGACCGGCAAAAGCAATCGCTTCCTGCGCAACACCCTCCTGAAGGCATCCATCACCAGCGAGGGCAACCACATGATGATCAAAAATGGTGTGATCAGCTGTGTTGTAACGAGCTGCTGCACGCTTTCCTGAGAGGGCATAACCTACCGCATTCCCCACACCCTGCCCAAGAGGTCCAGTCGTAGCCTCGACACCTTCAGTCTCGTCAAACTCGGGGTGACCCGGAGTGATCGAGTGGAGCTTTCGAAAATCGGCAACGTCTTGGCCGGACACCTTGAAACCAGCGAGATGAAGCCAGCTATAAATAAACATCGACCCGTGACCGGCCGAGAGGATGAAACGGTCGCGGTTCAACCACTTTGGAGCAGCAGGGTTAAAACGGAGGCCTTCACCAAAAAGGACAGCGCCCAGATCAGCGCAACCAAGAGGAAGACCGAGGTGGCCCGAGGAGCAAGCATGGACGGCATCGATGGCCAATCCGCGGGCTTCAGCCGCAGCTCTAGAAAGTGCTTCTTTATTCATCAGCAGCGAAACTTCCCAAATTAGGCCTTATGATCAAGTCGTAATACCGAATCACCACAACAAGTTTGCCCAAGTTAGGTGGCTGATTCCCAAATCCACGCATCGAAGTCTTCACTTTTTTCTTTTCAACATTCATTCTTTTCACGTGAACACGCAGCCGGCGCCTCCCAAACTCGATAAAAAGCTCCTCCTCGCCGACCCGTCGCTTCGCGATGGCACCTTCAATAAATCTGTCGTTCTTCTTGCCGAACATACTCCCGAGGAAGGAGCATTCGGATTAATCCTTAATCATCCATCTGGAAAAACGGTTGGCGATCTGATCAGCGATCCTGAATTTCTTGAACTCTGGCAAATCCCCGTTCACCTAGGGGGCCCAGTCGCCCGAGACCAGCTCACCTTCTCGGCCTTCTGGAAACGAGATTCCAAATTCGGCTTTGCCACCCGCATCGCGATGGATGAGGCTAAAAATTATCTTGGAGAGCCCGACACCCTCGTTAAAGCCTTCGCCGGATACTCCGGTTGGTCAGAGGGTCAACTCGAAGAGGAAATCGCGCAGGATGCTTGGACCATCACCGAGCCCAAAACCAACCTCCTCAATTTTCCCCACGACCTCACTCTTTGGAAAAGCATCATGCGCGGTCTCTCACCCTACCACCAAATTCTCTCCGGCGCCCCTGACGAGATCCTTTCGAACTAAATCAGTTAGAGATCATTTTCTCCCGAACCCAAGACCAGTCGAACAAGTGGTCTTTTAACAGCAAAACTCCTTGTTCGCTTTTTCTTTTTCACAACGATCCACAGAAAAAGATCTAGACCCCCTTCCCTCCAACCTGAAACTGATATCAAATGAAACGTCTTCCCATCCTCGGATTTCTCGCACTAGCCGCAAGCTTATCAGCGGTCCTTTTCCTGCGCTTTGAAAACTCACGACTACAGTCAGAAATCGAAAGTCTTGAGAGCCAGAGACCCAACTCTCCAATATCTTCTCGGGAAGTATCTAGCCCCAAGGATCGCAAAAAAAATAAAACCGACAGGTTAGAAAAATCTAGTTCATTCGAAGATTTAATCGCCATCGAAGATTCTGCGACCCGTATCGCATCGCTCCTTGATTTTGCAGAAAACCTAAACCCCGAACAAATTCCGGGCGCCCTCGATACCATTAGGCTCTCGGCACCTCACTGGGATCCTGAAGCCAAAATGATCGCCCATATCCTTTTAACCCGATGGGCTATCAATGACCCGGAAGGAGCTCTCGCATCATTAAAAGGAATCGACCTTGGGAAATTTGGAGCCGATCCAGTAAGCGTTCTTTCCGGCGTAGCATCTGAGAACCCTCAAACCGCTATCTCCTGGCTCAACGATTCTGAAAACTCGATGGTGAAACTGCCATTTATGGGCCAAATTCTAGCTGGATCAATTGCCAAAGAATGGGTCCGCCGTGATCCGGACGCCGCTCTACAGTGGGCTCGCGAACTTCCTGATAGTCAGAAAGCAGGAGCATTTTCTGGAGTTCTGGGAAGCCTCGCCACTACCGACCCAGCGAAAGCAGCGACCCTCGCGATGGAGCTCAGCCCTGGTGGAAGCCGAGAACACATTGTCGGCGAGATCGCTGAGAGCTGGGCACGTCTTTCACCCAACGAAGCGCTCGCTTGGGCCTCGACTCTCACCGGAAAAGACCGCGAAAGAGCCCTTCGAAGCAGCCTTGATCAGTGGGCCCGCAGCGAGAGTAAAAACGCTGCTGCTTTCGTAGGTTCACTTGATGCCGGCGAGCGGGGTGCTCTTCTGCAATCAGTATCAGGCCCCTGGTCCCAACAAGAACCCGCTGAGGCAGCCGAGTGGGTGATGAGTCAAACCTCGGAGCCAGAATCTCGAGACGCAGCCGGGAAGGCTCTTGGAGATGTGCTTTGGCAATGGACCACCCAAGACCCTGAGTCAGCGGGAAATTGGCTCAATTCACAAGAGAAGGGCCCTGCCATTGATGGAGCGATTACAGGATTAGCGCGCGCCGCTTTCGAAGAAGATCCAGCCGCCTCACTTTCGTGGGCTACCCAGATTACCGACGAAGGGCTCCGGGGAATTTCACTCGCTATTGGAATCGGAGCATGGATGGAACGTGACCCCGATGCGGCAGCCGGGTGGGCCGCAGAAAACGATATTCCCCTGCCAAAAAAAG
>DCQM01000218.1:9016-11444 GCA_002323895.1 Akkermansiaceae bacterium UBA1518
CGAGGAGTAATACCATCTTGGCAAAGGGTAACCAGGGGTCTTGGTTGCCCTTTACTATCCACCCCGGAGCCTCCGCAATTTTTTTAAGATCACTTTTCAACGCGACTAGGTCAAACTCGTCTTCTACAAAAACTAGATCATAATTCTCTAGCCTACCATCGCGCCTATCACCGAAGTCTAAGGATGATTCTTGGAATTAGGAGCGTCGAATGGAGACCATTACGTTAACTCGACCGCCATAAAAAAATTCAAACAGACCATTTACAACCAGAAGATTGATCTGGTCCCACTACTTTTATCGACCTTTGCTTCGATCCTCAGCCCCTTGGCACGAATTGAATTTTTTACTGAAGACTCCGCCGGACCGCTTGATACCAAAACCTCGTCTCAGAACGAGACTCTCTGCCTACTCGTAAATAATCTGGGTTCCAAAATATGATCTGTTTAAAAAAATAGGTGTTGGTTCATTTTCTACAAAGAATAGCTCGAATCCTCTAATAGACAGCCTTGAGGCGATATGATGAATTGGATTACGTGATTGTAACTCGCTATTGAGAATTATAGCCTTCGCCCTTCGGCTACTCAACAGCCTCTCTCAACCGCAACACATCTTCTAAGGTATGCTAACTGTCATCTCCTTCATTCTCTTCACTGCCTTCGCCGCTATCCTGACTTGGCGTATTACCCGCAAAGACGAAAACAGCAGCTCCGAAGGCTTCTTTTTAGGAGGCCGCAGTCTCACTTTTCCTATTATCGCGGGTTCGCTACTTCTCACAAATCTCTCCACCGAACAAATGGTGGGGCTAAACGGATCGGCATTTAAGAATGGATTTAGCGTAATGGCCTGGGAAGTTGTCTCCGTTATCGCCCTCGTTCTAATGGCCGTTTTCTTCCTTCCCAAGTTCCTTCGCGCTGGGATTACGACCGTCCCACAATTCCTTGAAAAACGTTTCGACGAGGGAACACAAACCTTGGCAAACACCATTTTCCTTGCCGCCTACGCACTTCTCCTCATTCCCATCATTCTCTACAGCGGAGCAAAAGGACTTATCAATATCATGGACCTTAAAACCATGACCGCGATCGAAAGCGACTACCTGATCCTTCAAATCACGTGTATTGGAATTGGCATCGCAGGTATGGTCTACGCTCGCCTTGGCGGCTTGCGTACTCTCGCTGTTCTCGACACCATCAACGGAATTGGCCTTCTCGTCGGAGGATTCATGATCGCTTGGTTTGCCCTTCGGCACCTCGGTGGTGATGGAGGCGTTTCCGGTGGCTGGCAGACCCTCAAAGAGGTCCATCCCGAACGCCTAGACTCCACTGGAGAGTCAGGCTCAGAAGTCCCCTTCGCTACTCTTTTTACTGGAGTCGCGCTTCTCAACCTCTTCTACTGGTGCACTAATCAGCAAATTATCCAACGAACCTTCGGAGCCAGTTCACTTGCCGAGGGACAAAAGGGAGTGCTTCTCACAGCCGGGCTCAAACTCCTTGGGCCAGTTTACCTGGTTCTTCCAGGCATCATAGCCTACCACCTCTACTTCGGACAGGATGTTAACAATGACGACGCCTACGGTAAACTTGTCGCCGACGTCCTTCCACCCCACCTGACCGGTTTCTTCGCTGCCGTCATGGTTGGAGCGATCTTGAGTTCCTTTAATGCAGCGCTCAACTCCACCTCCGCCCTCTTTTCTATCGGCCTTTACAAACAAAAGATCAATCCGGTCGCCAGCGATGAAAAAACCGTCAAAACAGCCAAGCTCTTCGTCACCGTTATCGCAATCGCCGCAATGCTTGGAGCTCCTCTTCTCTCGAAGACTGGAAGCCTTTTCAGCTATCTCCAGACGATGAATGCCATCTACTTTATACCGATCTTTGCCGTCGTTGTAATGGGCATGCTCAATCGTCGCGTTCCTTCGAAAGCAGCTCTTGCCAGCATGGTAGTTGGTCTAGTCATCCTCATCTCAACCCTCATCATTTACCCAGCAATCAATGGAGGAGAAAGCTTCGAAAAAGTCACAGGCTTTAGTAACTTTCACCTGATGGGTATAACTTTTGTAATCCTCGTAGGAATAATGTTTATTGCTTCTCTTTTAGCCCCCCGTGCCGAAGCTTGGACGATGGAAACAAATACCCCAATCGATATGACCCCTTGGAAAGGTGTCCCCATCGCGAGCGGAGTTCTTATCACCTTAGTTCTCATCATCTATATATCTTTCCATCGATAAGGCATTGTCGGCATCTTTTAAAAGCCCCGCTACTTGGTGTGCGGGGCTTTTTCTTACCCCTGCCTTGCCCCCATCCCCTCGAGCCGCTAAAGAGCTAGGTATATTAAATGCTTGAAACAAATATGACTGTCTCCGACCTCGCTTTAAGGGCGAAGAAGGAGTTGGCATCCAACTTCAAAGTGGAAAGCACCTTAGTCGCC
>DCQM01000063.1 GCA_002323895.1 Akkermansiaceae bacterium UBA1518
GATAGGGCTCACCTTTTTTTCTTAACGACCACATCTCGAGGCTAATGACACAAGCGACAATTCCCAAGATCCCAAAAACATCTAAACCATCAGGAGATAAGCAGGCTGAAATAAATGATCGGACTGCCAAGCCATCGTAAGAAGCAGGATTCAGAAGCAACCCAAGCTTGCGCAATAATTCCTGCGTATCGGTCTCATAAAAACAAAGCCACGCTAGAAAAACACAAAAATGAGTTAAAAGAAAACCAACTGCACGAGGTAGATTTATCTTCATCGGCAAACGATAGCCCAAGAGAAAAAAACCATGCATTCCTCCCCAAATCAAAAAGTTCCAACCTGCTCCATGCCAGATCCCCGAAATAGCGAAAACAATTAGAATATTAGCCATCCAAAATCTAGTGCGTGAACCCCCTAAAGGAAGGTAGATATAGTCCCTAAACCACGTGCTCAACGTCACATGCCAACGCCGCCAAAAATCAGCAATATTTGAAGCCCCGTAGGGGCTTCGAAAATTAAGCGTCAGCCTTATCCCAAGACATTGAGCCACCCCCAAGGCCATGAGACTATATCCGCAAAAATCGAAATAGATACGAAAACCAAACATCATAGTATCCAGCCAAACCAAAAAAGGATTTGTTCCAGAATGGACCAGCGGGGTTAAGGCCAAATTGTCAGCCAGACAGCGCTTGAAAAAAAGGCCGAGAATAATCCAAGTCAATCCAGTTTCGATCGCTTTTTTGTCCCAGCGAAAACGAAAGTTTTCGAGTTGGGGAAGTAAGGCCTCGCGTCGTTCGATCGGGCCCGCAACGATCTGCGGAAAAAAGCCCGCAAAATTTAAAGTGTTTAATGGACTCGGTAAGGGTTGGCTTCGCTTCAAGGTATCGACCGCAAAGGAAATCAACTGAAAGGTATAAAAAGAAATACCAACGGGAATGAGGACATTGGTAAAAGAACGGCTTTCAAGGCCAAGAATTTCATTCTCCAAGAACCCACCATACTTATAAAATAATAGAGGCAAAAGTTGCAGAGGGATCAAAAGCCATAACCACTTTGCACGACGCTTCTGAGACGAATCGGTTTTTAAAATAAGATGTAAGCCAAGATAAGTGGTCACACTAACCGCAGCAAAAATTCCCAGTGACAAGAGGCTCACACAACCCAAAAGGACTAGCCCCATGATCGCGAGTGCAGCCCGATCGTAATGACCTGGATCAGGGCGCATTACCTTCACCACAACCAGGCGGATCATCAAAATAGCCAAGAGAGAAGCTGCGAGGATTCCCCAAAATCTGACGTCCGCAAAATTCATGGATAAGTCACTTTCCGCTACGATCCCTAACCATCACCTGACGAAAGAGATGCCACAGAAAAATCGAGTTATAGACCGCATAACGTTTAAAGAGTCGGCGTGGTTCGCAAATAAAACGGTAAAGCCAAAGCACTCCAAATCTTCCCATCCAATCCGGAGCATCACTTTTGGTTCCGGCATTGACATCAAAGGCAAACCCAACCGCCAAAATCGCACCGGCCTTGATCTTCTTCTTATTACGATGAATCCAATCCTGCTGCTTTGGGGTTCCAAGTCCCACCCACACTAAATCTGGATTTACTCGATTGATCTCCTCGTTGATCGCACCTTCATCGGTGTTTTTGAAATACCCATCATGCGAACCCACTATCTTGAGGCCAGGGCGCTTCTCTTGCAACTTCTCTAAAAGCTGGGTCAAACATTCCTGAGAGGCTCCCAAAAAGTAATGAGTCAATTTTAGATCAGCATTGCGAACGAAGTAATCAAGAAAGGCAGGTCCATAAACCCGCTCATTGCCCTTCGCCCCCAACCAACTCACCGCCCATGTCAGGATTTGGCTATCAGGGACAAACCAATCAACGCTTGAGGTCTGCTGCCGAAAATCCTCGTCCACTTTTCGCATCGCGACAATATGAACATTCGTAAAATCAATAGACCACGGTGACTCTGAATCATGACGAATCTGATTTTCGATCCGCTCGGTAAGATCAGCTGCATCCGTCACCAGACACGAAGTGGTAATGACTTCGATTGTCTTCTCCGGAGTCACAATTGTCTATTTCGAAGTATTGCTAGCACAGGCCTCATAAATTTCTCCTAAGATATCGTTGATGGAATATTTGTAACTCCAATCTGGGTAGTGATTCTGGAATTTTTGGACATCACTGATGTACCAAATATGATCTCCAACCCGATTATCCTCGAGATACGTGTAATCGAGCTTATTTCCTGAGAGCTCCTCACCGATCCGAATCGCCTCCAGCATTGAGCAGTTGGAATGGCGGCTGCCGCCCATGTTGTAAACTTCTCCCACCCGCGGATTCTCATAAAATTGCAGAAATGCAGAAACCAAATCGTGCGCGTGAATATTATCGCGGACTTGCTTCCCCTTATATCCAAAGATTCGGTAAGGCCGCCCCTCCACAATACACTTCATGAGGTAAGCCAAAAAACCATGAAGCTCGGCTCCGGCATGGGCGGGGCCAGTGAGACAACCCCCACGGAAGACACCAGACTTCATTCCAAAATATCGCCCATATTCCTGAACCAAGACATCCGCTGCCACCTTACTCGCCCCAAACAAGGAATGTTTGCATTGATCGATCGACATCGACTCGTCAATTCCCACATGGAAGGGATGTGACTTTTCAATCTCCCATCGCTCCTCTAATTCAATCAATGGAAGATGATTCGGTGTATCACCATAAACTTTATTCGTACTCGTGAAAATAAAGACCGCCTCCGGGCAAACTTGGCGGGTAGCCTCGAGAAGATTTAAAGTCCCATTCGCATTTACTCCAAAATCGGTGAACGGCTCCTTAGCCGCCCAATCATGCGAAGGTTGTGCGGCAGTATGAACAATCAATTTGATGTCCGATCCAAATTCCTCAAAGACTTCTTTAACTGCTTCAAAGTCGCGAATATCGACCTTGCGAGGGCGGTAATTTGGAAGCTTTTCCTGAAGTTCAGAGTTTGTCGAATCGGTTGATGCTTCCTGTCCAAAGAAGTAAGCACGAAGGTCATTATCTATTCCAACAACAGTGAACCCCGCTTCATGGAGAGCTTTGGTGGATTCTGAACCAATCAGTCCGGCTGAGCCGGTAACAACTGCGATTTTCATTTTGTTAATTTTTTAATAACTTCACTCCTGCGACATCGAAACTGCGTGGCCGTGTTCCACCAGCAGGGCATGTTGACGCGCCACCTCTAGATCGTTCGCCACCATTTCGGCACACATTTCTTCCACTGTAATTTCCGGGACCCACCCCAGCTTTTCCTTGGCCTTGGTCGGATCACCTAAAAGAGTTTCCACTTCAGCCGGGCGGAAATAGCGGGGATCCACCTTCACGATGACGTCGCCTTCATTCACCGCGGGGGCTTTCTCGCTATCCCGCGATTTTACGGTTGCGATTTCATCGACGCCTTCGCCAGAAAATTCGAGTTCGATTCCAGCCTCGCGAGCCGATAACTGAACGAACTCTCGAACAGAAATCTGCTTTCCTGTCGCAATCACAAAATCATCAGGCTCGTCCTGCTGGAGCATCATCCATTGCATCCTCACATAATCTTTGGCATGCCCCCAATCGCGTAAGGCGTCCATATTTCCAAGATAAAGGCACGCTTGAACTCCCTGCGAAATATTAGCGAGGGCCCGGGTAATTTTTCGGGTTACGAAAGTTTCTCCGCGACGTGGCGACTCGTGGTTAAACAAAATTCCGTTGCAGGCATACATCCCATATGATTCACGGTAGTTCACCGTGATCCAGTAAGCATACATCTTTGCCGCAGCATACGGTGAACGGGGATAAAATGGGGTTGTCTCTTTTTGGGGCACCTCCTGAACTAGACCATAAAGCTCAGAGGTCGATGCTTGATAAAATCTGGTCTTCTTCTCTAAGCCCAAAAATCGAATGGCTTCCAAGAGCCGAAGCGTTCCGATGGCATCAACATCCGCAGTGTATTCCGGTGACTCAAATGAAACTGCCACGTGGGATTGTGCACCAAGATTGTAAACCTCATCTGGTTCTACTTCGCTTATGATACGCGTTAAATTTGAGGTATCAGAAAGGTCGCCATAGTGTAATCTAAAGCGACCATCCTCAACCTGCGGATCTTCATAGATATGATCAATTCGCTCCGTATTAAAAGAGGAAGCCCGGCGCTTGATTCCATGGACCTCATAACCTTTCTCCAGCAGAAGTTCTGCAAGATAAGAACCATCTTG
>DCQM01000082.1 GCA_002323895.1 Akkermansiaceae bacterium UBA1518
GGATTCAAGGGCTGGCGAAAAGCCACCTAAGCGAAAATCATTGGCACTCATTTTATTAGTCCTGGGTAAAATAGTCTCCGCTCTGATAACGGCCAGTCTCCTGTTTACGAATTTGCATCAACAAATCATTGGTAAGAGAGCTAGCCCCAAACCGGAACCACTCATTAGTCAGCCATTTCGACCCTAAGATCTCACGCACCATCACGAGATACTGCAGGGCCAGTTTGGCATTTGAAATTCCACCAGCGGGTTTCATCCCTACCATTCGCCCAGTCCGATCGTAAAAGTCCTCGATCGCCTGAAGCATCACCAGGGTAACTGGAAGGGTCGCAGCAATTGGAACCTTACCAGTGGATGTCTTAATGAAATCAGCACCTGCAGCCATTGCTATATCACTCGCGAAACGAACATTATCAAAGGTCATCAGCTCACCGGTTTCTAGGATCACCTTGAGGTGAGCTTTTCCGCAAGCTTCCTTACAGGCTACCACCTCATCATAGATTGCACGATATTCTCCCTGGAGGAACTGACCGCGTGAGATCACCATATCAATCTCATCCGCTCCCTCGTCCACCGCGTAACGAACTTCGGCGAGTCGTTCCTTAAGCCGCATTTGACCACTAGGAAATTGAGTGGCCACCGCAGCCACTTTAACCTTGCTTCCTTTTACCGCCTCGACGGCAGTCTTTACCATTCGAGGATAAACGCAAACAGCAGCAGCAGGACCCACCGAAGGGTCCTGTGGTAGCGGACGCATCGCCTTTTGGCACATTTGACGAACTTTTCCGACAGAATCGGCACCCTCCAGAGTCGTGACATCGAGCATCGACACTGCGAGCTTCAAAGCAGACATTTTGGTCCCTTTTTTTAAGCTCCTGGAGCAAAACCTTTGAGCTCGCTCCTCGACACCAATCTGATCGATTGTTGGCGAATCCCGTCTAGCAGGAAAAGGTAGGAGTTGTACGCTCACGTTGAAACCCTAATTCGAGTCCGGCCTAAGGGCAAGGTCGAGCGAGTGAAAACCTTAAACGAGAGATCAGCGGGCTCCGCTCTGCCGATGGATCCCTCTAAAGGGCGACAACCCGGAAGAAGAGCTTGGGCTCTCCAGCATCTTGGACGAGCGTCACAAGTTCACCCGTTCCAGTGATTGGCACGCTAACTGGCTGCCAGTTCTCGGCAGTCAAAGTTGTTGAACTTTGAAGCTGGTAATTCACACCAATCACGCTTTGAAAAGATATAGAGAGGGAATTGTCTGAGGCAATACTAGTGGAGGTTGGAACAGCCGAGACTACCGCTGGAGCAGGGCTAAATCGAAACGCACTAAGAGTAAATCCGCGTTTATCCTCCCGCGTTGCAACCGCAAAAACAAATCCAGGAGAACGGGCCTGCTCTAGTGTAAAAACGACGGGATCTCCCCCCTGCTCTGCACCAGTGAACACCTTAACTGTATTTAACTTCGGTGTTCCTTCATCATTAAGAGTCACTGACTTAAATTCTCGTCCAGTGTAGTAAACAAGGTGGTTGCGACGAACAGCGACAACATCGGTGAACCCACTGTTAGGCAACCAACCAGATGTCCATAGCGGTGAATCTGGAGATGACCCGTCATCCTTGGGTCGCAACCAGAAAATTTGATTTTCAAAGTCGCCACCAGTACCGTCACCGCGAGTCACAACAAAAGCAACGCTGCCGTCGCTACCCGCATTTAATGGAGTGATAAACACAACCTGTTTTCCCGCTGCCGTCTCATCATAGGAGTAAGTCCAAGATTCTCCTATAGACTGTGATTGAACCGCCATCGTAAGCGAGATCAGCACGCTTAACAGAAGTCTTAAAAAGGGCATTTTCATAATGGCTGGAAAATAAGATTCTAAAATGAATAACCGACTTGAAAGTAGAACTCGCCGTCACCGGCTTCAACTTGCTGAACCGGGGATTCATTTTCGCGAAAAACAAATCCATAACCGGTAACAGCACGCAGATCATTATTGATCGTGGCATCAAGTCCAACCCCGACTCTAGCTGTCAGATTTTCATCAATGAAAACCCTCGATTCGTTTCCCGGCAACTGAAGCCCACCAATAGCTATAAATCCCCTGGTATTTTGAGGTTTCGAGCGATCCTCGTATCGAGCGAGTGCCTCAATACCCCAGCCAAACTCAGACAACTCTCTCTGAATCTGAGCATTACTTATTTTTACGCTTTCGAGCTCGCTTTTAAAATCGGCATTTTCCCGGAGGGCCCGTCGAACCGAAGAGTAAATACTCATTATCTCGGTCTCCTCCCCTTGAACGATCTGTGGTGAGAACGAGATGATGAGACTAATGGCGGCAAAACAAGATTGTAATTTCATCAGTTGGTTAAAACAATTCAGTAATCTAAATCATAAATTCTATTGAAATTTCCTTAAAGGTTTACTATTAAACTATCTTAAATATTAGGAGGTAAGGCAAGGATTATATCAAAAGACAAATTCTTTGGCTCGGCTCCAACTTCATCAAGGAGCCTATCGCACTTTGCAAAATATTGAGTTTCCTGAGACAAAAAAGGCGCGCCATCTCAGGCGCGCCTTTTCAAAATAGATTTAGCTAAGAACAATTACTTCTTCTTGGCCTCCTCCCGCTCTTTGGCATCAGCGACGACTTGATCAGCAACATTCCTAGGACAAGGTGCATAATGCTCAAACTCCATCGAGAACTGGCCACGACCTGAAGTCATGGTGCGGAGGTCACCGATGTATCCGAACATCTCGGACAACGGAGCCTGCGCCTTGATACGAATTCCGCCGGAAGCAGAATCTTGTGATTGAATCATGCCACGTCGACGGTTCAAGTCACCGATGACATCACCAACATGATCTTCAGGAGTGAAAACATCGAGCTTCATAATCGGCTCAAGGATCTGAGCACCCGCTTTGGGGACGGTTTGGCGGTAAGCAGCTCTTGATGCGATCTCGAAGGCAACGGCCGAGGAGTCAACCGCGTGGAATCCCCCGTCCGTAAGAGTGACCTTAAAATCCAAGCAGGGGTAACCAGCGAGGACCCCCTTTTCAAGAGAGCGCTTGAAACCCTTTTCAACCGAAGACCAATATTCTTTCGGCACATTACCACCAACCACAGTCGACTCGAACTGGAAGCCCTCTCCAGGCTCCAGAGGAGTCAGGGTGTAGTCAATTTTAGCAAATTGACCGGAACCACCCGACTGCTTTTTGTGGGTATAACTATCTGATGTCTCCTTTGTGATTGTTTCGCGATATGCAACCTGCGGAGCACCAACATCAACCTCAACTTTGTGAGTCCGCTTTAGGATATCCACTTTAATATCAAGGTGAAGTTCACCCATTCCCTTGAGAATGGTCTCACCGGAATCAAGATCCGTCTCAACCCGGAAGGAAGGATCCTCCTGAATCATTTTTCCAAGCGCGATGCCAAGCTTCTCGGCATTGGCTTTATCCTTGGGAGCTACCGCAAGAGAGATCACGGGATCCGGGAACACCATGGGTTCAAGAGTGGCGGGATTATCTTTAGAGCAAAGAGTGTGCCCGGTCTGAACATTCTTGAGACCAACGAGGGCGATGATATCACCCGCTTGGGCACTATCGAGCTCAGTCCGATCATCAGCGTGCATCTCGACGAGACGCCCAACCCGCTCAGTCTTACCAGTGAAGGTATTAAGAATCGTATCACCTTTTTTCATCGTTCCCGAATAAATCCGAGTAAAGGTCAAGGCACCAAATTGATCATCCATGATCTTAAAGGCGAGTGCACGAAGTGGTCCGTTTGCATCAACTGTGGCAACCTCACCAGTCAATTCGCCATCATCGTCAAACTCAGGTTCCGGCTCAACCTCAAGTGGAGATGGAAGGTAGTCAACAACAGCGTTAAGCACGTTTTGGACGCCTTTGTTCTTAAAGGCTGAACCACAGAAAGCCGGGAAGAAATCAAGAGCGATAGTTCCTTTTCGGATACACTTTTTGATGGTGGCAATATCAGGAATATTACCTTCAAGATAAGCCTCCATCACTTCGTCATCCTGCTCCACGGCGGTCTCGATCAACTCTTCGTGATACTGGTTACACTTATCAACTAGGTCTTCAGGAACGTCTTGAATCTCAAAGTTCTCAGGAAGACCAGAGTCGTCCCAGACATAAGCTTTCTTCTCAAGGACATCAACAACTCCCACGAAGGAATCCTCGAAACCTATTGGGAGAGTCATTACAAGCGGGTTGGCCCCAAGGACATCCTTTGTCTGCTGTATGACGCGGTAAAAGTCAGCCCCAATTCGGTCGAGCTTATTGACAAAGATAATTCGAGCGACTTCGGAATCGTTGGCGTAACGCCAGTTAGTCTCTGATTGGGGTTCAACACCACCCGATCCACAGAAAACCCCAACACCTCCGTCGAGAACCTTAAGAGAACGATAAACCTCAATCGTAAAATCAACGTGCCCAGGAGTATCAATGATGTTCATCCGATGATCGTCCCAGAAACATGTCGTCGCCGCCGATTGAATAGTGATTCCACGCTCCGCTTCCTGCTCCATGAAATCGGTTGTAGACTCACCGTCGTGGACCTCACCCGTTTTGTGAATTTTCCCAGTGAGCTTGAGGATCCGCTCAGTGGTCGTGGTCTTGCCGGCATCAACGTGTGCGAAGATGCCAATGTTGCGGTATTTAGTGAGGTCTGTCATGATAACTTGTCTCGTGAAGAGGCGCGTCATAATCACCAGCCCACCCTTTTGTCGAGTCTGGACCGAGACTTTTTGCGGACTCTGGACTCACCACGCGGGCTCAACTAGCTTTAGTGGCAGCCTTTTACCCAGAACAAACAAACAATTGGACAACACCTAGAATAGCTGAATCGGCTGACTTTCAACAATTGCATATCTTAGTTTCAAGCCTACCTACTTAACTAATGACCTAGCAAGATTTCCCCCCGATATTCTCACGACTGCCTCTTTAGCTTTCGATAACGAGAAAAGCCTCTTTGCAAGGCATCAGAAAACTGAATAATTACCCTCAACTTAAAAAAAAACCATGTCACATCAACCATCCGAAAAAAAATCGACCTTTTCTCGCCGTAATTTTGTAAAAAAAGGAGCGCTTGGAGGAGCTGCAGTAGGCCTTTCACCTCTTGGTGTTCCTTTGGTGAACGCCGTTGAAAAAGCCCCAAAAGGAAAGTTGAAAGTCGGGGTTGTTGGCCTTGGAGGTCGAGGTGGTGGTGCCGTCAATGACATCATGAACATCGATTCGGGCACCGTTCTCTGGGCCGCAGGTGACATTTCCAAGGATCGCTTTAAGAAAATCGAAGGAATTTCCAAGAAATTTTCAGGTCGTGTCGATACTGATGGCGGCAAGCGTGAATTCGTTGGTTTTGACGCCTACCAAAAGGTCATCGATAGCGGAGCTGATATTATCATCCTTACTACCACTCCGGCATTCCGCCCGGTCCAGTTTGAAGCCGCGGTCGCAGCAGGTAAGCATGTCTTTATTGAAAAACCCTTTGCTCTCGATATTCCAGGACTTCAAAGCGTCATTGAAACAGCAAAGAAAGCGCAGTCAGCAGGGCAATCGGTCCTGACCGGGCTCGTTTGGCGCTACACCCCCCACCTCATGGAAATGGATAAGCGTCTCCAAGATGGTGCCATCGGTGATATTCTCAACGTCTCATCATCTTACTGTGGTGGCGGACGCCCCAACCAAATGCCTGATCCAAAATTCAAACCTGCCGAAATGTCTGACATGGAATGGGCTCTTCGCTTCTGGCAAAACTTTCTTGAACTCAGTGGTGACGGTGTCCTCGAATATCACATTCATGGGATTGACCGAATGGCTTGGTGGATGGGCGACCAGCTCCCTGTCCGCTGCTATGCAAACGGAGCAAATATTGCTCCAGTAAAAGGCGCCAATAACTGGGATAGCTGTAACTTCAGCTACGAGTATGCAGATGGTCGCACCTCAAGCTTCTTTGGACGCCAAATCCGCGGGACATACTCTGCCTCCGGCGATAATATTGTTGGAACTAAAGGACGGGCTGTTGCGCAAGGCAACTCAGCTTTCATCGAGGTGGACGGTAAGAAAATCTGGGAGGGAAAGAGCAATCTTGGCTACCAGCAAGAACACGAGATTTTTATGAAACACATCCGTGAGGGTAAAGTGTTCAACGACGTTATCGGCCAATCGGCAAACAGCCATGCCATCGCCCTCATGGGTCGTAACGCGGCCTATTCCGGCCAGCTTATTACTGGGGAGCAGATCATGGCTTCAAAGGACGTCCTACTTAAGGATATTAAGAATTTAACTTACGAGACTCCCTTCAAGCCACGTGAATCTGCGGTTCCAGGCAAAACAAAGTTCCTCTAGTTCGATGATTCGGTTTGTTCGCAAGTTCCAAACATCAATCAACTTCCCATCCATCATCGCCCTGCTTTATGCGGGGGCAGTAGCTCAGGCTGAGATAGCCTCTGACGTAAAACCTGCTCTCGATAAAGACGGCTTTGATGAGGAAGAAATGCGCCTCGCAAAAGCGATTCACAAACGCATTTTAGATTATCAGGGGATTAAGAAAAAGACCAACAACGGTAAGGAGGAAAAATTAATCGCATTTCAGGACCCTCTCGCTTCGGGCGCCAAAATCGACATGCTTCCTGTAAAAGGCGGTGAGTTCACCTGGCGCGGAGAAAAGGAAGACGATATCCTTACCGTATCTCTCTCGCCCTTCTGGATGTCCAAACACGAAATCACTTGGGAGGCCTACGAGCCATTCATGTTATCTCCGATTCCACGCCAGAAAGATGGCCAGCCCCTAGATTTCATGAGGGCACAAATCAAAAACGACATTGAATTCATCGCTCGGCCCACGCCACCTTATCATCCAATGACCTTCGGAATGAAGCGTGACGGTCATCCGGCGCTAAGTATGACCCAACATGCCGCTAACAAGTATTGTCAATGGGTGAGTTTTCAGACGGGGCATTTCTACCGCCTGCCGACGGAAGCTGAGTGGGAATTCGCCTGTCGCGCAGGAAGTGATACTAATGCCTCTTGGGGACCTGATGCTCAAAAAGCTGGGGAGTATGCATGGTTCGGTGGGGATGCCTCAACGCACTATAACGTTCCAGGAAAGAAAAAACCCAACTCGCTGGGCTTTCACGATATGCACGGAAATGTTTTAGAGTGGACACTCGATCAATATGTTCCAAACCGAAGGGAATATTTCGCTAAGGATAAAGTCCACAACCCCTGGGTTAAAGCAACAAAACCCTATCCTCACGTCACCAAAGGCGGGCATTGGCAGCAGTCCCTCAAGGAAATTTCTGCGGCTGCTCGTCACCAATCAACGCCAATATGGAAAGTTGCTGATCCCCAGAGGCCTAGAAGTCTATGGTATCATACAACGACTCCCTGGCTCGGATTAAGAATCGTCCGCCCTGCTAAAATTCCAACGGTCGAAGAAATGTATCACTTTTGGAATTCCGGTGTCGAAGCAGATGAATAGTTCTCGTGCGATCAAAGATTTAAACCATCTATTATTCACACGAGTGAACCTTCTTGCATATTTCTCGCAGAGGATAGGATTGATTGCTCTGGCTGCAAGTCACGCCGTCGCACAGCAGACCGAAGAGGTTGCCCCCTTACAAAGACAATATTTTTCGCAGCCTCATTTGGGCACGATCGTTCAAATCGCTTTCTACTCAAATAACAAGGAGTTCTCTCAAAAACTGGCAGGAGACTGTTTTAGACAGGTCAAGAAGCTCGATAAAATTTTTTCTGATTACCGTCCTGATAGCGAGGTCTCCCAACTTTGTTGTAAGCCCGCAAAGGTGGCCCACAAAATTAGTAATGATCTCTTTGATGTCATCGCGAAAGCGCAGGAGATCTCGATCACAACCAATGGTGCATTTGACATCACCTTGGGCCATACGACTCAGAATTGGCGTCAGAGTGCACGACAAAAAAAACTACTTCTTAATGAAAATACTGAGACTTCTTATAAAGATCTGATTCTCTATCCAAATTCGAGAAGCATCTTGTTTCGTAGGCCCTTAAAGATCGACCTTGGGGGAATTGCGAAAGGGTACATCGCCGATCGATTAATGATGATTCTTAGCAAAGTTGGAATCAAGCAAGCCGCTGTGATCATCGGAGGAGAAATGATTTTTACTAAGGCGCCTCCCGAAAAAGATGGCTGGACTGTAGGGATTGAGCGACCATCTCGTGAAATGCTAGGGACTATTAGTATCAGCAATACAGCGCTTTCCACTTCGGGAGACAGTTATCAATTCTTCGAGGAAGGCAATGTGCGTCACGCCCATCTGATTGACCCCTCAAGCGGAAAACCAATGAGCAATCGTCTCAATGTGACAACTCTCGCTCGATCAGCGATGTTAGCCGACGCCTGGGCAACGGCCCTGCGAATTTCGACCCAAGAAAATGCTCTCAAACTTGCCAATGAAACTAAAGGAATCGAGGCCACCTTCATCCCATTCGAGAAGCGAGCTCGCTTCACAACAGCCTTTCCTAAGTTAAAAAAACTTCATCAGTCTGCCTCAAAACAGTCACCTGGTAACTGATAACAACCTCGCCGCAAACCCCATCCGCTTCACAGAACTCGAAGTCAGAAATTAGCCATAGATCTTGATCTTTAGGAGGTTCAGCATAGTTCGACGATGATTTTCCACAAATCACCCGCATCTCGCTCTTCCGCTTATTCCTACAGCTCAATTTACCCAAATTAACCTCGCTTTCGTTTACGCTAAAGAGCGATTCTTAGCATCCGAAGCCGATTCTTCGTTTACAAATCTCGGTTTCCTGACATTCAGACCCCGTCAAATCCATTTTTTCCCTAAACAATGAGCACGAATTACTTCAATACTCTCCCTCTTCGTCGCCAGCTCGACGAGCTTGGCACCTGCCGTTTCATGGACTCGTCTGAATTCGCCAATGGCGTAAACGCAGCTAAAGGACTAAAGATCGTGATTGTGGGCTGTGGCGCCCAAGGCCTCAATCAGGGTCTCAACATGCGCGACTCCGGCCTTGATGTATCTTATACCCTCCGTCCCGCTGCTATTGAGGAAAAGCGGCAGTCCTACCTCAACGCAACCGAAAATGGTTTCGCCGTCGGCACCTACGAGGAAATGCTTCCAACCGCTGACATCGTGATGAACCTCGCCCCTGATAAGCAGCACACTAAGGTGGTTGAAACGGTCATCCCACATATGAAAGAAGGCGCAACTTTTTCTTACGCTCACGGATTCAACATTGTTGAAGAAGGAACCCAAATCCGCAAAGACCTCACTGTTATCATGGTCGCTCCAAAGTCACCTGGCTCTGAGGTGCGCGAAGAGTATAAACGCGGCTTCGGAGTTCCCACCCTTATTGCCTGCCACGTTGAAAATGATCCTTCCGGAGAAGGTATCGAACTCGCGAAAGCGCTTGCCGTAGCCCAAGGCGGTGACAAAGCAGGCGTTCTCGAATCATCGTTCGTAGCTGAGGTCAAATCCGATCTTATGGGAGAGCAAACTATTCTTTGCGGCCTCCTCCAAGCGGGCTCCATTCTCTGCTTTGAAAAAATGAAAGCCGACGGCATCGATCCACACTGGGCCGTCAAGTTTATCCAAAACGGCTGGGAGGTCACAACCGAGGCCCTCAAGCACGGCGGTATCACCAACATGATGGATCGCCTTTCCAACCCCGCAAAGATTGAAGCTTTCAAACTTTCCGAGCAGCTCAAGGACATCATGCGCGAATTGTTCTACAAGCATATGGACGATATCATCTCCGGTGAGTTCTCCAGCACCATGATGGCCGATTGGGCAAATGATGACGTCAACCTCCTCGGCTGGCGCAAGGACACTGGCGAAACCGAATTCGAGCAAACTGAAGGTGCAGGTGAAATCTCCGAGCAAGAATACTTCGACAAGGGCATACTTATGGTTGCCATGGTGCGCGCCGGTGTCGAACTCGCTTTTGAAGCTATGGTTGAAGCAGGCATCGAGCCTGAGTCGGCCTATTACGAGTCTCTCCACGAAACGCCACTCATTGCCAATACCATCGCACGCAAGAAACTATACGAAATGAATCGCGTCATTTCGGATACCGCCGAGTATGGTTGCTACCTCTTCAGTCACGCCGCTGTTCCTCTTTTGCAGGACTTCATGTCCAAGGTTGACACGAGCGTCATCGGTAAAGGCCTCAACTCAAACGACCAAAGCGTCGACAACCAAACGCTCGTTCAAGTGAATGCCATCATCCGCGACCACGATGTCGAGGAAATTGGTATCTACCTCCGCGAAGCAATGGGCGCCATGAAGCCCATTACCGCCTAGATTTATTCGCGCGAGCCTCTCGCTTGCGATCCGTCTTCAAAAGCCCGAGACCTCACCGAGGCTCGGGTTTTTTAAAGTCCCGACTGCGCAGGATCTCGCGTTTAAATCTTTCCAAGCTACTGTCGCTCACTCCAAAACCTCTAGCCTAAAAAAAGCAAGTTTTCACCTCATTAAACATATATACCAACGGATACATCCTTCCATTTTACAAAATGACTCTCTCCACCCAGCAAGCGACCGAACTAATTCTCGAGAGCTTTTTAACAGCCCCTCTACTCATCTCCGATCTCCCAGAGTCTCCCCACTTTCAAATATCAGACCTCTCCCCCCCAGATAAAGCAGCGCCTCTCAACTTCTCCCAAAAGCTCGGCCACCTTTACGAAGACGCCCTCGCTCAAATCTTTACGACTTCTAAGGACTACGACCTTCTGGAACAAAACCTCCAAATCCAAAAAGACATTCACACCACCGTTGGAGAACTCGACTTTCTTCTCCGTAATCTCAAAACCTACCAACTCATCCACCTTGAACTCGCAACCAAATTCTACCTCGCCGTTGGAAGTGATCTTCCTGGACCAGATGCCCGAGACAATTACTTCAAAAAACTTAGCCACCTCCAGCAACACCAACTCCGCATCCCACAAAAATTTCGTGATTACCTTCCAATAACCTACCGAAGTGAAAACATCAAAACGCAACAACTCGTTTACGGATGCCTGTTCGATCACATCGAAATCCAAAAAACATCTAATCCCAAATTCTTAAACCCCAAATGTCGCCGCGGAAAATGGCTACATCTCTCCGAAGTTTCAAGACACTTTCCGGCTGATCAGGAATTCCAAATCATTCCAAAAACTCTTTGGCCTGTTCCCTTAAAACTTCTATCCAAAGCACGTTTAGAATCCTGGAAACCACCCCAGATCCTAGAAAGATGCACGATGGTCCGAGTTCCCAGCGATTTAACCCCTTATTTCATCGCTCCGTCTAACTACCCCCACTACGAAGGCACTTTGTAAATCAAACGAAGGGAATCCAATCGAAGACGAGCTCCTCCAAGCGCTGCTTTAAGAGCCTCACGATGATTCTCGATCTCGAGCAATTCCTCTTTTCCGACCAGCGGGTTTAGCTGAGCCAAGTCCTCCAAACGCTCCTTCTCTTGATCAAACGAACTCTGCATTAATTCCAGCGATTTCGTTACAATTGCAACCCGGCGCTGCCCAGCTAAGGAATCAAGAGTTTTTAACATCTCAGGGATCATCTCGCCCGTGACCTTTGGTTGCTCAAGGAGCTTACGATGGTTGCCTCGGCGAAGTATGGCTTTCATCAAAGACGCATCAGAAGTCATATCTTTTCCTTGGTAATCGATCGCAACTCGCAGTGGCACCGCAGGAAGATAGTGATCGGTCTGCAACGAAGCTGGAGCCACACATTCCACAATGTAGAAGGCTTCCAAGATCACTGAAGTAGTTCCAGGCGCTTCCCAGACTCCAAAAGCGCTATTCCCTGCCTCAGCCGACAACAGAAGATCAATCGAATTCCTAACCATAGGATGATCTGCTGTCATAAGCCCAATCTCCTCACGTATTAACGCGCGACTTC
Source organism: Akkermansiaceae bacterium UBA1518 (assembly GCA_002323895.1). Classification (GTDB taxonomy): domain Bacteria; phylum Verrucomicrobiota; class Verrucomicrobiia; order Verrucomicrobiales; family Akkermansiaceae; genus SW10. The sequence continues at coordinate 11,926 of DCQM01000082.1, forward strand.
GATCAAAAGTGACGGCCATTCCATCTTCGGCCAAATCGGGGAATGCATCGGTAATTACGTTACCCTGTTTGAGTAAATAATCTCGGCCATCCAACTCCTCGACTTCCAGCCCGAAGTGATCAAAGAGCCGTAAAATCCAGTCCTCAAACTCCCGATCTCCATCCCATCTATCAAGCTCTTCTAGAACCTTTTCAATCTCACCACCGCCCTTCGATGTCAGCGCTAGCAACCGATCGGGTCCTCGTTCCATTTGAACTTCGGTCTCCTCTCTCAGTTTTTTTGACTCTTCGATAAATCTTGGCAAAGTGTCCGCCTTTATCTGCTGAAGTTTCTTCACTAGAAGCTGAGCCCCTTGCAAATTCTTCTCAAAGGCATTCAAGCCCTCCTGATACCACCGCGCATATCGCTCTCCAGCATCGCCCTTCACATAAGGGACATGAATATTGATCGTTTCCGTCTGCCCAATACGATCGAGCCGCCCAATCCGCTGTTCGAGTAATTCTGGATTCTCCGGTAGATCAAAGAGCACCAAGTGGTGAGCAAACTGGAAGTTACGCCCTTCACTTCCAATCTCAGAACAAATCAATAAATCAGCACCATTTTCCTCCGAAAAATAAGCGGCATTCCTGTCCCGCTGAAGCAATGTTAATTCTTCATGAAAATGGGCAATTTTCATATTAACTCGGTCCAAAAGAGCCTCCATTAAATCCTCAACCAAATCCAAGCTCTTCCCAATCAGAAGAATTTTCTCCTCGGGATGCTCTTCCAAAAATCTGACCAACCAATTGACCTTAGCAACAAACACCTCTTCCCCTTCTAAGGCGACTAAATGCGCCTTCCGCTTCGGAAACCCACGCAGTTGCTTCCGAGTATTACGAAACATCACTCTACCCGTCCCAAAAGAGTCGAGTAAATCTCTTACCACTCGCTCCCTCGCTCCCTCTTTATCCAAACTGGCCAGCCCTTCTGTAATTCGCGGCGAGCGATCCACAAACCGCTGCACATCCGGCTCACCACCCTCCTGGATCAAGTCGATAGCATCAGCAACCAATTCATAATAATCAGACTCTCTCAAAAATGCCTCGAGATCGTTATAACGATGGGGATCCAGCAGCTGCAATCGCGCAAAGTGCCCCTCAGCCCCAAGTTGCTGCGGCGTCGCTGTAAGCAACAAGACTGAAGCTGTCTCTAGCGCCAAAGCCTGGACCAAACAGTATCCATCACTTGATTCCTCCGGACTCCATTCTAGATGATGAGCCTCATCTACAATCAGCAGATCCCATCCCGCACCAATCGCTTGAGGGATTCGCTCAGGATGATCCAAAAGAAAATCTTGAGAGCAAAGGATAAGCTGATTTTCCAAGAATGGATTCTCTCCCGAGATTGACTGACATCTTTCCTCATCAAAAATTGCGAAGAGCAAATTGAAGCGGCGCAGAAGCTCGACAAACCACTGATGCACTAACGGCTCTGGCAGAAGAATCAACACTCGATCCGCGCGGCCCGTAAGATGAAGACGATGGAGGATCAAACACGCCTCAATCGTCTTTCCAAGCCCTACCTCATCTGCCAAAAGAACCCGCGGCGCCAGTCGCGATGACACTTCACGGGCAATCGCAATTTGATGCGGAATCAAATCAACCCGCCCGCCCAAAAACCCCCGCACTGGCGATTTTCGAATCTTGGATGATCGAAAGAGTGATTCGATCCGCAGATTGAACGTCCGGAGATCGTCAACCTGCCCACCAAGCAGCCGATCATCGGGCTTAGAAAAACTGATAGAATCATCCAGCTCACCCTCGGAAACCGATTGATCACCTTGATGATAGATCAAGAGCCCATCCTTGTCCTCAACCCGATCAATGATCATCGTCTCTCCCGTGTGAATCAGAATTTCATCGCCCACCTTAAAACGCACCCTAAGAATGGGCGCCGAATCGACAGCGAACATTCGCTTTTCATTCGCTGTTGTGAATAAGATCACAACCCTATTTCCCTGAGATTCTAACAAAACCCCCAGACCTAGTTCGGGTTCACTCGTGCTGACCCACCGCTGTCCCGCTACAATTTTCTCGCGCATTCATCAGGACTCATAGCGGGAATAACCAATAGTGGAAATCGCGAATCAATAAGATTTTAAAAGGAGCTAATGATCTTGGATCGAACTTTAAGGTTGCTAAACTCTAACCGAAGCGATGAAGGAACTAAAAGACGGCCTTAGATCACTCGTTCGAATTGACTTTCGCGGACATGTTCACAAACAGTTTCGCGGCACAGACTCCGACAAACGATTTGCAAATGAAGTGGCTGTTTTAAAAGCTCTCAAAGATCGCGGAGCGACTAATGTCCCCCGCTTAGTTGGACATGATCCTGAAACGTTGACACTCATAACCACCAATTGTGGCTCACCGGCGCCCCTTATCACGGTTGAAAAAGCACAGGCCCTATTCCAAGAACTAGAAGATAAATATGGCATCCGGCACGATGACCCCGAGCCACGTAATGTCACTTACTCTCCTCATCTCGGAAAATTTTGCCTGATCGACTTCGAACTCTCCGAAATCCTTCCCATTCCCTCGGAACTTAAAACTGGTAAAACTAACGTCCTCCGAGCCAATTGGGCAGCTTCCAGCGTTAAGGGCAATGGCCACCTCAGCAATGACGACTCGTTTATTACTCTCACCGTAAATCCTGAATCGACTGACCCGCTTCCTAAATCAGGAGAAATTCTTCTCGATCCCTCACACCTCGTCCTAGCAATCTCCGACGGGATGGGCGGGCACAATGCTGGTGAGTTTGCCTCCCGCCTCCTCATGTCCCGTATCCGCAAGGAAGCGGCGGAACTCTATCATCAACTCGGAACAAGCGAAGACGCTCAAAATGCCCTCGACGCATTACTTCGCCAATGCCACCACGACGTCACCGAACTCGCAAAGCAGAATGGCAATACCGAGGGAATGGGTGCCACCCTTACCATGGCTTGGATCAGCCATAGTAGACTCTTTTGGGCGCATATTGGTGATTCCCGCCTCTACCTTATTGATGATGAAGGAGTGCGCCAACTGACACAGGATGACTGTAGGGCATGGCATCAATGGCAAAGAGGTGATATTACGGAATATGCTTATCGCAATCATCCACGACGATCGGTTTTAAGCGATGTTCTTGGTGGAAGCACCCATGAACCATTTCCTAAAACCAGCTCCCTCCCCCTTAAAGACAAGCAACGAATTATGATTTGCTCAGACGGAATCATGGATGGACTTTGGGAAAAAAACATCCAGGAGATGCTCGCCGAAAAAAAACCCGTCCCCGAAATCATGGAAAATCTTTCCCGGAAAGCCATCGAAAACGACGACAAAGATGACACAACCCTGATTGTTGCCGAAATATCCCGTATTTAGAGTTGGCACACCAATTGCTGAATTAATTAGGAATTGTGTCGGAGGGCCAATTTTCGTAAACCCTCGACCCGATTCAAACATGGAAATTCTTTTTCCAGACAAACAAATCAGACCAATGGCAAAATACCGACTCGATTACATCTGGCTGGACGGATACACACCCGTTCCAAATCTCCGCACTAAATGCTGCATCAAAGAATTTGATGAGTTCCCAACCCTCGAACAACTTCCTGAGTGGGGCTTCGATGGTTCTTCAACCCAACAGGCCGAAGGCGGTGATTCCGACTGCGTGCTCAAGCCCGTTGCAATATACGCCGACGGAACTCGCGAAAATGGAGCGCTCGTCATGTGCGAAGTGATGCTCCCGGACGGCTCTCCTCACCCATCCAACTCTAGGGCCACTATTCTCGACGATGAGAACGCATGGTTTGGTTTCGAGCAGGAGTACTTTTTCGAAAAAGACGGCAACATCCTCGGATTCCCGAAAGGCGGATACCCTGAGCCACAGGGCGGATATTATTGCGGCGTTGGTTACAAAAATGTCGGTGATATTGGCCGTGCTATCGCGGACGAGCACCTAGACCTCTGCCTCTATGCTGGCATTAACCACGAGGGTATAAACGCCGAGGTAGCCATGGGACAATGGGAGTTCCAAGTCTTCGGTAGAGGTTCCAAGCGTGCAGCAGACCAAATCTGGGTTGCTCGATTCCTCCTCGAACGTCTCGGCGAAGAGTACGGTGTTGATATCAACTATCACTGTAAGCCTCTCCAAGGTGATTGGAATGGTTCTGGAATGCACTGTAACTTCTCGACTGAAAAGTTGCGGGAAGAAGGTGGTAAGGAATACTTCGACAAACTTATGGCTTCTTTCGAAAAGAATTGCATGGAACACATCGCGGTCTACGGGCCCGATAACGACCAGCGACTCACTGGACTCCATGAGACCCAATCCATCGACAAATTCTCTTGGGGAATTGCGGACCGTGGAGCCTCTGTCCGAGTTCCACACTCATTCGCCAAGAATGACTGGAAAGGTTACCTTGAGGACCGCCGACCCAATTCACAAGGCGATCCCTATGCTATCGCCAGCCGCGTTCTTAAAACGATCGCTGAAGCCGACGAAGCTTAAGCCACCACTCTTAGAACTTTCAACGGTCACTGGGTCTTCCGGTGGCCGTTTTTTATTTTTGCGTATCAAGTCGATACTCAGGCCTCTCTCACAGAAAAAGCCTCAAAGACTAGACTAAAACACCCTAAGGAAGACGATACGATTTTCCAAACCCGAGAAATTTTACTTCAGTTTATCCCAGTCCACTTTGGTTTTTTGATCTTTTTGAAACTCCATCAAAACTTTCCAGCTACCATCTTTCTTAACTAGAAGAGCTTCGAGTTCGATGTAAGCAACAGTCTTTTCACCACCTTTTATCTGACTGGCGTATCGAAAAATTCCTGTCTCATGGGCCGTAGAATCGTCACCCCACCGTTGTTTAAAACGAAAGTCGACACTCGCCTTCATCCCACCTGCTTTCGTCTCATCAAATTCCTTTTGCCACTTCTTTAAAGCCGATGCCAAGGGATAGCTATCTTCACTCTTTCCAGAAACCAAAACTCCCGCAGGATGACAAGTCGCGACATACCCTTCAAAATCACCCTCCGCTACCGTTCTTGAAACTTCAGCCCAGTAGAGATCAAGCTCTTGTAATCGCTCACCCTCTTCATCGAGTTCTTTGACCTTAAGATCTCGCCAAACAACTGTTCCAATTTTCGCCTTGTGCACTTGAAGGGCAAAATAACCCGATCGATATGTCCCATCCCCTTTCCAATGAGCGGCCGGAATCCCATTGACCCAAGTCTTTACCGTCTGCCCCTTGGCCATGACTGTCACTCGATTCCAGCCCTCTTTATTCAGCGCCCCTCGTGCTTCTGCATGCTCCTTTAACCAAAGAGGATACCAATATCCGCCACAACTCTGTCCATAGATACCGCCTGACCAAC
>DCQM01000145.1 GCA_002323895.1 Akkermansiaceae bacterium UBA1518
TTCTAATCACCTGCGAGGAAGGAGGTGAAAAATTGTCACAATGTTCGACTGGATTCGGCTCATCCTCGAGCAAAGGCCATCAATCCCTTATTGGTTGGAATCACTCTCTAATTTCATTTGACACATTTTTCAACTGTATCACGCTTATTATACACCTTTTTTAAAACCCTAATTCGTCATGTTGTTCAACCGCTCGATTTTTTCTTACCTTTTCTGGCTTTCCTTAACTCTTTTATCAAAGGCTGCCGTTTTGACAGACTTCGACGGAAATGGTCTCGAATACACTGAGGCAGCGTTCAGAGGGGCTCCAATTGGTTCCGTCGTTAGAGGCGGTCCTTCCGGAAGCTATTACAAGCTGCTTAATAACGTAGGAGATGCAGGCAATAACATTGCATTCCCTGCTACTGGAACTGCTGGATGGCAAACTGCTACCTTGTCTATGGACATTCGCGCGGGCAATATTGAAGCTGACGGCTTCGGTGTCGGTTTTGTTGATGTCGTAACTCACGGGAATGATCTCGTCCGCCCTGGCACAGGTGGTTTTGGGGATGTTGAAGAGCGTTATCTTCTCTCCAATTCTGTTGGAGTTGGTTTCCGAACCTTTAATGGCACCAACGCTACTGTGAGCTACGATGGCCAGGAAAGCGCTGATGTTGCTTACGACTTGCCTGCTGATAAGTGGGTTCCTGTTGAGATCTCAATGGTTCGCAGCGGAGGTGGAGCAATCCTCAATGCTACACTCGATGGACAAAGTGTTTTCACTGACTACGTTCTTGATGGAGTGCCTGATAACTTCCGCATCCAGATTGGTGGCCGCACAGGTGGGGCATCTATGGATCTTGATATTGATAATGTATCGTTGGACGTCGAGATTTCTGAGCCCCCAGCTCCAATTGGCTTAGTCATCAATGAATTTGTGGCTAGCAACGAGGACAGTTTTGAGGATGAAAATCTCGATAATCCCGATTGGATTGAACTCTATAATGGCCAGGATCAAAATCAAAATCTCAGCGGATACTACCTCACTAACGATCCCCAGCAAAAGACTCTTTGGCGAATGCCAAGGGTGATTCTTTCGCCGTTTGATCATTTTGTAATATTTGCCTCGGGAAAAGATCGGACTTCCACGGATGATTCGCTGCATACGAATTTTTCTCTTTCTAAAGAAGGCGGATACTTGGCCCTCATTGCGCCTGACGGGATAACGGTAGTTTCAGAGTTTAACTATTTGGAGCAGGCTCAGGATATTTCCTACGGAGCACTTGGTAACAATCGCTCTGTAGGTTATTTGGAGAATCCAACCCCTGAGGGAATCAATGTTGGCTTGCAAGCCGCTGGTCCACCTGCCGAAGGGGTCAAGTTTGACCGTGCTGGTGGAACTTTCTCAGGCTCTGTAATCTTAGAGATTCTTCCCCCTTCTTCCCCAACCGCGCTGGTGCGATACACTACTGATGGCTCAATTCCAAATGCGACATCGCGCGTTTATTCGTCCCGTTTCAATATCTCAGACACCACGACGGTTCGGGCACGAGTCTATGAAACGGGTCGACTGCCAGGCGAGGTCAAAAGCCGTACCTTCCTTGAGTTGGCGTCGAATGTCCGTAATTTTACTTCCAACCTCCCCATCGTGGTGGTTGATACCAACGGGGTTAATATCGATAGTTCAGGCCGGAGCTTTCAACCTGTTTACACAGTGGTAATCGACCGGGACGAGCTCACCGGAATCGCCCGAATCAACGACTCTGAACCGAATTTCACGGGAAGGGGTGGAATGCATATCCGGGGGCAATCTTCTGCAGGATTTCCTAAAAAACAATATGCTTGGGAGACATGGAATAATGAGGACGAGGACAAAAAAGTTTCAGTTTTAGGAATGCCAGCGGAGTCGGATTGGATTCTCTACGCTCCTTATTCGGATAAAACTCTCATGCGAAATGCCATCGTCTATGAAACCGCTCGAACTACTGGTGGTAGTTTTGGTGGGGTTAGAACTCAATACGTCGAGGTCTTTATGAATCGTAACCGCGGAACCGTGACCCTTAACGACTATCGTGGTGTTTACGTTTTGATGGAAAAAATTAAACGTGGTAAGGAGAGGGTCGATATTGAAAGGCTTGGTGATCGAACCGTTGATCCGAAACTCATTACTGGCGGATATATTTTCAAGAAAGATAAGGGTCCTTATAGTAGGGCGTGGAACACTTCAATCGAGAGGGTTCCACTTGATATGCATGAACCCGAGCGCCCAAACAGTGCTCAGTTTTTGTATCTTCGTAATTACGTGAATGAAATGGAGACGGCTCTTCATGGTGATTCTTTTGATGATCCTGACGAGGGATATCAAGCCTACATCGACCGCTTAAGTTTCATTGACTCACATCTCTACACTGAAGCGTTCAAGGATATCGATGGCTACCGAATAAGCACCTATTTTTCAAAATCACGGAATGGGAAAATACGTGCCCTTCCTGTCTGGGATTTTAATTTAGGACTTGGAAATGCTAACTATCTTAACGGGCAAAACCCCCGAGGATGGTATTATCCACAAGTAGGAGGGAGTGATTATTACTGGTATGATACCCTCTTTACCGACAAAGAATTTACTCTGGCTTACTGGGATCGGTTTTGGTTTTTACGACGAAGCTTACTTTCAACAAGTAACATGATGAGTATGATTGACCGTCACGATTACGAACTTGATGGAAGTAGGGGGACTCCCAATGCCGTCACTCGGAATTTTGAAGAGTGGAATACGCTCGGAAGATATCTCTGGCCAAATGCTGACGGTTTTGCTTCTCGGCGGACCCACCAGGCTGAAGTTGATTGGATGAAGAACTGGCTTACGACGAGGCTTGATTGGATGGAAACTCAATCTCGTGGCACTAACGGAAACGCTCGACCACCTGTCTTCAATAATTATGGGGGAGAGGTCCAATCAGGGTTTGATCTTGCGATAGGAGACCCAAACGGTTGGCCGGGTGCAAAGATTTACTATACCTTAGATGGCTCTGATCCTCGTCTCGGGAAAAGTCCATCAATCGCGCTTATTGAAGAGAATGCCCCTTGCGAGGTGCTTGTCCCTTCTACTATTAATGGAGGGAGTGACTTAACCCTTTCCGAGTGGACTTCCGTTGCTTCTCCTCCTAATATTGCCAGCTGGGATTCTGGGAATCAAGGGGTCGGCTACGAGAAAAGTTCAAGTAATTTTTATGATGATTACTTTAATTTGGACATCGAAAGCCAGATGGCTTCGAAAAATGGAAGCTGTTACATTCGAATCCCCTTTACGATATCATCACAAGCTGAACTTGATTCGTTAGAGGGCCTTACTTTAAAAATGCGCTACGATGATAGCTTCGTCGCATTCATAAATGGTAATGAAGTTGCTAGGGATTCTAATGCTCCTCCTAATCTTGCTTGGGACTCAATTGCTGAGGGTTCTCACGATGATGAAGATGCAATCGAGTATGCTCCCTACACGATAGCGAGAGGAACAAATTTTTTAAAGGTAGGTCAAAATATCCTTGCTATCCAGGGACTTAATCGGGGAAGAGGTAGCAACGACGCCCTTTGGTCTTGCCTGCTATCCGCGAGCCGAGGAGGAGGTGATGAGGTTAGTGCTAACGCGCTCGTTTACTCTTCTACAATTGAATTGGACAAATCTGTTGACGTCCGTGCCCGAAGCTTTGATGGGTTTAAGTGGAGCCCTCTCAGTCAAGCCGGATTCGTCGTCAGTGCCGTCCCCGCGTCTGTTGAGAATCTAGTCATTTCAGAAATTCACTATCGCCCAGCTTCCCCCTCCGCCGCCGAAGCTAGTGCCGGGTTCGATAGTCGAGGAGATTTCGAATTTATTGAGCTCCTCAATATAGATCCTAATCAGGCCATCAATTTGGAGGGAATTAGATTCACTGACGGAATTGACTTTGCCGGTTTTGATAGCGCTCTTCCGTTGGGAGCTCGTATTCTCGGACCTGGAGAGCGTACTCTCCTTGTGAATAATCAAGCTGGTTTCGAATTGCGCCATGGATCTACAAATATTGCAGGAGAATTTGATGGATCTCTCAAAAATGGCGGGGAACAAATCGTTTTACTGGATGCAGGGGGCTTCCCGATTCGCGACTTTACGTATGGTGTTGATTTTCCTTGGCCTGAGGCGGCCGCCGATGGTTCGGGATTTTCACTTGTTCTAAATGCCCCAATTTCAAATCCAGATCACAGTCAGCCAACCAGCTGGCGTGCGAGTGTTGGTCTCAACGGTAGTCCAGGTGGGGATGACTCAGTTCCCTTCACTGGAGTTGCTTCTGCGGATGAAGACGGAGACGGTTTTAATGCATTACTTGAGTATGCGCTCGGTTCCGACGACAAATCTGGTGGTTCGCTACCTTCTTTAATTTTGGAGAAAGAAGCGAGTGATGGATTAGACGACTTCTTTACAGTGTCGTTCAGGATCAATCTTGCGGCTGTTGGGCTTCAGTATTCATTGCAAGGAAGTAATGATTTGGAGAGTTGGACGAAGGAAGAGCAAATGATTCACGTCGCGACTGATCATAACGGCGATGGAACAGCCACCATGAAATTCAGATCTACTAATTCAGTTAACGCTACCTCTGCTGAGAGATTTTACCGGATTCAGGTAAAGGGTCAGCAATAATTAAATAATAAGTTGGTCAGCTAGCTGACAATCTTGGGCATCGTTAAAATCAAATAAGGCTCGATCGTTTTACTTGTTGACGAGTCTGAGTTGGCTGTATTCCAAGTCGCTGCAAAGCTGGTGATTCAGAAGTTTGCGCTTGTCAGGACCTGCGATGGTTTGTTCTCCTTGGGCGCTATGAAAATTATATCTATCATTATGGCGTGTGCTAGCTTGGCCCTTTTCTCGAGTTGTACCTGCACTCAAGAGGCCTCTTGCTGTGGCGAGGGCGGGGAGTGTTGCAAAGATCACTCGGATCACTCGCACAAGTAATTCCGGCCTAGCCAGCGGCGAGGTTTACATCGCTTTCAAACGTGTCTAGGGTTACCTTCGACACGTTTTTTTGGGTCTGGAATGAAGAAATTTAAGCTTGTGGGAGGAGTTTTCTAGGAGTTGGTTACTTCCCATGAAATTTCTTCTTTTGCTGCCGATTATTGCTTCATGTTTTGTCAACGCCTCCTGTATCACTTTAAAGCTAGAGTTGGGTTGGAGTCACCACAACGATACAGAAAAGGAAGATCAAGCAACTGCTGAGATTCTTGATAAGTGAAATTTAAATCGCTTTGAACAAAAACTAGGGAACTGCAAGACGGGCCATTATGTGCCCCAATCTTGGCTTAAGTTGACTTTTGATTGTGCGTTTTGGTCTCAACAAGGGGGGCTTAATCACCAGTCGGTTTGCGACTTGCGCATCTCCTCTGCGTAGCGTTTCCCGAGGAGCCTCGTGCTTTTTGTGTCGAAATGCCAACGGTCCATTGCGGTTAGCCCCTTTGAGATCAAAAGTGGGAGTTACTGCCCGAGACCTTGATAAACCGCTGTCCTGAAAATCTGTAAACTTTCGCCCGGTGTGGGATATAAACGGGTCAAAATAATGGCGTAGAGTTCGTTGACTGGATCAATCCAAAAGTGGGTGGTGTGATATCCACTCCAGCCATAAATACCTTTGGGCGCTCCATCGCCACCTAGTTCAGGGTTTTTTAGGATATAAAATCCTAAACCCAAATGATTGGCAGAACGCCTTCCACCATAACCGGGAATTTCTCCCATTTGGTCGCGTAGCATAAGCGATAGTGTCTCTTCAGAGATGATTTTATTCCCATCACGAGTCCGCCCTCGGTCGACCAACATCTGGCAAAATCGGCCATAATCGCGAAGATTGGAAATCAGACCTTCGCCCCCTAAAGCCAAAGCGCTTCCGGGCTGATAATATAATTCATCCTCCGCTTTAGTTCCTCGACGAAAATTCGATTTTTCTTTAACGAATAGCGGCTGAAAACGTTCTTCTCGATCTTCATCATTAAGATGAAAGCTGGTGTCTTCCATATCTAAAGGCTGAAAGATCTCCTTCTCGAGGAAAGATGCGAAGTCCTGCCCGGATATTATTTCTATTGCCCTACCAAGGATAGCAGTGCTCATGCCGTAGGTATAACGCTCTCCGGGATGATGTTTAAGGGGTTGTTGGACTAGAAGATCAATCATTTCAGCAAGATCTTTCAGTTCTATGATCTCTTTCCATGTACCCTCCTCATGAAACGATCCGTCGTAACCATAAATCCCGGAAGTGTGTCGCAAAAGATCCCGGAAGGTAACCTCTCTCTTAATGGGTTCGGTGGCGCCTTTTTTATCGTAAACTTTCAGCTGAGAAAGTTGTGGGATTATTTTAGAAACCGGATCATCTAGTTGAAAAGATCCGCGCTCATGCAAAATCATCGCGGCCACGCTGGTGATTGGTTTTGTCATCGACCAAATCGGAAATAAGGTATCATCTGTGATGGGTCGATCCCCGGGGAAAGTGGAATTTATGGCCCTATGGTAAAGGACCTTTCCTTGTTGCACGACCTTGGCAACGTTCGACAGGCAGTGTTGATCTTTGATCAGACTTTCTTGTGCCACCTTAACTTCTTGCATTGCGGTCTGCGCTTCAAAGATCGTAAGTTCACTATCATAAAATCGAGTAAAATCAGGGACACTTGGATGTCCGCTGTGCGGGCCAAAATGATGTCCACGCGACTTGTTGCGCCATAACAATGCCCAAGCTGTTTTTCGGGACCATTCGTCGTGGTTGAGCGCTGGTAGGAGGCGCTCAGTCCACCAATTAGAAATAGGGACTTTATCAATTCCAGTTTCTGTTAAAGCCGAAATTTTACCATGGGATTCCGCGAGTTTTGCGACCATCGAAAGAACCTCACCCATTTGCTGGACGTCGCGCTTCTTCCAGATTTTGTAATAATCGAGCCCAAAGATATCGACGTAATCATCACCGGGATAGCCTTCCATGTAGTCTTCTTCATCGACAACATCTTGAGGAGAGATGGCATAAAGAATATGGTGAAGGTGTTTTGTAAGTCGTAGGTGATTCACAGTCATACGCCATAGAGCTATAAATTCGCCATCTTCACATTGGCTCCGGCCCCACCAAGGCCATCGTTCACTGTGTTCATGAAAGGGTCGTAGGATTACAGGAATACAACTGCCATCTTCACGCTTTAAATCGCCCAAAAAAGCAGCGATCAAATCTAAGGTTGCTAAAAATTTCTTAGAGGCGGTTCCCCCTGGGAGAACTTTACCGACCACCTTTGTGTTATCCCAAGCATTGCGCCCGCTTACCGGATGATCGAGGTGCATCGAAATCGTATTGATGCCGCCACGGGCATCAGCTTCACGAATTAGGCGTTTCATTTCAGTGAAGGAGACTCCATCGAGATTGTGATTAAGATGAATATCCCCAAGGTCCCAGCCATAAACTGCCGGATAATCTCCACAAGCTTCCTTGATATCGCTTCTACCAGTTTCAGATTTCCAGCCCACCCCATAAGCCGTGGCATCTTGGTGCCCGATCATGATTCCCTTGCCTGCCTGATCGTGCAAGCGCTTCAGCAAAATTTTGACTTCTTCAGTCGCCTGAGGATCGGAGGGAGAGGGTTGAGTCTTCGCTTGTAAAATAGTTAAGGAACAAAAAATTAGAATGAGCACTCTCATGGCAATAAAAAACTGATCTTGATCTAAGTTGGTGATGAATTTTGGGAGGAGAGGTCC
>DCQM01000224.1 GCA_002323895.1 Akkermansiaceae bacterium UBA1518
TCCCAATCGTAAGCAAACATGTTGGCAAAGTAGCTATGTGACCACTGGGCTGGGGTGCTAGTCCAAGCTCCCTCAAGACCACTTGTAATAGTATCAACGCCGTTACCTTTCCCTTTGCTATTCTTCCAACCCAATCCCTGTTCTTCCAAAGGAGCAGCTTCTGGCTCAGGCCCAACATTTCCTTCAGGACTATGAGCTCCGTGAGCTTTACCAAAGGTGTGTCCGCCAGCAATGAGGGCGATCGTTTCCTCATCATTCATCCCCATGCGACCAAAGGTCTCACGAATCTGTTTGGCCGAGGCGAGTGGGTCGGGGTTACCGTCAGGACCCTGAGGGTTAACATAGATCAAACCCATTTGAACCGCCGCGAGAGGGTTAGCAAGCTTACCATCATCGTAACGTTTCTTAGCCAACCACTCACTCTCGGGCCCCCAATAAATATCTTCCTGCGCCTCCCACACATCGGCGCGACCTCCTCCGAAGCCAAAGGTTTTGAACCCCATGGACTCAAGAGCCACATTGCCACTTAAAATCATAAGGTCGGCCCATGAAATTTTCTGCCCATACTTTTGTTTGATGGGCCAAAGAAGTCGCCGCGCCTTATCGAGATTCCCATTATCTGGCCAGCTGTTAAGAGGCGCAAAACGAATCGTTCCATCAGAAGCTCCTCCACGCCCATCATAGGTTCGGTATGTTCCTGCACTATGCCATGCGAGTCGGATAAATAGTGGACCATAATGCCCATAATCCGCAGGCCACCAATCTTGAGAATCCGTCATAAGGGTAGCCAGATCTTTTTTCAAAGCAGCCAAATCAAGCTTTTCAAATTCCTTTGCATAGTTGAATTCTCCACCGACCGGATTTCCATTATTAGAATTCTGATGAAGGATACCCAAGTTCAATTGATTGGGCCACCAGTCACGATTACCATACGCTGAAGCCGCTGTGTGGCGGGCTGCAGGAGCCGCCTGCGATCCCATTACCGGGCATTTGGTAACGTCACCACCTACTCCGTGGTTCTCCTTAGCAGATGCCACCCCTGTTCCAGCTAAGGCTAGTAAGCTTAGCGAAAAAAGAGGCTTCAGGCCAAGCGATGTCCCTAGCCTTAATTCGGCGCTAAGATTTCTGAATCGATCGATGATATTTTTCATAATTTAGCAATTTCGCTTAAATGCGATTGGTTTAAAAATGACGATTATAAAAAATTCGTCAATACCCCTTGTCTACTCAAACAACAAAACATTGAGCATGAGGCTTTAAACACTAATTTTTTACAAGAGGACCTGTCAGAGAAGGAAGAACTAGGATTTTTTTCCAAGATTTTCCTGCGACGGGACAATAGGAACGGCGCTCCCCGATTTAGAGAACACCAATTCAAAATATCAAATCCGCTCTAGCTGATAAGCTCGGGCCAATCTTCAGTATGGAAGAACTCGCCGGCTGGCTTATCAAGACGCTCATAAGTGTGAGCTCCGAAGAAGTCACGCTGCGCCTGCAAAAGGTTTGCTGGGAGGCGTTCGGACCGGTAGCTGTCGTAATAGGAAAGTGAGCCTCCGAAGCTTGGGGCCGGAATGCCGTTGAGCGCCGCAAGACTGACCACTTCACGCCAGTTCTGCTGGGCATTGGTTAGAATATCCGTGAAAAATGGAGCCAACATCAAATTGGTAGGAGCATCGCTCCGGTAAGCCTCGGTAATCCGATTAAGAAAGCGGGCCCGAATAATGCAGCCGCCACGCCAAATTTTAGCGATTTCACCCAGATTGAGATCCCAACCTTTTTCGGCACCAACCTTGGTGATCAGGTCAAGCCCCTGAGCATACGAAACAATTTTTGAAGCATAAAGCGCGTCTCTTACTTTTGCGACAAGATCCTCTTTACTCATATCACCAAGACTAAAATCGGTATTCAAAGGTCCTTGAAGGATCTTTGAAGCGTCAATCCTTTGGTCACGCATTGCTGAGAGGATGCGTGCTTCGACGGAAGCTCCGATCGTCGAGAGTGGAACAGCGTGCTCAACAGCCTCCATCATGGTCCAACGACCGGTTCCTTTTTGACCAGCTTTATCGACGACGAGATCCACAATGTGTTCACCGGTCTCTGGATCAGTTTGCTTGAAAATATTTGCAGTTATTTCAATGAGGAAGGATTCAAGATCGCCGGCATTCCAATCGGAGAAAATATCGGCGAGTTCTACGTTGGTAAATCCGGCAGCCTTAAAAATGTTATAGGCCTCACAGATGAGCTGCATGTCGCCATACTCGATGCCATTGTGAACCATCTTTACAAAGTGACCAGCACCACCCTCCCCGATGTGAACAACGCAAGGTTCGCCGTCGACTTTTGCGGAGATGCTTTCGAAAATTGGTTTCATCACCTCCCAAGTCGAAGTGGGACCGCCGGGCATAATCGAAGGACCTTTGAGTGCCCCTTCTTCGCCACCTGAAACGCCAGCGCCAATAAACCGGAACCCGGCCTCACCAACGTATTTATCACGACGCTCGGTATCGGTATAAAGAGAATTACCACCATCGATAATGATATCATCAGGATCGAGAAGAGGCATAAGAGATCTGATGACAGCATCGACCGGCCCACCAGCCTGCACCATGATTTGAATTTTGCGTGGAGTTGCGAGAGATTCTACAAATTCCTCGAGACTTTCACACCCAACGAGAGCCCGGTCAGGGTTTTCTGCGATGAACTCGGTCATCTTGGAACTAGTCCGATTATACACCGAAACCTGAAAGCCGCGGCTTTCCACATTAAGCACAAGGTTTTGACCCATAACGGCCAAACCAATCAGTCCAAAATCACTTTTCTTTTCCATGGCGTTATTCCGCGCTTGCAGCGGACCCCCAGCCCTTAGCGATGGGCAGCCAAAAAGGCAAATGCAATCTGTAGAACAGCCCTAGCCTTTTTGCGCGTTCTGAACATCAAACTCGATCTGCTTTCGTAACTCCTCGAGTGATTGGAATTTCTTTTCATCTCGGATTTTTCGCAAGAATCCGACTTCAAGTTCCCAGCCATAATCCATCGGAAGATCTTCACTAAAAAGGTGAACCTCCAAACTACGCCCCCGACCGTCATCGACTGTCGGCCGAGTCCCAATATTTGCGACACCAGGAATTCCGTTCCCTTCAACCACATACACGCCATTGGGAGGTAAAACCTCGTCGGCAACAACGACATTTGCGGTGGGGAATCCAATTGTCCGCCCCAACTGCTGCCCGCGAATGACCCTTCCAAGAACCGAGTAATGCCTTCCAAGCATTGTCGCAACTGAATCGAGATCCTCTTCTTGTAAGCACTTACGAATTCGAGTGCTACTTATCCTGAGCCCGTCCTGTAAAATGGCAGAAATCTCAAGAACATCGACCCCCGATTCATTTCCCCACTCACGGAGACGCTGCATGTTCCCTTCGCGCCCGCGGCCAAAACTCCAATCATCCCCAGCTGAAAGCTTCTTAACCCCAGTAGCAAAAAGATCATCAGCGAATTTGCGAGCTTCCCTAGCCGCGAATTCCGGGGAGAATTTGATGATCACCAAAAAATCGACCCCGAGTCCGGAAAGGATACGCTCCTTTTGATCGAGGCTTGATAGGACACGACGCGGCGCATGGTTTGGCGCCAAGACCTCCACTGGATGAGGATCAAAGGTTAACACCCCGAGAGCCCCTGCCCCACGAGCAGCCTCAATAACAGCCTGATGCCCTAGATGAATTCCATCGAAAACCCCCAACGCTAGACCAAAAGATCGATCAAACTCAGAAAGCTCTTTGAGTCCGTGTAAAACCTGCACACCGCAATGAACGAAGCGTGACTGCTTGTGTCAACCCACTACCGGCGGCGACCTCGCTTACGAAGGTAAGGAGGAACGTCGAGATCCTCGCCATCCTTGTCAACGTTTGGTGACTCTCCGTCGAAACGACCCTTCGGTGCACCTTCGAGAAGAAGTTCACCCTGATTACCGGACGCCTTGGACCCTCCCAAATCTACGATCCTAAGCTCGTTCTCGTTGAGAGGTTCGGGTTCTCTCTTATCCGATTTCCTTTTTAATTTGGGATCCGCAAAATCATCTGAACTATCGGCTTCAAGCTCGATATCCTCCTCCTCCAACGACCCTTTTCCCAAGTCCTCGTCGACTTTTTCATCTTCATACTCCTCGGATTCTTCATCTTCTAATCCCTCCGGCTCCTCTTCAATAAAACCAATAGCTTCATCTGCCAACTCTACTTCTGGCTCTGCCTCTGGTTCTGGTTCTGCCTCTGCCTCTGGTTCTGGTTCAATGACCGGAGCCACCTCTTCCGCGACAGGCTCATCGTCGGTCTCGATCTCTCCCACAAACGGAACCGCTTGAAGTCGATCTTCAGGAAGAGCACTAATAATAGTGACGCTCAAAGCGTCTTTCATTTGCTTGTCTGTTGCGGCACCGAAGAGAAGATGAGCATTCTCCGGGATATATTTTGTCAACCCCTGCATCAAGAGTTCCACTTCATAAAGAGTCATCTCATCTCCACCACAAATATGAACTAGAACTGTTGTGGCATCTTCCAATAAAGAACCACGATCAAGCAACGGACTATTAAGAGCTGCCTTTAGAGCGGATTGAGCGCGGTTTTCGCCCCGTCCAAGCCCGGAGCCAAAGAGACAGCGCGAGCGTGTCGTTTTTAGAGCCGATATTAACTCGTCAAGACCAACATTAATCAAACCCGGACGAAGAACGAGACGAGCAACCGCCGTAATACTATCTGAGATCATTCGGTCAGCAGCTGAAAACGCCTCGTGCACCCCTTGCTTGGGTAACACTAGCTCACCCATCCGCCCGTTATCAAAGGTCACGAGCGCGTTCGCAAGAACCGCAAGCTGGTTTAAAGACTCTTCGGCTTGCGTCCGACGACGACGCCCCTCAAACGCAAATGGCATCGTCGCGAAAACCACCACAAAAGCCCCCGCTTCGCGAGCTAGCCTTACTAGAACAGGAGCCGCTCCTGAACCAGATCCTCCTCCCAAACCCACACACACAAAAACAATTTGACGATCTCTCAGTGAATCACGAATTTCATTTTCAGCCTCCAGAATTGCCTTTTCGCCGAGCTCTGGATCGCCCCCAGTCCCCAACCCCTTGGTGAGACTGCGCCCAAGTTGGATTTTCTCACCAGCCACGGTGCCATTGAGGGTTCTAACGTCGGTATTTAAAGAAAGAAGCTCAGCACCCTCAACGCCATCCAACGCCACTCGATCGAGCATATTTGAGCCTGCGCCACCCAGGCCAACGATTTTTACAGAACTTTCAGGAATGGTTTGCTGGCTGTTTCGGGGGTAATCAATCATTGTTCCTAGATACTTAAGAGACATTTACCAATATCAAGAATCGGTCACCAGCTAAAAACCCAACAAAAATACAGGCCTGTGCGTCGTTTTAGAGAATAGAAAATCGGAATTTCCCGCTGGCAGGACCACCATTTGTCTGCGAGTCTTACGAAACCTTTAGTCAGAGTGTTTATCGCTCAATCCTAGATGCCTGAATCATCCTCTCGCCCGTCATCCAACCAACCCACTCCCATCCCGGCGGAGCTCAGCAAGCAACTCGCTGATTTCCAACGTTCTCTGTGGCGTATCAAGGTTACGGAGGCGGTCCTCGCTGGTATCTTCGGGCTGATCATTTCATTCCTGATCGTCTTCGCGCTTGAGCGACTTTTTCCGATCCCTGCACTTGCGCGCCTCGCTATTTTGATCGCGGGAACTTCCCTTGCGGCAATTTTCGCCCCCTACTGGGTCCGTCGCTGGGTTTATGGACACCGACGCGAGGAGCAGCTTGCCCGCCTCATTTCGCGTAAATTCCCGAAATTAGGTGATCGACTGCTCGGAATTGTCGAACTTCAAGACCAACAAGAATCGAAGGAGGCCATGTCCCCTGAACTCCGCGCTGCCGCCATGATTCACGTCGCGAATCAGGCCGCGAAGCGGAATATGAACGAGGCCCTCCCTTACTCGCGGCACAAAAAGCTAGCGCTAGGAGTTCTCATGGGAGCCGCAGCGATTACCTTTGGTTTTTCTATCGCACCAAAAGCTGGAGGAAACGCCCTAAAACGCTGGTTGATGCCGCTTTCAAATACCGATCACTACACTTTTACGCAGTTTGACACTGACAAAATGCCTGACCCGCTAGTTGTTCCTCTCGGTGAGGCATTTAGCTTCAGTGCCCCTCTCAAAAAAGACAGTGATAATAGACCAGCGAATGCCCGAGCCCGCTACGGCCAGCAAGAGTGGATCCAAGCGGACCTTGGCGAAAATGGCTCCTACCAATTTGAATTCACCGGCCAAGAGACCCAAGATCGCATCACCATCGAAGCTGGGGACGCCAACCACCGCCTTTGGGTGGAACCAGAAGTCCGTCCTGAGGTTTCTGGCTTTGAAGCTTTAGTAACTCTTCCAGATTACCTCCAACTCGAACCGCGCGATGTCGACATTCGCACTGGAGTTTTGACCGCTCTCGAAGGAAGCAAGACCGTCCTAAAAGGATCGTTCTCCCGCGAAATCTCAAAAGCCAGCGCTCACCTCGACCCCCAGCCTCTCGAAGAAACTGCCATCAGCGAGAGCCGCGCTCCAATCGAAGCGGAAAACCCAACCGAACTTGAATCATCCCGGACCAAGACTGAAGAGGAAGGCAAAAGAGCGGCAATTGAAAGTGTCGTGAAATTACCAGAGCCGCGCGATCTTAAACTTTCCATGGACGGTGCTACCGTTTCCACCGAACCCATCGATTTGGGACGCTTCCACGCCTCGGTCCCCTTTACCTGGACCGATGTAAAGGGCCTAGACGGAGCAGGATCTTTCAAAGTCGAAATCAAGACTTCGGAAGACCAAACTCCCACCTCCTATATCCAAGGGATCGAGCGCAACATCGTGATCCTTGCCGAGGAAACTCTCGAATTTGATATTATTAGCGAAGATGACTTCGGCCTAAGGGAAATTGGACTCTCATGGGTTGGATCATTCAACAAACCGTCTGACGATGAACCCGCCACTGGATCGATCACCTTAAAAAAAGGCTCCCCATCCTCAAATCGCCTCAGCGACCGTGCCATCTTCTCACCCCAAACCTACGGAATTGCGCCGCAGACCCTCATCCTTTCTGCCTACACTGAAGACTACAAACCCGAGCGCGGCCGAATTTTTTCCGAGCCCCTCACGATTTATATTCTCACTCGTGACGAGCACGCTCAGGTCATTAAAAAACGTTTTGACCGGGTCATTAGCGAATTGGAAGACGCCGCCCGGAAGGAGCTAAATAATCTCGACGAGAACGAACGCCTCGATAAGAACAACACTGCAGAAGAACTTCAAAGCGAAGAAGCCAAAGAACAGCTTGCGGAAAGCGAGCAAAAGGAGGCAGAGAACGCTGAAAAAATGAAGGAAGTCGCCAAGAAAATGGAAGAGATCTTCAAGGATGCTGCTCGTAACGGCGAGCTCGACCAAAAGACCATGAAGGAGATGGCCGACGCCCTCCAAAACATGAAAGAGCTAGGTGAGAAAGACATGCCAGAGGTTGAGAAAAAACTGGGAGAGGCTCAGGACCAAAAATCCACTCCGGAAAAGACGGAGAGAGATCTTAAAGAAGCGATTGAGAAGCAAAAAGAGGCGCTCGAAAAGATGCAAGAAACCATTGAAAAAGCCAATCAAGCTAATGAGAATTTTGAAGCTTCTACTTTTGTAAATCGTCTCAAGAAATCTTCAGCCGACGAAGGTTCGATCGGCAACTCCCTGAACTCAGCTCTCACCGGCAAGTTAGCAATCGTCGGCGCCACTCCAAACAGCGATGATATTGACCCCGCAAATCAGCGACTCTTAGGGGAACTTTCCGGCCAGCAACGTTCCGTTACAAATGACGTGCGATGGATTCAAGAAGACCTCGAGCGGTTCTATGCGCGAACCCAAAAATCAATCCACAAGGAAGTCTATGAGGACATGGCTAAGTCTCTTATCGACGAGAAACTCGAGAGGCTCCGGGAGAAGATCCAAATGAACCATACCTTCACGTCCCGCAAACTCTCTAAAAATTGGTCCGACCGCCTCATGTCGTGGGCGGAAAAACTCGAAGGCCCTAAGCCTGATGGCAATGGTGGGGGTGGAGATGGTGGCTCCGGTGGCGGCGAAGAAAAAGATTTCGAATTTATGCTCAAAGTCATGCGCATGGTCCAAGCGGAGCAAGACATCCGTGGCCGCACTCGCTCCCTTGAGCAGATGCTCCGCTCTCTAAAAATTTCCGAAAGATAAACCCAATTTATAAACCAGAAAAACGATCTATGAAAGCAACCCTAATCACCGCACTCGCTTCGGCGGGCCTTCTAGCGACCGGCTTTGCCGATACCGCCAAAGAGGACGGCGCGAAGAAACCAACCGAGGCCGCTAAAGCCAAGGCGCTGGTCGAACACCAAGACGGATCTGAAAAGGTCTCGATTGATCAGGACAAACAGACCGCCAACGCCCAGGAGCTTCTCCTTGAGCAAACCAACCAAAAGGTGATCAAGCTTCTTACCGAAGTCGAGACCCTCATGGCTAAAACCACCGACAAGCTAGAAGACGGCGACACGAGTGGTGATACCATCGCCATGCAAACCGAGATCATTGAGAAGATCTACGAGGCCGCTAAAGAAAAATCTCAATGACCATCAGCCGGCGGATGACCAAGCCGGCAAAAGAGCATGGGTGCCATGCTCGAAATGATGGGCCAAATGATGGGCAAGAAGCCTGGTGAAGATCAGGATTCAAAATCAACCAAGGGCGGTGAGGGATCTACCGGTGAATCCGATTCCGCGAATACCGAAAACAAGGGTGTCGCCAAAGGAGAACAGAGCCCAGAGCGGCGCGTTCCTCGAGCTGCCGGGAAATCAGGGACAACCCTTCCACCAGAGTTCCAAAAAGCACTCGACGGCTACAACAAGGCCGCCAAAGCCAAAAAATAGAAAAATTATCCCCCAGAGCATCAACGGTCTTCGGGGCGCTTCAGCTCGGGAGACCGTTTCCCCTTCTTTATTTTCTACTCCTGCTTAAACACCCTTCCCATGCGAACTTTGCTTCCAATTTTAACGATGATCTTGGCACTCCCGATTGCTGGTCAAAATCCCCTTCAGCGGGATGAGGATCCCATTCCGGCCGCCGTTGAAAACATCTATACACGGGGGCTTCGGTATCTTTCAAAAACTCAAAAAGAGGACGGTTCCTGGGCTGATGGAGTGGGCAGCGAGCCAGGCGTCGTCGGTCTTGCTGTCATGGCCTTCCTTGCACACGGCGAAGACCCAAATCACGGTGAATACACCGAAAATATAAAGCGTGGGATCGCTTTCATCCTGAGTGCGCAAGACGCCGGAAACGGATATATCGGAAGCTCAATGTATACCCATGGTTTCGCCACCCTTGCTCTGGCCGAGTGCTACGGAATGTATCGCAACGAAAAGATTGCAACTGGTTTAAAAAAGGCTGTTGAACTCATTCTCAGCGCACAAAAGCGAAACCCGAGAGGTGGTTGGCGTTACAGCCCAGACGCCACTACTTCCGACTCATCGATCGCTGGATGCCAAATCGTCGCGCTTTATGCCGCAAGAAATGCTGGCATCCCCGTTCCAGATACGGCCCTCGAAAAGGGAATGAAATTTATGCGCAAATGCCGTGGAAGCGATGGCGGATACGGCTATCAAAATTCCATGGGCGATCGTCCCACCCTGACCGCCATAGGCGTCCTTTGTGAGTCACTCGCAAAACAACACAAAACAAAGCTTTATGAAGCCAGCGCCAAATATCTGGCGAAAAAGCTGAACCACCGTGAGAGCCACTATGCCTATTACTTTGAATATTACATGGCTCAGGCTCTTTTCCACTCAAATGAAGAAACTTGGCAGCAATGGAACGCCAAAAACACTAGATACCTCGGAACTCTTCAAGGACCCGACGGATCATTCCCAGGAAGCCGCGGGAAATCATTCAATACTTCAGGGGCCCTCCTGTCCCTCGCTTTGAACTATCGTTTCCTTCCCATCTACGAAAAATGAAGCCTGCCTCTTACCTGGTCCTTTTAGCCTCTTTTCCGTCTCTTTCATTTTGCGAAATTGTCGTCAAGGGCGACGGAATCCTTTTAGACAAAGACCTCTCCAAAAATGAGAAAACTTCCACCGGACTTGAAGCTTCGAAACCAGACCCGGCCGGCGACGACCTAATCCTCTTTGATAACGGAGATGTCATGCATGGGATTTTCGGCGGCATTCAAGATGGCCTACTTTGGGAAAGAAAGGATATCGATCGCCCTATTAAGTTCAGTATTCCAGCGATTCGTCAGGTCGTCTTTAAAGGCAGTAGCGGCGTGGTCATGGAGAAGGAAACATCCTTCATCACCTTGGCCAGTGGCGACAGGATTCCAGGTGAAATCGTTTCACTCGATGAGAATTCACTCGTGATTAAAAGTTCGATAGTAGGCGATGTCAAAATCCCCCGGAAACATATCAAATCACTCTCCCCTAACCCCTTCGATGGAGAACTTTTTTACAGTGGACCATACAACAGCAACGGCTGGATAATTCTCGATTACCGCAAAGCTGAAAAAAAAGACCAGACTGAGGCTGAAGCAACCAAAGCCGACAAGCCCAAGACCGAAGTCACAGAGGAGAAGAATAAGTCATCGGCCTGGATTCATTCTGGTGCTTCATTTTACAGCCTCGATAATCGCGCTCTGGTTTATCCGGACGCGAATATGCCTGACATTGGCCGCCTCAAATTCAAAGCAGAATGGAAGGGACGTTTAAATCTAACCCTTGCCCTTCATTCCGACTTCACTCGAGTCCTCCCACCAGAGAAAAAGGAAGAGCCGAAAGCTGGGGAGGCCGAGGATGCTGTTAAACCGAAAGGCGAGGACGAAAAGAAGCCCGAGGCAAATGAAGAATCTGAGGAACTCATTCCAGCTCAACTTCAAAAAGAAAAATTAATTGATCTCCGCGAGAACAATGGGTTTCAAAGCATTACCTGGATTGATCCTTCCAAACGCACCCACGCGGACATGTTTGGAACAGGATATACAATGACACTCTATTCAAGCTACCCGAATCTCTCCCGAAACTACTTCAGCGAGGCCGGTGTTGCTCGGACCCAAAGAATGGCCAGTGTCCGCAGTAACATTTCACTTTCCGAAGGAGGAGATGCCGAGATTGAAATTCGATACAATCGCAAGGAATCCATCATGATTCTTTTTATTAATGGAAACTATGCCGCCCAGTGGAATGACCTTGGCGGGTTTCCTGGTGATGGCACCGGATTTGGAATTGTTAATAATACCAGTAACGCCCGCGTTCGCATCTCCGAAGTTATGATCACCTCTTGGAACGGCATGACCGATAGCGCCAACAGCATGGTTCACCCAGATCGGGATCTTGTTCTTCTCGGAAATGGAACCGACCGTTTTTCAGGGCAGATCATGGGGATCAAGGGTGGGCTCGCACATCTCAAGTCCCCTTACATGGATGCTAAGATTCCCGTCAAAGAACTTTCTAAAATTGTTCTTAAGGAATCATCCTCGACAAACCTAGAAAGCGACGACCTCTCAGAAGAGCTAACTTGGGAACAAGAACCAGTTACGATAGTTTATAAGCCATTTGGGAAAATCAAACTCAACCCAATATCTGCCAAAAATAACCTGCTAATCGGCAACTCTCCTTTTTTGGGAAAGGTCACCGTAGATCTATCTGCCGCCGCCATGCTTCGTTTTATCGAAGGATCACCCGACTTGTCCGATTGGTTTGACGATCTGTAACGCTCATCTTTTAAATCTATGCGCAATTCACTCATCGCCGGCCTCACCATGGCCTTCCTCAGCATTAGCCACGCAAATGATCAGATTAGCCTAAAGAACGGAGACCTCTTTTTCGGAAAAGTTATCGCACTCAAAGGAGGGCTCATCGAGCTTCAAACCCCCCACAGCGAATTACCACTAAAAATCCTTAATAAAGGCTTAATCAAACTCAACTTCTCAGCAGATTCTTCAGAGAAGGAGGCCCCAGATGATCTCCCAAAGAACTCCCAAGAACTTTACCTAAGGAACGGCGATAGCATTCCTGGTGAAGTGATTGGTCTAACTCCAACCCACCTTTCGTTCCAAACATGGTTCACCGGACTTCTCGAGATTCCAAGGGAGCAAATTAATTCTGTCTTTTTTGGAGTCACTCCCCAGCGGAATATCTTCAGAGGCCCTATTGGAATCGAGGGATGGTCTCAGGGAAATAACGGCCGCTGGCGCTATGAGGAAGGAGCCCTAACCTCTCGTGACAAAGGGTTTATCGGACGAGATCTTAAGCTTCCTGAAAACTTTATCTTTGGCGCTGAAATTAGCTGGGAGTCATCTCCAAATATCCGCATTCATCTTTGCACTGATGAAGCAGAACCTCAAAGTGACGGAACAAGTAATTCGTATCTGCTGAACCTAAATTCTGGAGGAGTTCAAGTCAGGCGCGTTATGCCTGCCGGTGCCAACGGACCAAAGTTTAAAACGCTTATCACTTCCACCCAAGCTCCCGGAAACAAGAACTCCAACACCTGTCAACTCGAACTTCGAGTGGATAGGGTCACAAAAATCCTCCAACTCTATCTTAATGGCGAAAAATTGGGACAAGGAATTGACCCAACAGATTCTCCAAAAGGATCCGCTATTCTTTTCGAAAGCATGAGTTCGGGAAGTTCTGATAATAGCATTAGCAACATCATCGTTAACGAGTGGGATACCACCACTCAATTGCTTCGCCGCGAACCACGTGCCGAAGATAAACTCGACACTTTATCCGTAGACGATGGTGATCGCTTCAGTGGAAAAATCCTCTCTTATAGCCCGGAAAATCCAACCAAGCCATTCACCGTTCAAACACCTCTGAGCCCGAACCCAATCTCAATCCCACTCGAAAATTGCGCCGTAATGTATTTCACAAAAGGTACGAATATTCCAAAATCGAAAGGACAATATCATCTCGCTCTGCGAACTGGCGGTAAACTCAGCCTCTCTGGAATTCAGTTAGGTCCTGACAAGCTCAAAGCAAACCACCCATGGCTCGGAGAACTCGAAATCGACCGTGTCGTCATGTTGTCGATCAGCAAAAGTGAATAAACACCGAAGAACGTAACCTCTTAGCACCGTGAAAAAACTTCTCCTTGCTCTCACCCTTTCTCTAGTTAGCGCAATTCTCTCTTTCGGCGAAAATGAAAAGACTCAAAAAGAGCGTCCTTCCGTCCTCACGTTTTCGGATAAGAGCAAGATCAGTGGAACTCCAAAATCTGTCGAAGCGGAAAAAAAACAGCTCATCTTTGAATCCTCTTCTCTAGAAGGCCTGAGCGTCCTTAACACGAAAAGGCTCCTTGAAATGACACTCAACGGAGTCCCACAAAAGATTGAAGCCGATCATTACGCCCTCGCAACCATCAAAGGTCACTTCCGCGATTCTCATCGAGACACCATCCGAGGGCGTCTGATTAACTTAGACGATAAGACCATTACGCTCGAAACCTGGTATGCCGGAAACCTGACTCTTCGGCGCTCTCTCGTTCACTCGCTCGACATATTCAATCAATCCCCATCCTTTTACAACGGGCCTGACGGGCCTGAGGGGTGGGTTTCAGCAGGAGGAAATATCGAAAAATACTGGACCTTCAAAAATCGGACTATGATTTCCAAGGCCCGCAGCGGCATTGCTCGTGAAGTCACAATTCCCGATAAGGCTAAGATCAGCTTTACCGCCAATTGGAAATCGTCACCCTACTTCCGAATCCTATTCTTCTCGGATGATGGCAGCGATGACTACCCCGGAACTGGATACTCCCTCAATGTCCAGCGGACCTACCTGAGTGTTTACCGAAACGCTCCAAATGACCGTAATAACGATATCATAAGTGAGTCCATCCGAAACATGCTCGAAGCCGAGACTGCCGAATTTACGATCTACCTTGATCGCAGCAAAGATGGGACTAACGCCGTCCACATTGATGACAAAGAGATCGGAACTTGGACCGGAGTTGACGACACCAAATTCAAGGGTAATTGGATCCACTTCGTCCCACAAAACACCAGCCCCATCAAATTCAGTAACATCTCGGTCTCCCAGTGGGACGGAATTCTTCCTGCGAAACCCGACGATGACGAGAAAGAGGACAGTGAAGAAAAATTAGAGGGCCAAGAAATCCGCCTCGCAAATGGTGATGTCATTATTGGTAGCGTCAAATCAATCGACGAAGGCCAAGTCTCCCTTTCGACCTCGTTTGGAGACGTCGGAGTCCCAATCAAACTCATGAGGAGCGTTGCCCTTTCTGAAGAGATTGACGAAGTCAGAATGGAAAAAAATGACGTTCGTTGTTGGTTTCATGAGGGGGGATACATCACTGTGAAACTCAAGTCACTCGACGAGAAAACAGTAAGAGGCTATTCTCAAGTTTGGGGAGATGCGGAGTTTGACATCAACGCTTTTTCTCGGATTGAATTCAATATCTGGCGCCCTGAACTTGATACCGCTCGCTACGGATCTTCGACTGACTGGTAGTAACAAAGCCGGTTCGACTCAGTTTGCCCCTCGTTTCCTTGGCTCTGCAAGAATCTCAAGATAAACGACCTCCCACCCTTCGGCCAACGCATGATCGAGCGATTTACCAATCTCTTTTTCGTGGCAGACTTTTGCCAAATCTGACGCTTGTCCTGAGCGACAATTAAAGCCCCAGTAATCATGATCCTCCGGTAGTGACTTATTGCGCTCACGCTTGAGGTATTTCTTTACCTCACTCTTGATCTGCTCAACTAACCTCGCTGGTTCGTGTCGCTCAGACACCAATGGAAATACCTTTTTCACGAGAGAGCTTGTGATGGTTCGCCTCCAGAATGTCTAGCACTCAGACACAAGATTCTGCGGTCTTGATTGCATCAAGCGATACGCAATCTATACTTCGATTATGAAAAAAATCGTTTTCCTAGCCATTATCATCAACACCCTGACGGCCAAAGGAGACACACTCTCTTACCCTGACTCCAAGCCAGGAAAAACAATTGATATCCTCCACGACATTAAGGTTCCTGATCCCTATCGCTGGCTTGAAGATTTAAATTCAGACCAAACCTCCACATGGGTGAAGGCCCAAAGCAGCCTTACCGATTCTTACCTAGATGCCATTCCCGGCCGCAAAGCTCTAGAAAACCACCTTACCAAACTCTGGAATGTTGAGCGCCTTGGTGTCCCCTCTTTCGAGGGAGGTTACTACTTCTTCAGCAAAAATAACGGTCTTCAAAATCAATCTGTTTTGTATTCAACCAAGTCGCTCGACTTGGAACCAACAGTATTACTAGATCCGAATAAGCTCTCCAAGGATGGCACAGTCGCCCTCAATTCCTACGAGGTTTCTCCGAATGGCAAATATCTCGCTTATTCGACCTCGGCCTCGGGTTCAGATTGGGTTGAGTGGAAGGTTCGGGAAATCTCGTCCGGGAAAGACCTCTCCGATCACCTCAAATGGTCCAAATTTTCCGGTGCATCTTGGGCCAAGAATAGCAAAGGATTCTATTACGGTCGCTTCCCCACACCAAAGAACGGTGAGGAAATGATGGCACAAAATATTCATAAAAAGATCTATTTCCATGAGATCGGCAAACCGCAGAGCGAAGACCTCCTCGTCTACGAAAGACCCAATCAACCCAAACAAGGCCTCTACGCTTGGGTCACTGAAGACGGTAAATATCTCTTAATTCAAGTAAGCCAAGGCACTGACACCAAAAACGGCCTCTTTTACAAGGATCTTAGGAATCCCACCTCAAAGGTCATCGAACTTCTTTCTGATTTCGATGCATCCTACGATTTTGTTACAAACCTCGGTTCAAAATTCATTATTCGGACTGATCTAAACGCCCCGAAACAAAAAGTCATTTCTATCGATATCAACGAACCTCTCTCAGATCGATGGGAAACGATCATCCCGGAGAGCACTGAAACCCTCCGATCTGTTTCCCACATAGGGGGTCTTTTTATCGCAAACTACCTCAAGGATGCACGAACCGAAATTCGACGCTTCAAAACAAATGGCAATCCTCTCCCGCCTGTAAAACTACCAGGTCTAGGAACCGCGGCAGGGTTTGGAGGGAAATCGGATCAAACCGAAACCTTTTATTACTTCACTTCCTTCACTAGTCCCGGAGCGGTCTACCGCTACGACGTCACAAGGAACGCTTCTACTCTTTTTAAAGCACCTGAAACTCAATTTAATCGAGATCATTATGAATCGCGTCAAATCTTCGCGACATCCAGAGACGGCACCAAAATCCCCATGTTTATTGTTTCTAAGAAAAATCTAAAGCTCGACGGGAAAAACCCGACTCTACTCTATGCCTACGGTGGCTTCAATATCTCACTTCGACCGTCCTATTCTCCCGCCACGATCGCTTGGTTAGATCTTGGTGGTATCTATGTCATGGCAAATCTTCGTGGTGGTGGTGAATACGGCGAGGAATGGCATCAAGCCGGAATGAAACTTAAAAAACAGAATGTCTTTGACGATTTCATTGCCTGTGCGGAACACCTCATTTCAAAAAAATTCACCTCTTCAAAAAAACTATCAATCGCGGGAGGTTCCAATGGAGGCTTGCTAGTCGGAGCCTGCATGGTGCAAAGGCCCGAACTCTATGGAGCCTGCCTACCGGCAGTGGGGGTAATGGATATGTTACGCTTTCACAAATTCACGATCGGCTGGGCGTGGCAAGCCGAGTATGGCAAGCCGGACGACCCGGACGATTTTAAAAACCTCCTTAAATATTCCCCCTATCACAATCTGAAGCCTAACAATTACCCAGCGACCATGGTGATTACATCCGACCACGACGACCGAGTAGTCCCGTCGCATTCCTACAAATTTGCGGCAGCGCTTCAATCCTCGCAAAACGGTTCCGCCCCCACTTTAATCCGCATTGAAAGCAAAGCCGGCCACGGGGCGGGAACTCCAACTTCCAAGCGAATCGAAGCCATCGTTGATAAATACGCGTTCCTTGCCAAAGCTCTAGGGTTTGAGATCAAACTCTAGCAAAGAGTTTTAAGTTTAGAAACCTTCGAGATTCTATTACATTTTTTATCCATCCTCCTTGAAAAGAATCTCTTCAAAGATGTCAATTTTCCCTTTCGCATATCGGCGGAGTTTTTCTAGGCGAAACTTCTTCCAAGCTCTGTCTCGTTTTTCAATGAGAAGCGCATCCATAATTGCGATCCTATGATCTTCAAAAACACCAAGGAAAGAGCTCCGATTTCCTTCAAACCAATTTTTGGCTTCTTCCTCACTCACCTTAGCATCCACCATCCTAGCCAGATGTTCAGATCTCTGGATGCGTGCCGCTAAGCGCATCCGACGTTCTCTCAAGCCCGACCAAACAGCGCGCTCTGCTAGGGCATTAAAGACATCTTGGCTAGAATAACGTTTCATTTCACGCGCGAGCGCTTGGTCAATCTGGTTTCCAGGAATATTCACCTCTTCGCTCATCGAAACCTTAATCTGCAGCTTCACCAGTTCATCATCGATGAGCTCGTTCACAATAACCTGACGCAGTAGCTTTCGCTCTCCTGCAGTTGTTTCATCGATTGTTCGCCCCCTCCGCCAAAGATATTCCACCATCTTTTCTTCGACTTGCGCCCGAAAAATCGGCCGATAATAGACCCGTGCCACCACGCCTGACGCTCTAGCCTCCGCAATCTCGGTTTTCTTGTCTAGCTGTGGCTCGTTGAGAGACTTATGGACCGGCCCTTGAAACACAAAAAGGTCACACGCAAGGTAAATCACGAGGACGCCATAAACGCCAAAGCGGATTGCCATGGCCTTGGCTAGGTCCCTCATCGCACAATCACCTTAGCACCCGGACGAACATACTGAGGGAAACGTGCGGCATCCCAATTTGAGAGCCTATAACACCCGGCACTCTGTGAACGCCCGATCGTGCTAGGACTTGAGGTTCCATGAATACCAATCCCAGACTTCGATAAGCCACACCAAAGAACACCCACAGGACTATTCGGCCCATGAGCGACATCAACCACATCAGTGCCCCGCTTACCAGTCTCTAGGAACTGCTTATCATACCGCCACGAAGGAAATTCCACACAATTTATGACCTTCCAGACTCCATGGTGAATAAACTGCTCGCCACCTGTGGTCGTAGGAAACATCGCGATCATCTTGCCCAGTGGCTCCTGATCCTCATCGGAGACAACCATTGCCATCCCAGGAATCACAATTGTTGGTTGAGATGGATCGTAAACAAAAATCTGCTTATTTTTAGTGTCGATAACGATGTTGTGCTTACTGAGCTGCTCATCTTCCTTATGCATTCGGCCAACCGAGATGTCCTCGATGCGGAATGGTGCAATGTTTGGAACCTTAAGAGTATCTCCTGTCCTGAGGCCATATGCCTTTGACTTTCCATTCAATTTTATGAGGAAGGCCTCCGAAGTATGGTAGCGCTCAGCCATAAACTCCAAATAACTTCGGTAGGCTATCAGTTTTACTCCACCGAGCTGCCCATACTGTCTCGGAAGATTAGGATTGATGTAATCCTTCGCAAGAGCAGGGACGGTTGCGAGGGCAAAAAGCTCTTTAACCTCTTCCTGAGCCTCTTTCAGCAAGGCATCCCATGCTCCTGGGGGACGTCCTCGAAACCGATTATAGGAGTAGACCGCCCGCAGGGTGAAATTACCAGGTCTTCCATCAAGATAACCGGGGCCAAAGCACTTTTGATCGAGATAAATCTGAATACGCAAGCCATCGTCACCCATCTTGGGAGAATCAATTTCAGCCAACAAAGCTGTAGGAAGGGAAAGAATAAAAAGGCAGAGAAGTCGCATACGTGAATAACTACGAGTTAGAAGCTAACATACTTAAATTATTGCGCCAGCTTTCCAAAAACGACTTTTTCTGCCCCGCTTAAGAACTCTCAGGCAATAGTAAACCTTGATTTCCCTGCAACTTTCATTAAGCCCCAACCATGCGTTTTGACGAACTTGGTCTCAAGGAGACCGTCCTCGAAGCTGTGACTGAGTCCGGCTACGAGAATCCCACCCCAATTCAAGCTCAAGCGATCCCCCTTATTTTGGATGGAAAG
The DNA here is from genome assembly GCA_002323895.1 of Akkermansiaceae bacterium UBA1518. Classification (GTDB taxonomy): domain Bacteria; phylum Verrucomicrobiota; class Verrucomicrobiia; order Verrucomicrobiales; family Akkermansiaceae; genus SW10. The sequence goes on from DCQM01000224.1 coordinate 19,139, forward strand.
GACGTCATTGGAGCTTCCCAGACTGGCACTGGAAAAACCGCAGCCTTCGCCCTCCCATCGCTCTCCAAAATCGAGCCAATCGGCAAACCACAAATCTTAGTTCTAGAGCCCACACGCGAGCTTGCCGATCAGGTCGCCGAGCAATTCCTTCACTACGGAAATAAAACAGGCTGTAAGGTTGCGCTCCTATATGGTGGCGTGGGTCATGGAAAACAAGACGAGCAGCTCAAGGAGGGTGCTGATATCGTCGTGGCAACCCCCGGCCGCCTCGTTGATCACTTCTACCGTGGCACGATGAAGTTCAAAGAGATCAAGATTCTCATCCTCGATGAAGTTGATCGTATGCTTGATATGGGATTCCTTCCCCAAGTTCGTAAGATCATCAACATTTGTCCCTGGAACAACGAAGAGCAAACTCGCCAGACTCTTTTCTTCTCGGCTACCATGCCCCCAGTCATCGCAGGTTTTGCCGAGTGGTGCCTCACTGATCCTGAAAAAGTTGAAATCGCACGACGCGAAGTAGCCGCCACCGTTTCACACGCATTTTTTCCTGTGGCCATGACTCAGCGTGACGAACTTCTCCTTGGCCTGCTTGAAAAGACAGATTACGACTCGCTTATGATTTTCACTCGGACGCGAAAGGAAGCTGACGTCATAGCAAACCTCCTACAACAACAGGAGTCGATTGGAACCTCTGTCACCGTGATGCATTCCGACATCCGACAAAATGACCGGATGAAGGCTTTAAAAGGATTTAAAGACGGCACTTTTAAAATCCTTGTTGCCACTGATGTTGCCGCCCGTGGAATTGATATTTCCGATGTTACACATGTTATCAACTACCGGGTACCCGAGAACGCAGAAGACTATGTCCACCGGATTGGCCGGACTGGTCGGGCCGAAAAAGAAGGTGATGCTTTTACATTGCTAACTGCGGACGAACTAGAATTTGCCGACTCAGTTGAGGGCTTTATTAACAAAAAGATCGAGCGTAAAAAATTAGAAGGCTTCGAATACCAATACACCGCTCTTCTTGATACCGAAAAACGGAAGCCCATCAAGAAGCCCCGCCGCGGAGGGGGGAAACGTCGACGCCGCTAAACCAATGTTCTGGGCGCAGAACGCCAACAATTAAATCGTGCGCATCCTTGGAATTGACCCCGCCGTCCGGAATACCGGCTATGCCATACTTGAAGGTGATCAAACCTCAGCAAAGGCGCTCGACTTCGGTGTAATTTCCATCCCGCAACGCATCAAACAATCAGGCGCTCTCGAGGCCGTCTGCAACGGCGTTCGTAATCTAATCGAAAAGTGGCAACCCGATGAAGTTGCCATTGAGGGCATCATTTATGTGCAGTCCCATCGCACTGCCATCTCCATGGGCGCAGCCCGAGCCGCTCCTCTAATTGCTGCTGCCAGCTTTGGCCTTAAAGTTTACGAGTATTCCCCCAAGAAGGTTAAAAAAGCGATCGTTGGCAAAGGAACCGCTGACAAAAATCAGGTCGCTTTTATGATCCGAGCGCTTCTTGGTCTCGACGAAACCCCGCCATCTGATGCCGCTGACGCCATGGCCATCGCCCTTGCCCATTTGCAAGCTTCCGATCCCCGACGGGCAATCCTCCTAGATCGCAGACAAGTATAGCTCACTGCGCGGAACCGCCTCATCTCATCCAAGCATGAAAGCACTCATCTCCCATCGCTACCTTCGATCAAGAAATAGCCAGTATGGCTTCAGCGGTCGATTTCCCAGAACTGATTGCACCCTCAATCGAAGCACTCATTGCATGGTCCCCGGAGACGAACACGCCACCGATTTCCCGAAACCCGATTAAGTTTGTTTCTTCCTGAGTCGGCAAAGCCTCTCTAATCAGATCAGTCCTGAGATGTTTCCAAGCTAGGACCTTTTCTCCAAACCATTCCTTAAGTTCTTCCTGGACTACGCAAGGGAGATCTCTTTCCTCGTTCTCACCAAGAACTGAAACTGAAATCAAAGCTTTCCCATTTGGAGCATAATCTGGCGCAAGATCACTCATCACCGCAACATTGTTTACCCTCCCACTCTGAGTGCCATTGAGTGCAATAATCACTTCATCTAGTGGAGAAGTTTCAGCTTCAAAATAGAGATTGGTCACCGCGCGCCAATTCGGCTCGAAAACACCGAAGCCGTCTACCAGACGAACCGCTGCGGCAGCGTTTGTGGCAACAACTACCTGACTTGCTTCGATCTCTTTCCCATTCTCTAAAACAACCCGATCGGCACTGACAGCTGACACCATCGATTTTAAGCAAATCGCAGACTCAGGCAACCGCGCCGCCAGTTGCTTCGGAATCTCCCCCATTCCTTTCGCAGGAACAGTTGCACTACCTTCACTAAACATTTTGAAAGTGAACTCGAACATCCGGCTTGAAGTCTTAAGTTCGCGCTCCAGAAAAATTCCTCCGTAAAAACTACGAAAAAAGGTATCGATCATCTTCGCCGAAAAACCAAAATTCTGGAGATAAGATTCTGTCGATTGATCGCCACATTTAAAAATTTCACTTCTCTCAAGATCCAAGACCTTTTGGCGCAAGATCGCCACTCTGAGCTTATCGAAGATTGTTCCAATCGGAGCCAACGCCGACGACATCAAGTCCTTTGGGCGACGAAACACATCCATCACCCGACATAGTTTTGAACCATTAAAAACAAGCGCTCCAGGCTCAAACGCTCTAAGGTCCAAAGCCGCCAAATCAAGCATCTCTCCAGCTTCCGGATAGGCATCTAGATAAACTTGGAAGCCCCGATCGAGCAGAAACCCATCAACCGTATCGGTTTGCACCCGGCCTCCGACCGTTGCAGAAGCCTCAAGAAGAAGAACTTCCCGTCCATGTCTCTGTAAAGTCACAGCACATGCGAGCCCTGATAGGCCAGCCCCCACAATCACAATCGGCTTCATTAGCCCTTCATCGCTCAACAACTGGAAAGTGACAAGGCCAGATCAGAAAAGAACCCAG
>DCQM01000118.1:0-621 GCA_002323895.1 Akkermansiaceae bacterium UBA1518
AACCTGGGAAGGTGAAGACTTGATACCACCCTTGTAAACATTTCCAACGAATCCGTTGAGAGAAAGCTCATCGCCTTCTTTCAGAGTCACGCCGTTACCGGAGAGAGTCTTCTTGGTGTAGTCGATGGTCATTCCGTGTGCACCACAAACGCAAACCTTACCCATCTGGCGGGCAACGAGAGCAGCGTGTGAGGAAGCACCACCTTCAGTGGTGAGAATTCCATCAGCCGCGATCATGCCGCGAAGGTCTTCCGGAGAAGTGGCCTGACGAACGAGGATGACTTTCTCTCCTTTTTCAGCAGCTTTAACCGAGTCTTCCCAGCTGAAGTAAATCTTTCCGGAAGCAGCACCAGGACCGGCAGGAAGTCCGCTACCAACTTTCTTGGCAGCCTTCTCAGCTTTGGCGTCGAAGATTGGAGCGAGGAGGTGGCCGAGGTCATCAGCAGGAATGCGAAGAATCGCTTCTTCCTTTTTGATGAGGCGCTCTTTCACCATGTCGAGAGCGATGTTCACCGCGGCGAAACCAGTGCGCTTACCGTTACGGGTCTGCAGCATCCAGAGCTTACCTTCTTCGATGGTGAACTCGACATCCTGCACATCGCGGAAGTGCTTCTCAAGCTT
>DCQM01000118.1:949-9008 GCA_002323895.1 Akkermansiaceae bacterium UBA1518
TTACGAATCACGAGAAGTTCTTTGTGCGACTTGGGAAGGTCCTTGGCCATCTTGGCGATTGGCTTCGGTGTGCGAACACCCGCTACAACATCCTCACCCTGGGCGTCGATGAGATACTCACCGTAGAATACGTTTTCGCCGGTAGCCGGATCACGGGTGAAAGCAACTCCGGTTCCGGAGGTCTTACCAGTGTTGCCGAAGACCATGGCCTGCACGTTAACAGCAGTTCCCCATGCAGCTGGGATTCCATACTTCTGACGGTAGACGATCGCGCGATCGTTCTGCCATGAATTAAAGACAGCGTTGACAGCTCCTTTGAGCTGCTCGCGTGGGTCTTCCGGAAAATTCTTACCAGAACGTTTTTTAATGAGTGCTTTGAAAGCGGCAACCACTTCGCGGAGGTCTTTTTCCTTGAGTCCGGAGTCGTCCTTTACCTTGGCTTTAGCTTTGGCTTTATCGAGAATGACTTCGTAAGGATCGTGGTGCTCACCGGCTTCGGCTTCCACTTCCATCACAACACTTCCATACATCTGGAGGAAACGGCGGTAAGAGTCCCAGGCAAACTTAGGATTGCCGGTTTTCTTAGCGAGGGCTTCAACGACTTCGTCGTTGATACCGAGGTTAAGAATGGTGTCCATCATCCCGGGCATCGACTCACGAGCACCGGAGCGAACGGAAAGGAGGAGGGGGTTCTTAAGGTCACCAAATTTCTTGCCCATGGCCTTCTCGACCTTGGAAATATTTGCTTCGATTTCAGCATCAAGAGTCTTAGGATACTTCTTTGCGTTATCGTAGTAGTGAGTGCAGACTTCGGTGGTAATCGTGAAACCAGCAGGGACGGGGACTCCGATGCTGCTCATCTCGGCGAGGTTCGCCCCTTTTCCCCCGAGAAGAGCTTTCATCGATCCATCTCCGTCGCACTTTCCTGCGCCGAAGTAATAGACGTGTTTTGCTTTCTTGGCGGTTGTCTTTTTGGCGGCCTTTTTAGCGGCCTTTTTTTTGGTAGCCATGGTGTTTTTGTTTTGAGAATTAAACGGCAAGTTTTCCAAGCGGATTGCGGGTCAACCCAGTCGGAAAGGGGCGCACTCTAGCAACCAAACCCTTTGTGTCAACAGTGTTGCGGGACCCAAGCTCGGAAGGAAAAAATTCATAAAATCAAAGACAGGCGCTTTCCGCAACCTTGCTTGATGAATCTCATCCGTATTTTAAATGAGATCGCCAAATTTTTTTAAGACGTCTAGGACCGGCTTCCGACCTTCGCTGAGAACGTCACAATGACTTGGATTAGGCCTACTTCGATCTGCACCAATCTTAGAAGTCAATACCGTGACTTCAAAAGCTAGGAAGGATAGCTTGTCTTTTTGAGGGCACCCGACAAAGTTTCCAGACATGTCGGAAGAATACGATGTCATTGTGATCGGCGGAGGTAGTGGAGGATACGCCGCTGCAAAAAAGTCTTCGGGCCTTGGCCTCAAGGTTGCCGTTATCGATGGAGCTAAAGAACTTGGAGGTCTTTGCATTTTGCGTGGCTGCATGCCCACCAAAGCGCTCCTCGAAACATCCAGCCGCATGCGTGCTATTCGGGAAGCAGGTGAATTTGCTATCGAAGTCCAAAATCCATCGGTTGACATCGATTCACTCCGAGACCGAAAATCACGCCTAATCGATGATTTTCAACACTACCGTGTCAAAGGACTCGAGAATGGTAACTTTGATCTCATCCGAGGCTACGCAAAATTCATCTCGCCTCACGAAATTGAAATCGAAGGATATCAGACTCTTAAGGGAAAGGCTTTTGTTGTTGCGACGGGCTCGGTCGAAAGTATCCCAAAAATCCCGGGTCTTTTTGACTCTCCCTATTGGACCAGTGACGATATCGTCGATCTCCCACGCCTTCCTGAATCGGTAGTCGTGGTCGGAACGGGAGCGGTTGGGATGGAGTCTGCGTTTCTCTTCGAGGGCCTCGGATCCAAGGTCACCATCATTTCCCGAAGCCGACCTCTTGTTTCCGGAGTAACTCCGGCTCTTTCGGAAGCAATGGAAAAACGCTGTCAAGATCTCGGGATAGACATCATTTTCGAAAAACCATTAACTAATGTCAGCTACCATGATTCTGGCTTTACCCTTACGATCGGAGAAGAAACCCAAATCGATTGTGACCAATTAATCATGGCATCGGGTCGAAAGCCCAATCTCGGCCCTCTCAATCTTGTCGCTGCCGGATTCTCTGATGATCTAAGACAGCTTAAGATTAACGACTATTGCCAGACATCAGAGCCACACATTTTTGGGGTGGGCGATGTTTCTAGCCCTTTGGCAGTCGTTCACCTTGCGGTGATGCAGGGTGAGGCCGCTGGCGAAAATATCGCCGCTTACCTAGAAGGAGCGGAGCAAACCGCAACCTGGGATGAACGACTCAATATCTTTGGAATCTTTACCGATCCCGAATTAGTCGAGCTTGGTTGGAACCAAAATGAGGCACTTAAACGAGGATTTGACCCTGTCACAGCCTCCTATCGTTACGATGATCAAGGAAAAGGCGAAATTGTTGGAGAGAAGCACGGCCTTGTTTCGATCACGGCCGATCGTAAAACTGGCAAAATCCTTGGTGCAGCCGGAGTTGGACCACACGTCATCGACTACGCCCACACCATGATGGTCGCCCTCCATCAAAACTTAACCGTCGCCGAATTCCTTAAAATCCCCTCCTACCACCCAACATTAGGAGAAATCTGGACCTATGTGGCCGAGGAATTAATAGAAGAACTTTGATTTAATGAGTCATCCTTAAACTTTTGGCACCGAATGTCATCCTGTTCGCCTCCGGCAACCGGCTGACAGTTCAACCCGGAACGCCCTGAGTTTAGGGCACTAAAACCCTAATCTTGGCCCTGAAGGACAATCCCGGCCTTTTTTTGTCCGATTAGCGGTATTCCTCAAAAAAGATTTGCATTCGTTGCGGGCTTCCCGTAGTTCCTCCGCCCCGCCAACCCACTTTACGACCATGGATATCATCAGCAAGATCGAGAAAGAGCAAATGAAGTCAGACGTTACCGACTTCAATGTCGGTGATACTGTAAAGGTCCACAATCGCGTGGTTGAAGGTGGCAAAGAGCGTATCCAGATGTTTCAAGGCATTGTTTTAGCCAAGTCTGGGAGTGGCCTCAACTCTGCTTTCACCGTCCGTAAGATTTCCTACGGGACAGGTGTTGAGCGTGTCTATTGCGTCCACAGCCCACGAATTGCCAAGGTAGAGGTCATCTCACGCGGCAAAGTTCGCCGTGCAAAGCTTCATTATCTTCGTGATCGTGTGGGTAAGCGTGCCATCCAAGTGAAATCAGCAGACTGATCACACGGATCCAGCAAAATTCCTTGAACCGCAGTAAGAGTTTTCTCGCTGCGGTTTTTTTTGCGCTTCACCTACGCCCTCCCGTCTCCCACTCTAAAATCCTGTGCGAATCCACTGGGCATTTGTCGTTTTTGCAGTGATCGGGACCATCCTTCTCACATGGTATTTGCGTACCAAGAACATGGATTTCCTGACCCCCTCAGGTTTGGAAATCGTAGAAACTGAAGAAAATTCAGATTTGATCGACCTATCTGTAGTGCTGCAGCCAGAAATCAAAGATCAGCCGAAAATCAACAGTGTCATCCAGCAACCAAAAGAACCGGACAAAATTACGCCGCCTAAGGTAAAAGAAATCACCGAATTCGAACTGGGCGATTTAGTCTCTAGCCCGGGACTAGGTGCCTACCGGGATTTCGCCCGTGGAGAATCGCCCGACCGTCTTTTCGAGCTTTCATCTAGACTCCGAGCACGAGGTGAATTCCAACGCGCCCTTTTAGTCTTCGAAAGAGTCATAGACACAAGTAAGACTGATCCCAAATCCCGAACCGAGGCGGCGCAAGGAATTGCTGCTCTCACAAAGAACCTCCCAAATTGGAATATCGATCCCAGCAACGAGATAATTCTCAACCTACACCTTAGAATGGCTCACAAGCCATCTGATCACTTGCAAAATGTTCTTCAAAAGGTTGCAACCCGAATTCGTAGGTCTTCGGGTGACCAGCTCAACATTATCCCCATAATTGACAGCAGCGACAATTCCGATTCCCCCACTAACAACCCTATTGCTCTTTGGCTCTCGGCCTCCGGCGATAACACAACTTCCTCAGCAGTCATTACTCTTCGACTTGCAAGGAACAATGAGGAGCATCTCGAAGAAATCTCGTTGGCGGTCTTCAAAACCACTCGGAGTCACCTCACCCAATTTGGTTATCCACCAGCTCCTGAAAACCTTAAGAAGGGGCAAGATTATCTTTCTCGGCAAATCACCCGCTTGATGTGGCGGGATTTTGCGCAATCACTTCATCAACCACAAAACGATCCCAATACCCCTGGAGAACACCCTGATGAATCAGCAGATTTAAATTTGGATTAAATTCCCTAAGAAAATCAATTCACAACCGTCCCACCCCCGTAGCCATGATCAAAATGCTCACCACCGCCACTTTTTCGCTCTTTTGTACTGCGATTGCCCAAGAGGCTTCCCCGGCTAAACCGAAACGCCCTGAAAAACCGAAAATCGAGCGTATAAATAGTGAGGAAGTAAAAATTGGTAAAATCCACCTTCATCAAAAGAAGCGTGAACTCAGCTTCAAAGGTGGGATCAACATGACAAAAGGTCTCATCGAATACTTTTTGGCGACAACCAAGAGCGACAAGGTCCACGAAACCCTTATTCTGACAGATGCCTCACCGACAAACATAAATATCGCGATGAAGCTTCTCGGCATCAAAGCATCCAAGGAACTTTTTGAAATCTTTGATGAGGACACGTGGAAGCCAACCGGCAAGTTTCCGGCTGTTTCACCAGAAACTCATGCCGCATCTCTGGTCGATATTTTTGTGGAATGGGGTGAAGGAGCGAAGAAGAAGAGGATTCCTGCCAACGAACTCGTCCACCATATCAACTGGCCCAAGAAGGCGTTGACTCCAAAGCCCAACCAAGAATTCGAGACAAAAGAAGCCACCTTAAGCGTGATGGAGAAAGGCCCCTGGCTCTCAACTGGATCCTACATGCATGAAGGACGATTTAAGGCTGAAATTGGCGGAATCATTTTCGGGATCTACACAAATGAACAAGCGATCGTAAACTTTTTTGGCAAAGATCGCCTTTTAGGTGACGTTTGGATACCTAACGAAAAGGTCACACCAAAAGAAGCGACAGTTGTCACAATCGTCGTTAAACCTCATACTCCAAAAGAATGAAGCAGCTTCTCATTTCCTCTATCATCGCTATCTCCAGCCTCAGCTTGATCGCACAAGACAAGGCTCCACTCAAAGGCGCCCATCTTTCGATCAAGCTTGAAACCCAAGAAGTCATCAAGAAAGGGAACAAGTTCATTATGGGTCAGCAAAACAAAGAAGGCTACTGGGGTGACCCCGACCTCCCAGCCTTTACCGGCTTTGCGGTCAAGTGCCTCCTTCTTGATCCTTCATTCGACCCAAAGGGCCCCGTTCCTACGCCTGTCGAAAAGGGGATAAAATGGCTTTTGTCTCAGCAAAAAGAGGACGGCGGAATCTACGGTAGAGGCATGGCCACCTACTCGACCTCTGCGTCTATCATGGCTCTCTGGATTGCCGGACCCGAAAAATATAAGGATCAAATCATCAGCGCGCGTAATTTCCTGATCAATCACCAGACCGATTGGGGAGTAAAAGGCGAAAATGACACCAAATTTGACGGTGGAATAGGCTACGGCGGGTCGCGTGCCCACTCTGACCTCTCAAACACCCACCGAGCTCTTGAGGCTCTTTACACAACTCGTGCCCTTGCCACCGACTCCGGCGACAAGAAAGCGATGGAGCTCGACTGGGAAGCAGCTCTCAAGTTTGTCTCCCGCTGCCAGAATCTTCAAGCTACCAACAAGGGTGAAAAAATCGGTAACGATGGAAGCTTTGTTTACTACCCTGGAAACTCAAAAGCGGGGGAAGCAGTCGACAGCAAAACCGGACGCGTCGCTCTCCGCGGCTACGGCTCCATGTCATATTCCGGACTCCTTTCGCTTGTTTACTCGGATCTCGACGAAAGCGATCAGCGAGTTAAGGCCGTAATTAACTGGCTTTCGGACAACTACACTCTGAAAGAGAATCCTGGCCTCGGAGGACAGGGTCTTTACTACTACTACCATGCCATGGCTAAAAGCCTCGTGGCTGCTAATAAACCAACCCTTGAGGGTCAAGACGGCCTGAAGATTGACTGGCGTTCTGAGCTCGCCGCCACCATCATCAACGAACAGCGCGAAGATGGTTCATGGCTAAACACAAAAGCCAGCCGTTGGATGGAAAACGACCCTGTTCTCGTCACGAGTTACGCGATAATGACTCTTCAGCAAATTCACTCTTCGCTAAATTAGATCCTTCAAGCAGATCCCCTACACAACCTGCTGATCGGAAAGCCCTCAACAGGATCATTGTCGTTTCCAATCCTAGATTCCGCGGTCTTACATCCGCGCTCACCCTCCCCCCATTCGAGGGCTAGCCCCGGGTCAATTTAAAACAGACTCCCTTGGCCTCCATCATCATTCTTTCGAGCCGGAGCTCCCAATTTTTTCACACCTTCCTGACGAATTCCAAGAGTGGCGATTTCATAAACTACCCTTTTGCGACCCTTGCCGGTTGAAACCTCAGTCCGCGCAATCTTCGTTCCCAGCAACTGCTCCATCATTTGGACCTCCATTCGCACTGCGTTGGGATAAACTTCATAAATTTTCTTCAATGGATTATGAAATTCCTCAATTCGAAAACCGGTGTCCGCATCGTAGTGACACTTACTAAACCAACCAGACTTATCGCGAATATCAGCCAACCGAGTTGCTTTTTCGACCATCGATTTGCCGGCTCTAATCTTCGGTTGCCATTGCTCTCTCAAAACTTGAAAGTGATGGAATAAAAGTTTTTCGGGCGCCGAATCCCCATAAAGTTGTTTGACCCCCTCCAAAACCGCTAGAGTTAGATCCACTCCAGCTTCCGGGAAAAGAGCATTACATTTCGGAGTCAACCGATAGAGTTTTTCAGGACGTCCCACCTCTTTTTTCGCTCGCGGGATCCGCCATTCTTCCAAATATCCTAGCTCCGCTAGTTTCAAGCAATGCTGCTTCACTCCCATATAGCTCATTTTGAGCTCTCTCGATAAATCCGAGACAGGCATTCCGTCTGAGGCTTTGATCGCCTCCAGAATAGCCGCCCAAGACGCACGCATTGTCTCTCTATGTGCTCCGAAAAACATTAGGTATGCCGTAAACTAGGCCCCGACCTTGAATTCGTGAATCTTAATTTTAAGATCTTAAGGGTCGTATCCGTATTAAACACCCTAATCTTCTATGAAACACCTTCTTACCTTTACTGCTGGGCTCACGCTCGCTCTCTCAGGAGCGGATCGCCCGAATATTCTTTTCATCTTCTCAGATGATCACGCCCCAAATGCCATTTCATGCTATCCAGGTGGACTCTTCGACGAAATCGCTCCTACCAAAGGCATAGACCGGATTGCTAGCGAGGGAATGCGCTTCGACAGATCTTACTGCACTAATGCCATCTGCGGACCTTCACGTGCCTCCATCCTCACAGGAAAACACAGCCACCTAAACGGCTTCATCGATAATAATTCTTCCTACTTTGATGGCCTTCAAACCACTTTCCCCGATCTTCTCCGCGACGCCGGCTACACCACCGCAATGATCGGCAAGTGGCACCTCCACTCTAACCCTATCGGCTTCGATTATTGGGAAATCTTGCCTGGGCAAGGGGCTTACTATAACCCTGACTTCATTCAGATGGATAATACGCGTAAGCGTTTCCAAGGCCACTGTAATGACCTCGTGACGCAAAAAGGCCTCACCTGGCTCAAGCAGGCTGCAGCCTCAAAAAAACCATTTATGGCGATGGTCCAATACAAGGCTCCCCACCGGAACTGGGCACCCGCGTTCCGTCACATTAACATGTTTGATGATGTAACCATGCCAGAACCCAAGACTCTTTTTGATAATTACGAGA
>DCQM01000036.1 GCA_002323895.1 Akkermansiaceae bacterium UBA1518
GATACTTGGTGAGGTCCGCATGTTTATCGACGAATGTTGTGAGGACCTTGAAGTGATCCTAGCCTATATCAACTCACCGTCCCTCGGTATGGTCGTGATTCCTATCCAGTGTTTTCCTCGTCTACAGCTTAACCTTTTGGATAGCCGGAGTGAATGAGGTGTAATTTCTTCAATGATCTTTCACATGAAGGATTGATTGGGACTCCGCTATTCCAGGCTTTTTTGGCCTTCGTTTAAGAGAAGCTTGATTACTGGTAAATGAAGTAAAAACACTAAGATTACGATTAGCATCAGGACGATGAAACCACCCCCCCCGCTAATGGATTGAAGTTTGCCCCAAAAAACTTCGTAAAAAGTACCGTCGAATGGATTCGAGCGTAGGAAGGCAACTTTTATTGATGGAGTACCAAAAAATGGCCTCATGATCCATGAAAGTTGAGCCCCCACGAAAGCATTCCCGCCCAGCCAAGCTATTAACGTTGCTATGGCGGTGCGGGCATCGGGAGTGACTGCGACCAAAAGCTTGGCGAGGTGTAGGTTTGCAATGATTCCTGCTAGTGCGATAAGAATGGTGTGAGTGACAAGGAAGTAGGAATGAGCATTTGCGGCGTTGTCGGCATCCGGTGCGGGAGCATTTAGAGACATGAAAAAGGTAACTGGCGCCAATCCTCCAAGCACGAGAGCGGCTATAGTGAAGCTCATGAGTTGTGCCATGATCGATTGACGAAAGCCAAGCCCGCTTCCCAAAAGGAGACCCAGCATACCATTAAGAAAGCCATTGCAGATAAGTGTGAGCAGAATAAGAGCTGGCATTTTAATTCCAACGAAGAGCCCCATCTTGGGGTCTCTCCAAAATCCCAGCGTCATACCGTAAATTCCAAAGGCTAAAATAATGGTAACGAGGCACAATCCCAGGCTCTTTATTCCGGGCGCATTGATCCACCTACGGAGATCTTCTTGAGCTCCTCTGAGAAGAATACCGAGTTCGTGACACATCAAGAAAGGGGAAAGATAAGAGGGAGCAACGAATTGTATCTGCCTCGATTACTTAAGAAAACTAGATTGGGATTGTGAAGTCATGATGTTCGGAGTGTGAAGGTTTCGGGAAATCCTTAAGTTGAGGTAAGGCTCATTGGGAGTTCCATGGCGGCTTCAGTTCCTCCTTCTTTTAGGCGAGAAATTCGCGCCTTTCCTTGATGAAGTTCGGCAACTTCTTGGACAAAGGTAAGGCCAAGTCCATTTCCTTTCCCTCGTTCTTCACTACGGAATGAATAAAATCGTTCAAAGGCCTTTTTGGCTGCAAAGTCTGGGATTCCATTGCCTTGATCACGAACTAAAAGGATGATGCGATCATCGTGAATTGCCGCGGAGAGTAGGACTATTCCCTGTTTCGGGGAAAATTGGATACCATTTTCGAGGAGGTGGGTAATAGCCGATCCTAGGAGCGGCTCGTTACCAAAAAATGGAAGATTCTCGGGGATGTCGGATTCCAGGGTCACTCCGGACGATTCGGCTAAGCTAGTTAGCTGTGAAAGTTGTCTGCGTCCGCAAGCAGCGAGATTAAACTGATGCGAGTTCTCTAAATGGCTCTGGGCTTCCAGGGCCGAAAGCTCAAGAAGCTGGTGGATCATCGCCTCACATCTCTTCGTTTGATTCCGAATGTTGTCTACAAATTTCGCGCGGTCTATCTGGGGCATTTCTTCATTTAGAAGTTCGGCGGCTCCTTGAATCGCGGCTAGGGGTGATTTGAGCTCATGGGTCAGGGTCTGGATGTAACGTTCTGCATACTGGCGCCCCTCTAGTGATTCTCGCATATCATGGAGGGCATTCGCGAGAGTATTGACTTCGCGACCAAGGCCAACTTGTGGCCTAGGGCGACGTTCACTCCTCGTGATGGCTCTGGCATAGGCTGTGAGTTTTCCAACCGGTCGGAAAAGCCAAATGAAGACAGCGATGATAAGAGCAAGGATCCCTAAGCCGATAAGTGCCACGGACCAGATAATGGTTCGGCGGCGAGCTTGGACGAAAGGAAGGACGTCTTTTTGGGATTTGTAAACACTAAGGCAGCCAACGATTTTTCCGTCTTTCCTTACGGGGGCGCCGACGAACATCACTGAGGAGTCAGAGTCAGATTCGTCCTCTCGTGTTGACCGTGCTCCATATTTCCCACGAAGTGTTTTGTAAACGTCGCTCCATTCACTGAAGTCCTTACCTACATTTCCTGGCTGGCCGCTGTCGAAAAGGACTATGCCATTTTGATCGGTAAGGTAGGCGTTTAACCCGATCTCTTCTTTTGCGATAACAAATATTTTGGCGCTGAGTTTTCGTTCGTCGATACGTTTAAAAACTTGTTCTAGATCTAAGTCGTTTTCGGTTAGATTTGCGAGGATGTGAGCTGCGTCGATCATCGATTCCTCGGTTGCTTGCAAAGTCTGAGTTTCGAGATCTTCGAGAAGGTAATCGGAGAGACGATAAAACCCAGCTCCCATAATGAGAGTGATCAAGAGGAGGGTGATACGAGTCAGGCGCATTTAAAGAACGAGGGTGTAACCGAGGCCTCGTCTGGTTTGAATGGTTTCAGCCGCGTCTTCGGAATGTTGGCGTAGTTTTGCTCGGAGAGATTTGATGTGAGTGTCGATCGTGCGGTCCATAGCTGAGCCAGGATCTTCCCACGCTTGTTCTAGAAGTTGTTCCCGAGTGAACACTCGGCCAGGCTGTCCAAGCAGAATGGCGAGTAGTTTGTATTCGTGGGCAGTAAGGTCGAGGTGATGATTGCAGCAGGTGATACTCATCGTTTCGGGATCGTGGTGAAGCAGAGAGGATTTTGCGTTAGGCGCTGCTTTGCCACGGCGGAGGATAGCTCGGATTCGGGCAACTACGGTTCGCGGTGAAAAAGGCTTAGTGACGTAGTCATCGGCGCCAAGCTCAAGGCCGAGTATGTGATCAATCTCAGAATCGCGGGCTGTCAGAAAGAGGATCGGGATCTGCGAGAAATCCCGAATCTTTCGGCAGAGATCGAAGCCAGTGAAGTCGGGCAGGCCAATATCGAGCACTGCAAAGTCGGGGGCGTGATTTTCGAAGTGATCAAGCCCGGCTTGTGCGGTCGAGACGTGAGTGACAGAGAAATTCTCGGTTTCGAGTGCATAGATCAGAGTGTCCGCTATGGCGGGCTCATCTTCGACGAGAAGGACTGAAGGCATTTCGCGAGCTTAGAGATCGTTCCTTAGGAGCCAATCGTAATTTTAAATGCCGCCCACGATTCTTGCGAGATCCCAGATTTTCAAAGTTTATCCTTATGAGGGTTACCCAAGGTCGTAGGCATCTAAATCTGCGGTGACAATAACGTCCTCTGGTGTAGGAGTGGCGCGGAGAATTCTATTGAGGTGGTGTGAGAGAATCCTCGCATTGGGACCTCGCATGAGCAGCTGGAATCGGAATTGAGAGTGGGATTTGGTGAGTGGTGAAGGGATGGGGTCGCCTAGGATGACCTGGTCTGGAAGATCTTCTGCGAGTTTGCGGTGGAGGGTTTGAAGTGTGAATTCAGCGCGGCGTTCGTGGCTTGATCTTGCTAGGAGAAGTGCGAGGTGGGTGAAAGGCGGATATCGAAATTGTTGGCGAACGTCGAGTTCTTGAGCAACGAAGCCATCAAAATCGTGATGTCTTGCGAACTGGATCGAGGGGCTGTGAGGTGTGGATGTCTGTATGATAACTTCCCCGGCCATTTTTCCGCGACCTGCTCGACCTGCGACTTGTGTCAAAAGTTGGAAAGTACGCTCACCCGCTCGGAAGTCAGGTGCGTAAAGCGAAAGGTCAGCGTTGAGGACTCCGACTAGAGTGACGTTTGGAAAGTCGAGTCCCTTGGCTATCATTTGGGTGCCGAGGAGAATGTTAAGTTTTTTGGCGCGAAAGTCGCGAAGGGTGTCGCGGAGCGTGTTTTTACGTCGGGTGGTATCAGTATCGAGGCGGGCGATTTTCGCGGAGGGAAAGACTTTGCGGAGAATAGTTTCAGCCTTTTCGGTTCCGTATCCCTGAAAGCGAATAGCTGGGTCTTGGCAATTGGGGCAGAGGCGGGGGACAATGGATTGGAAACCGCAGACGTGGCAAACGAGGCGTTCGTCGCCGCGGTGGTAGGTAAGCGGAATAGCGCAATGGTTGCACTCGATGACATGTCCGCAGGGCGGGCACTGGAGGGACCTTGCGAAGCCGCGGCGGTTTAGAAAAATGATGACTTGTTCATTCGCTTCGATGCGTTTTTCAACCGAAGTGCGAAGGACGTCTGAGATAATGGCATCGCGTCCTTTGTGTTTCTTAGCCTCAATACGCATGTCTACCACCCGGGTAAGAGGAAGAGAGGCGCCGTCAGCTCGCTCTGTCATTTTTACGATTTGGTATTTTTTGAGTTGTGTGTTTTGGAAGGTTTCAAGTGAGGGAGTAGCGGAGCCGAGGACAACGGTGCATTTTTCGAGGTTACAGCGGACAACTGCAAGGTCACGTGCATGGTATTTAGGTGGATTCTCCTGTTTATACGCAGGTTCATGTTCCTCATCGACGATAATGAGCCCGGGGTCTTTAACGGGTGCAAAAATGGCGGAGCGAGCCCCAATTACGATACGGGCTTTTCCAGCCCGAATTCGATGCCATTCGTCGAAGCGCTCGCCTTGGGAGAGGTTAGAGTGAAGGATTGCGATTTGATCGGTTAGATCGTGAAAGCGAGCTTTGAAGCGTTGTACGGTCTGGGGAGCAAGTGAGATTTCGGGAACTAAGATGATGACATTTTTGCCAAGTTTCAGGGCGGTGCGGGTGGCCTGGAGGTAGACCTCAGTTTTTCCTGATCCTGTGATTCCGTGAAGGAGGATTGGCTTTGGTTTTTCTGAATGGAGGCTTTTTGAGATCGTTTGATAGGCTTCGTCTTGTTCTTCGTTCAGGGTGAGAGGGTCGGTTGGTAAAAAGGTTTCGTCGGCATCAGGATCACGGCGGACTTCGAGATTGATAACCTTGACCCAACCTTTCTCTGTAAGGGTCTTAATTGAAGAAGAGGTGGATGCTCCGCCGAGTTCGGTGATCGGGATTGGCTTTTCTGCAATCGATAAGAGGGTGATGATTTGGTGTTGGCGTTTGGCCCGTTTGGCGAGCTTAGCGAGTTCAATTTCGTCTGGCTTTTTTGCAAGAATGGCAGCTTTGCGAATTTTGGCCGAAGTTTTATCTCCTCGAATGGAGGCGGGGATGATTGAACGAATGACTTGCTCGAGCGGGGTGCCGTAGTAAGAGGTAATCCATTCGGCAAGTTTTAGAAGAGCAGGGGTGATCAGTGGTTCTGGATCGACGAGGCCGGTGAGGTAACGGAGGTCGAATTCGGATTCAGGTGCTTCTTGGATGCGGAGGACGGTCCCCGTAGCGTCGCGGTTCCGAAGGGGGATGCGGACGCGGCAGCCGGGAAGAATTTTAAGGTGATCCGGAATAGCGTAGTCAAAGACGAGCTCGGAAGGGCCGTCTATGAGTACGCTTGCAGCGAGTGGCATAGACGGATCATGGACGCTGAACGCACAAGTTCCAACGCTGAAGATGCAAGGGTTCTTTCTTCGCGATGATTGCGATAAAGAGTTTCTTAACGGACCATTACCTTGAGACGGTAGAATCTTGCTTGGGTGATCGGTCCGACTTCGTAAGTTTCGAGGATGAAGCCATTTTTAGGCAGTGATTCTTGGATAGGATTGGAAAGGGTGTCCCAGTTTTTGAGATCGGTGGAGATTTGAACTTCCTGGATGAGATCGTCAGCCGCGAGGTTTTTGGGGACCTGTATACCGCTTAGAGTTGGGGTGAGTTCTTTACCCTGAAGAGCGTAGGCGATAAGATCACTGCCTCGGAAAGTTGTTGCGTCCGATCCTCCCGGATTGCCCCCTGCGGTGGTTGAGGCACGCCAGCTTGAAGGGAGGTTGGGATCAAGTTGCGACGAGGGGCTAATTCGAACAAGGCTGAACCCTTCGCCGTCACTGGCTTGGGGCCATGGGGGGCTGTCGTCAAAAGCGAAGCTTTCGATAATGGTGCCGGAAGCATCGGTTAGGGTGATTTTTTCGCCTCCGTTGTCGAGACTGCCGGCGTAGTCATTGGTTCCGATCGTAAGCCGACCTCCGGGTGAGAGGGTAGTGTCGAGAGGAAAGGTGTAAGTGAGCCCAGCGGTAAAGGTGAGGTTACTCAGGTCGATCTCGTTGTTGGAAATGTTGGTGAGTTCGATGAATTCGTTTTCCTCGGTGGATCCAGGTTCGTTGTAGTAGAGTTCGGAAATCACGAGGTTAGTGGCGTCGGCAGGAGTCCCTGCTACGAGGTCAGCCGATTGCAGAGCGGACCAAACACCGTTCTCTAGGACGCGCGATTTGTAGGTGGCGCTTACGGTGAGAGTAAGACCGTTTGAATAAGTAAAGGCGTCTGGATCACGTGGGTCTGAACCATCAGTGGTGTAGAAAATCGAGCCTGCACCATTCGGGTTTTCGATCGTGAGTGAGTTCCCGTTTTGGGCGTAGATAGGTGCGGCAACAGACGGATAAAGATTCCGGGATCGAAGCTGATTTAGAAGAATGTTTGGTCGCTGTTCGAGGTGGGTTTCGATAATGTAGTTTTGCGTGGCAAGATACTGATCGTCTTTTGTGTAGAGCTCATAGTTTGAATTCTGCCATCCACCCGCGGATTGAACATCTCTCCGATAGTCGCCCCATCGAGCAGACTCGGCAACAATTGCATCGTCCATTTTATCAGAGCGGCGACGCCAAATTGCAGTGGCTCCGGTGGGAGAAAGAGGGCCGTTATTAAAGAGTGCTGCGTGTGCGCGGTCGGCGAATCGTAGTCGGTATTCCGCATTCTTTGTGAGGTCTTGATGAATCCCGGAGGCTCTGTTGTTACGATTGTTACGTCCGGTGACGTTGATGTTAAGGGCTCCAGCGATGTTGAGGTAAGCAGGACTATTGCGGGCCGTTGAGATGGCGAATTCAGAATCCCATGGGAAGTAGTGGAATGGAACGCCGGTTGGACCCATCCCTGCGGCCCGCCAGTTATTGCCATCCCAGTCGTTATTGCCGATGAAGAAATTAAGTATCATGTAGTCGATGAAGGAATCGATATCGAGATGGCTCTGTAGGATTTCGTAAACAGAGTTGCTTGCTATATTGTTGCGGGAAATAGAAGCCATAGTGTTGTATCGGGCGACTGTCCCAGATTGCGCTTGGCCTTTGTTGATGGCATCATAATCGGCGTCTTCACCACCGAAGTAGGCTTCCATGAAGTCTTGATCGGGGCGCTCGTGGAGATGGTATAATCCCCAGTAAATCCCGTTTATGTAAAGATGGGTCCACCGTCCGTGAACTCCGATATTTCCCAGCTCCATAAAAACATCGTTGGTGAATTGATCTCGATTATATTGGGCTTTATCACACTGCCAAAAGTGACGGTGCGAGAAGCCGTAGTTGTAGTTTGAGCGTAGTTGGAGGGTGTCAAATTTTTCTGCTGCTTTGCGACCACTCGGGGCATCGCGATAAAGAGGGTAACGCAGTTTTCCAGCACCGTATTGAGATCGAAAGCGAAGGCTCATACTGTGCTTTGGAGTGTCGGGATTTCGGCTGCTTCCTCCTTGCACGCGAAGCCCAGCGTTTATTTTAAAGCCGGGTTCGGAGTCATCATGAGAAATGAGTTCAGCTGAGACAGGGCGCTCCCAAAGCGAACCTTCGCTCTGAGGGTTTTGATAAATTCCGTTGGGTCCGTAAAAGTCATTGGGAGCGATCGTGAGCGAGAGAGAGGGGAATTTTTGGAGTGCCGGAATAATTTCATCGGCATACTTCGGGTCGTCGACGATTTGCGGATCCATCTCGTAGTCAGCAATTCGACCAGCCCACATTGATGTCGTGTTAGTAGGGTTTTTAGGTTGGTTGATAACGTCCTTCAGGAAGATATAGCTTTGGGTGTCGACGTTGGTAGGAATAAAGTTATCTTTAAAGCCAGCTGCCCGAAGGATAGTGGTGGTGGAAATGGTCACTGGACCGCTATAAAGGTCGCCGTTGTCAGGGGTGGGGCGAGTCCCATCGAGGGTATAGTAAATTTGTGAATTCGCAGTGGTAGTTTTAATGGTGACCTCAAAAGGAGCCTGATAGTGGCCACGGTCGACGTCGAAAGTGGTGTCCCGGACATATCCTTGTCGGGCGATCCCGGTATTTTCAGATCCTGGAGTTGGAAGGGGAAGAAAGCCGTGTGAGGTGAAGCTTGCGTCGGTTTTTTGAGGAGGGTAAGTCGGCGAAAATTCCTGCACAATTGTAGCGCCATCAGGTGAAATTAAGGCGAGGTATTCGCCATTGGCGCTCAGATTAAAGTTAGTATGGAGATTTCCGGCTGAATCCGGCGTGTCGGAGCCTGAAGCGAAGACCACGAAGTATTCATTATTATCCAAAATAGTGTTATCCGGAAAGGGCCATTTGGTCAGATTGGTCTCGTCGTCGGTGAGGTAATAGCCGGAGATGTCAAATGGTGTGGTATTTCGGTTGTTGATCTCTATCCAATCGTTGGAGTTGCCATCTCCATCATTGAAGGAGGAATTACTTGCAACGAATTCACTAATTTGTGGTGCGAGAGCCAAGCCATCGACCGTAATTTGCACGGTGGCACTTGTTGGCCCCTCTGCATTGGTCGCAGTGAGCGTGTAAATTTCGGTGAGTGTCGCGGTAAAATTGACTGAGCCAGTTGCATTGACAGATCCAATGTTAGGTGTGATTTCAACTGAGTCGGCATCAGAGATGTTCCATCTAAGAACGACGGAGTCGCCAGAGTCAAAATCGCTTAGGTTTGCGGTGAAGGAATTGATGGTAGGACGCGGGGCCGGCGGGTCGAAGGCAAAGGCTCCGTTGTTAAAAACTTCGGCAAGATCAGTATCAGAAAGGACTCCAAAGTCGTCTTTAGTTTGAAAGATCGCGATGTCATCCATGGCACCTCCAAAATCGTTTGAACCTGCTGCACCGGCGTCGTCGGCAGCGAAAAAAACGCCGGTGTTGTGGGTGATTGTATTAGTGCCAAGAGAAGTTTTGGTGGTTGTTGAAGAGCTGATGTTTGAAGCGGTAATGTCATTACCGGTATCGCGAAGAACAGTGACTTTGCAGAAATTATTTAGTGAGTCATAGCGGAGCGCAAAGAAATACCAGGCTCCGGCCGTAAGGTTCAAGGGACTGGTGACCGAGGTATCGGTAGAGCCGTTGCCATCGCGAAGAAGAGCGCGAACTTGGCGTCCGCTTCCTCCGAGATCAATCCTAATGCCTGAACCGTTTTTGCCGGTTCCTGAGAGGGTCTCGTAAAAGCGATCGAAGGCATTGAGAGTCGTCGGACGAAACCACCAAGTGATTGTAAATTGGTCCGATGGCTGGACTTCTGGAGCAGGGTTAACGCGAAAGCCAGAGCGAAGAGGGAAGTTATAACCGGTTCCATGAAGAGCTCTAAAATTCTTGGTGGGATTACTGCTTCCAATGAGGAGGCCATTGTTCTGCTGGAGTGAATCCTGGACGATACTTGTGGCCGCGCCAGTTTCATCTAGAGCATAGTGCGCCACGAGATCCGCACATACAGGTATTAGGCTGCATAAAAAAAGAGACAGAAGCTTCTTCATTGTAGAGGGTGTCGATTCACAATTTTAAGTGGGGTGAGCTGCCGCTGCAAGTTGAGGAATCAAGCGCTGCCGCGGATGCGCTCCACTTTTGCGCCAAGCTGGAGAAGTTTTTCGTCAATCATTTCATAGCCACGGTCGATGTGGTAAAGGCGATTGATCTCGGTCGTGCCCTTAGCTCTTAATCCAGCAAGAACAAGTGCTGCTGAGGCACGTAGGTCGGAGGCCATAACGGGAGCCGCGCTGAGTTGGTTTATTCCATGTACGACAGCTGTCCCATTATCGACATTGATGTCTGCTCCCATACGGGTGAGCTCAGCACAGTGCATAAAGCGTTGTGGGAAAATGGTATCCTCAATAACAGAAATGCCAGGTGTCGTGGCAAACATGGCCGTGAACTGCGCCTGCATATCAGTTGGGAATCCGGGATGTGGAGCGGTTGCGATAGAGCAGCCACGTGGTGAATCTCCTGGGGCGACTGTCACACTGTTTCCGGTTTCGTCAAACTTCACAAGGTGCCCGGCTTCGATGAGTTTTTCTGTGGCTCCTGTAAGCTGATCTTGGCGAATACGGTTTAGAGTGATTTCCGATTGGCTTGCCATCGCGCCGGCAACCATAAAGGTTCCTGCCTCGATACGATCAGGGATTACGGTATGGTGGGTTCCACCGAGAGAAGTGACTCCTTCGATAGTAATGCGGCGGGTTCCGGCACCTTCGATCTTGGCTCCCATTGAGATGAGAAAATTGGCGAGGTCGACGACTTCGGGTTCGCACGCGGCAGACTCAATGACGGTAATTCCCTCGCTGAGGACTGCAGCCATTAGGAGGTTATCGGTTCCTAAGACAGTAGGGCCGTGCTTTCCACTCAGATCAACTTCTTGACCTTTAAGTCCTTCCTTGGCTTCGATGAGAATATTACCGCCTTCGGTATCAATGTTGGCACCAATCGCCTGAAGCCCTTTTAAATGGAGATCGATGGGTCGGTCACCAATGACACATCCGCCAGGGATAGAAACGCTCGCGCGCCCTAGGCGTGCTACGAGGGGCCCCATCACACAAATGGAGGCACGCATTTTACGAACTATTTCGTAGGGTGCCTCCGGGTGAATGTCTGCTGCGGTAATTTTTACAGTGCCGCTGTAGCGTTCGACTTCACAGCCGAGTGCGCTGAGAATTTGAAGCATATAATTCGTATCGGAGACATCCGGAACGCGCTCAATCACAACTTGCTGATCGGTCAGAAGGGATGCTGCAAGAATGGGGAGAGACGCGTTTTTCGATCCGGAGATATTAATGGATCCGGAGAGAGAGGTGCCGCCGTGCACGAGAAGTTTATCCATAGTCCGTTGGTGTTAGGGGAAATGAAGTGAGCTTTTTAAGCCTGCTGTGCAAGTGGAAAGCGGGGGATTCCATTGAGATCATTTCCAATCATGACCTTGCTGAGTCCAGCCTCCCTAAGAAATCCGGCTACGATTTCGCCTTGATCATAGCCGACTTCCAGAGCTACGAGCCCTCCGGTATTGAGATAGGTAGTGCACTCGGCACAGAAGAGGCGGAGGAGATCGAGTCCATCTGAACCGCTGAAAAGGGCCATTCTGGGATCATGAAGGACCTCGGGCTCGAGTTTTGCACGCTCGCCATTTGCGATATAGGGGAGGTTGGCCACGATGAGATCAAAGGTTCCTGTGATACTGGAGAAGAGATTGCTCTCAATCAGCGTTGCTTTGACTTCGAGGGCTTTGCGGTTTTGTTCACAAAGTGAGAGAGCCTCTGTGGATAAGTCTGCAAGCGTAAGTTGTTCACAGTCTGATCCTAAGTCTTTTGAAAGGGTGAGTCCAATTACGCCGGAGCCACAACCGACATCTAGAATACGGGCAGGTTTTGTGAGTAATTGCTTTTTTACAAGGTCGACTAGCTCTTCGGTTTCCGGACGGGGGATCAGGGCACGGTGATCGCAGTAAAATTCGTAATTACCAAAGTGAACAACCTTGTTTATATGTTGAAGTGGAACGTTTTCGCTACGTTTCTTTAGTTTTTCTCTAAGGGAGGCTAGCGCTGTTTTATCTAGGGGTTGATCGAAGCGAAGGTAAAGGTCCATCCGCTTAATACCCAACTCACAAGCGACCATGAGTTCCATGTTGAGTCGTGGTTCGGCGATCCCTTTCTTGTCGAGGAAAGAGGTCCCTTTCTCGAGAACATCGAGGATGGTTGTCATAGTGGGGCTCGCAATTCTTCTGTGAATAAGTTGTGAATGAATGTTAGAAGCTTACCCTAGTTCTTCTTCTGCAAGGCGTTGCTCCATTTCTGCTTTTTGGAGGTGGTCGGTGAATTCGTTGATGTCGCCGGTCATGATTCCTTCCATATTGTGGGAGGTGTGATTGATGCGGTGATCTGTAACTCGGGATTGAGGAAAGTTGTAGGTGCGGATTTTTTCGGAACGATCGCCTGAGCCGATCAGAGATTTTCGTTGAGCCGAGTAGCTTTCTTGAGCTTCGCGCTGGGCGGCTTCGAAAAGTTTCGCACGCAGGATTTGCAGGGCTTTTTCTTTGTTTTGAGTTTGGGATCGACCATCCTGAGATTTGACCTGAATACCGGTTGGGAGGTGGGTAACTTGAACTGCAGAGTCGGTGGTATTGACGTGCTGTCCTCCGGGGCCACCAGAACGCGTGGCCTGAATATGTAGTTCGTCAGGCTTAAGTTGGACATCGACCTCTTCGGCTTCGGGTAGAACTGCAATAGTGACTGTGGAAGTATGAATACGACCTTGAGTTTCAGTTGCGGGAACGCGCTGAACGCGGTGGACACCGGATTCGTATTTCAGGTAGCGGAAAACTTCTTCACCGGTGATCTTGAGAACTACCTCTTTATAACCCCCAACGTCGGAAGGAGAACTTTCAAGGTGCTCACACTTCCAGCCCCGCTTCTCGGTGTAGCGCTGGTAGAGGTTCATGAGCTCGCCGGCGAAGAGGGATGCTTCATCGCCTCCGGCACCGGCCCGAATTTCTAGAAGAGCATCGCGGTCCTCGGTTTCGTCTTTGGGAAGGAGCGCGTATTGGACTTCTTGGGCTAAAACTTCGTGACGCTCTCGGAGAGCGGGAAGTTCCTCTTCAGCCATAGCAGAAAATTCCTCGTCATCCCCCTTGGCAAGTTCCTCGTTTCCTTCGATATCATTGGTGACTTGTTGGAATTCATCCCAGAGCCCCATAAGCTTTTTGAGTGAGCGGTGCTCCCGCATGTATTGAGTCGAGTTTCTCTGGTCGTTGAAAAACCCCGGATCTTCCATGAGTTTTTCAATCTCGGTAAGGCGTGCTTTGCGTTTTTCGATGAGCGTTCCGTAATCCATGAGAGAGTGCGAACCTCTTGGTTTTTGGAGAAGAGGTCAAGGGTTGGCTTTCTTGGTTTGGATATTGCTCTTTTAGACACAAATCAATCCCATAGAGGCGAGATGTGCCTTGGAAGGCAGTCGAGGTGAAGAAAAATAGGATTTCTGTCTATTTCGGTCTTGCAACGGCGCGGGACTGAATTTATTCCTCCGCCGCACGCTTTTAAGCGCACGCAAGGATCCAGTCCCATGGTGTAATTGGTAACACAGCTGATTTTGGTTCAGTCATTCAAGGTTCGAGTCCTTGTGGGACTGCCACTCTTCCCTTAAAAAAGGCTGGAAGGTGGCAAACATTTCTATTTGATAAAATCGACTAGATCTATGCGCATTTTTTCTAGATCTGGCTGGTTGAGGTAGAACATATGTCCGGCTTCATACCATGTAAACTTGATAGCCTGTCGGCGCTCGTTGGGGATATTGAAAAGATGATTGATAGAGTATTGCATGTTGGCTGGTGGAGTTGCCAAGTCGGTGTAGCCGCACATTACCAGTATTCTAAGATCAGGGTTTTCGCGCATCGCTGATTCAAGGTTACGTGCCATATTGACCACACTATTGCTGGTTCCCCAATCCCATGGGCGGACGTCGCTCGTGAGAATTTTATAGGGATGGTGGCCTTCCCAACCGAGGTCTCGGCTAAGGTAGTCGTTAATGGCTGTCGAAAAGGCTCCATAGGCTACGGAGTAGGAGGGATCATAACTCGCATAATCGCTTTCCGGAGAAGTTGAGGGCCAAGCAATGCGGGCGTCGAAGCGACCGAGAACTTTGCTTTCGTCCCGAAGAAGTTCTTTGCGAAACCTAGTAGAAGAGAGTCGTAGGTTTGTTTCGACGAAAAGTGAAGAAGGCAGACCAGTAAACGTCGCCATTTGGTCAGCGACTGATTTTTTTTCCTTAGCGGAGATCGCGGCGCCCTTTAAAAGCGCTTGGGAGTAGGTGCCAAACGCAAAGGCGCGGGCTTGCTCGACGATTTCATCACGATTGCCTTGAATCTTCTTGTGATAGTGGGAGGTAGCTGTGAGGCCAGGAAAGAAGACTGAATAGCTAAGGTCATCGGCAACGTTGGACCGCAAAGTACGGAAGTCGATGAGAGAGGAAAGGAGCACAACCCCGTTGAGTGACATGCCAAATTCATCTTGCAAGTGATCGGCAAGACCGGTCGCGCGAATGCCACCGTAGCTCTCACCAAGGAGATATTTGGGAGAGGCCCAACGGTCGTTTTCGGTCACCCAGCGGCGTATGAAATCACCGACCGAGCGGATGTCTCCATTGACTCCGTGGAATTCGTCAGCCTTCGTTTTGCCCTCTGCGCGTGAAAATCCAGTCGAGACTGGGTCGATGAAAACAATATCAGCGACGTCAAGAATCGATTGGGGATTCTCTTTAACGGTAAGGGGTGGGGGGAGGCTTTTTGTGCCGTCTGGAGTAGTTGGAACAATGCGTGGACCGAGGGCCCCCATGTGAAGCCATACCGCCGACGAGCCGGGGCCTCCATTAAAGGCGAAGACAATCGGGCGTTTGTGGCGATCAGTCATACCGATGCGCTCGTAGGAGACGTGAAAAATCGAGGCGCGGTCTTCGTCCTTTGCTGTCTTGAGGGACAGGGTGGAAGCAGTGACCTTGTAGTCAATTTTTTTACCGGCAATGGTGACGGCATCTTGTTTGCTCACGACGCTTGGAAAATCGTCTTTGTTCTCTTCTTTTTTATTTTCTTGGGCGTGGAGGAGGGTGAAAAGGAAAGGGAGTATGACAAAACGCATGGGTAGATGATGGAGTAAAGAAGAGGCTGTGCAACATGGGATTTGGATAACAGGGCTGCTTTTTTAAAAAGAAAGCCACACCCCTCTCGGAGTGTGGCTTTGAGATTGAAGCGCGGCCCGATCACTCAGGGATCTCGTTGAGAGTATAGTAAACGTCCGGGTGCCAGAGAGAATCTCCTTTGGCTGATTTTAGTCCGCCGAGTTTGAAGTGATGAACGTGGCCGCGCACGCGTCCAGAAACCTTCAAGTTGATAGATTTTCTGTCAGGTGAGACGGTTACAGAGTCAATCTTCGGGGTGACCTTGTCGACTTCAGGACTCCCATATCCACTTTTGTAAATGTAGGTCCAGGCTGCACAGTCGTATGATTTTATATCTCTGGCAGAGGCTGCGTTGATTGGTTCGGTAAAGGTGATGGTGAAGCCATCTGGCTTTGCGTGCATCTCGTGCATTTCGAAGGGCGTTTGCCCGGTCCAGCGCACGCGCTCAAAGGTGAAGTTCTTGCCGCCCCGGGCACCCCATCCACGATTTGTTCCACCAACGAAGAGCGTCGCGTCATCACCCATCCGGGCTGGAACGATTCCAGAGCGGAAATCTTCGAGATATTTCCAAACAGCCCCTTGGTAGAGTCCTTTGACCTTTTCTAGGTAGACGCGTTGGACTTGGGAGTGTGTCTGCTCTCCGACGAGAACCTGTCCCTCGAATGGACCGAATTTTCCTTTTGTGCTATCATAGATAACAGCAGTTGGAGACTGACCGACTTTGCCGTGTGGCAAGATGATCGCGGGTGGAATGATCCGCTTATCCTTGTCGTGTTCGATGACCATCCGTGATTCGCTTTTTGGGCTAGGCGGCTTTTCCATGCCGTCAACGAGATCAACGTATTTGTTACCGGTCGGGTTGCCCATGAAGCCGCCGGGCTTGAGCCATTTGAGCGAGGAAGATCCATTCCAGAGTCCTTGGTTGTCGGTGTAAAATGCGTCGCCTGCTTGGTTGAACCCGATTCCGCCCGGAGAACGAATACCAGGGCAGGTCGGAGTAGCTGTGCCATCGAGATTGTAGCGATAACACCATCCACGCCACGGAGATTTCTGGCTCGCACCACCCGAACCAGTGAGGCAATGAACGACCCAAATATCCCCATTTTTATCGGGATTAGACCCAAAATTATACTCGTGGTAGTCGCCATCGATTCCCCAGTGGTGAGTGACAGTCTCGAAATTGTCCGCTCTACCGTCACCGTCAGTATCGGTGAGTTTTGTGATTTCGGGGCGCTGGGTGACAAAAAGTGACCCGTCTCGGTAGAACATTCCGAGAGGCTCATGCAGGCCTCGCGCGTAGAGAGTCCATGTGACCTTTGAGAGATCTTTTCCATAGGCGCCTTCGCAGACCCAGATATCACCGCGTCGGGAGGAAACTGCGACCTTCTTGTCAGGCATTATGGCGATTCCACCAAGCTCGAGAACCTCGCCTTCCGGCATTGGAATTTCTTCACGAAGGTAGAATTCAGGTTGGCGTGGGTCTGCTAGAGCAGAAGAGATGAGAGCGGCTGAGAGAATGAAGTTTTTCATGGTGTCAAATTTTCTAAGTTTGGGATGCCTAATCACTTCCAGGTGTAATCGATAGTTACGGCGTGCTTTCCTGGCGTGAGCGGAATTGGAATAAGGAGTTCGTTTTCGCGGGTGAATGGAGGGAGCTCTGAATTTAGGACGTTTAAGATGAGATCGTCCTCAAAGCTGAAAGTTCTCTCGCTTCCGCTTTGGACACTTCCACCGCTAAGCACCCGGAAGTAGAGTTGCTCGCCTGCAGAGCCGGGAGAGGGAACGTTGATCGTAATCGTCCGAGTAAAGCCGGATCCATCATCTTTCGGGGCAGGGTAATCGAGTGCCGCAACCGGGCCAAAGTGATACTTGAAAGTCGGCTGCTGTTGCTTGTTGAGACTATAGCCTTTGAAGCGCGGTTCCATCTTTCCGTCAGCCTTGTTTGGCCATTTGGAGGTCTGACTCTCAAGAATGGCAAATGGAATGCCGCGATTCAGAGTGATCACTTGGTCACCTGCTGGAGGTTGAAAGCCTTGGCCACGGTTGATCCAATGGCGTCCACCGTCAATAAAGTCGCCTTTCCAAATCATGTCCAGACTCATAGAATCAGCGCTAAAGGCTAAATTGACGCCCTCGGAGTATCCCGCGCCAATGCCCCGAGGGTCGGTGCCAGCGATAAAGTTACGGTAAATTATTGCTTCTCCTGCTGGAGCGACTACCGGGATGCTATTTCCGCCGCCACCACGGTTTCCACCTCCGCTGGTCTTGGTATCGGAAAGGTATTGCCTTTTCATTTTTGGCCCCTCCCAAGAGAGAGATACATGTTCCTCACCGCTGAGTTCATAATACTCAACTTTGATGTCCACGCGGCCCTTTTTGAGCGCGATTGATCCTTTGGAAGGCTTGCCGGCAGGGCCAACGTAGTTTCGGGTAATGATTTCTTTTCCGCCTATGGCTAGGGAGCCACCATCATCGGTGTCGTAGGTAAAAGTATACTTTCCGTCGCGCGGAACATCGATCCAGCCCTCCCAGACGATCCCATAATTATCGCGACTATTTTTTTTGAGTGCGGCGTGTTGAAGAGATATTAGCCCCTTTTTCTCTTCCTCTACATTCACTGCCTTTGTCTTACGAAGATCGGTGAGAGTCTTAAAATTACCAAGATGCGTGTAAGAAAGAAGGTCTCGGATTGGAGGCAGTTTCCGGCTGGAGTCGCTTAGTTTACTCACCTTCATCATCCCGTTCATCAGCTGATAGTGCCCTGGGAACGTGCAGATGTAAGGATAGTTGCCCTCTTTGCCAGGGGCCTTGAAGAAAATTGTAGTAGCCTCCTTTGGTTGGACCATTCCAGAACTCTTTAAAATTCGAGGGTGACCCTTGGGTTCCCAGTTTTGTTCAACGCCCTTGTCTCCTAATTTCAGCACCGCATCGATTACCTCTTTTCCTTTATCGCCTCCCTTTTTCTTTCCTGGCGTGCATATGATGAGGTTGTGTGGAAGACTATCGAGATTTTTAAGAACTAGTTTGATTTTCGCGTTTGGTTTTACGCTAAAACTGGCTTTGTCGTACATCATCTTAGCCTCCATGGTTGTGATTACGATCTCTTGATCGATTTTTTCAAAACCCTTCGGGGGCTTGGCGGCGTGAGCTTGAACCGCGGAGAACACAAACGTTAGGAGAGTTAAAACGCGAGGAGCGGTGAGGTGATTACGATCGTCTTTCATGGATATTGTCTAGATGGAGTAATACGGAAGTTCTTTCAAGATCTGACAAAAATAAGTCAAGAACAGCATTGGAAGTTTTTGAGAGAATTCAAATCATCGAAAGATTTGACTAGCAAAATCAGTTTTCCGGCCGATCTAAAATTGGCCCTCGCCTGTTGATTGCAAAAATGATAAAGTTTCACCCATGGGGGAGCTTTAGTAAAAGCTGCTCACAAACCGATAGGTAAGCTTCCAAAACACATATTAGCTATGAATCATCGAATTCCGTTTTATCGAGTCAACTGGGTAAATTCCTCATTTCTTTTCGTTATTACTGCCTTGGGAGTCATCGCTGCTCCTATCTTCCTGATTAAGCATGATTTGAACTGGATCATGTGGAGTATGTTCGGCTTTTATATGATTGCCACCGGTTTGAGTATTACTTTGGGTTATCATCGTCTTTTTTCACACTTATCTTTTAAGGCGACTTGGCCAGTGCGTCTCTTTACTTTAGTGTTCGGCGCCTGCGCTTTTGAGAATTCCGTCGTGCACTGGGCCTCCGACCATCGACGCCACCATAAGCACACGGACCATGATGAGGACCCTTACGATATCTCCAAGGGATTTTTCTGGGCTCACATTGGGTGGATCTTATTTAAACTCAACGCACCCCAACCAATCGATAATGTAAAAGATCTTCAAAAGGACTCCTTGGTTCGCTTCCAAGATCGTAACTATGTCGCTATTGCTTTTATTGCTGGATTGATTTTACCGGCAGTCGTTGGTTATTTCGTCATGGGCGGCATGATCGGTGCCCTTGGCGGTTTTCTTGTTGTAGGAGCCCTTCGCGTTGTTTTGGTTCAGCAATCGACTTTCTTCATCAACTCGCTCTGCCATACCATCGGCAATCAGCCTTATTCAGTCCGTTGCAGCGCTCGCGACAGCTGGATTATGGCCCTGGTAACCTACGGCGAGGGGTATCATAACTATCACCATGAATTCCAACACGACTTCCGTAACGGCGTGAAGGCATGGAATTTTGACCCGACCAAATGGGCCATAATGCTCCTCCATAAATTGGGCCTTGTGAGTAATTTACGCCGTGTTCCCGAGAGCAAGATCATTGGAGCTGAGATGAGGGAGGCTCAGCGCAAGGCCGAGGCAAAGCTCGCTGAGCTTCATGCTAAAGATGGGACAATCTGTGAACATGCTATGGCCCGCGTCGATGAACTTTTGGCTAAACTCAAGAGTAACTTGAATGAGTTGGAATCTTCGGTTTCTGAATCACTCGAAGCTTCTCGCTCTACTGTTCGCCAGTGGCAACGTGAAACCCGCGAACTGGTTCGTCGCCTCGGCGACCTTCGCCTCGTGAATGCTTAAGCTTCAAAATGACTGAGGAACGGGATTTAGGGTCACAGCCATTATTGTTGGTTCTCGAGAGCTGGGGGCTCTCAAATCACGATCTCGTCGTGGCCTCACCCGAACAATTGACGCACAAACAAGTGCAGCGGGCCTGTCAGGGCAGGAAGTTGACTCTTAAAATGAAGCAAAAGCTTGCGCGGACGCTAAACTTTGCAATTTGGGGAAGGCTCACCAATAACGAGCGCGAAGAATTTTCAGAATACTTTCCGAAGCACTTATTCAACTACTCCAAGGGTTTTGAAAAAAACGTGTCTGATATTAACGCAGGAATTTTAATGGGTATTGGGGAGCGAAAATTACGCCGTGATTTCAAGGAAGAGCTTGGGATCCAATCGTAGAACTTTTGTTTTTCAATCACGTTTCTCTAAACATGTTGGGCCTTTTTGTCTTAAAGGGAATCGATGCTTCTCAATTGTCCTGCTTAATGATATCTTGAGAATTCGAAAAAGGCGGTTCTCCTTTGATGTTAATCACTAATCTTGTCTCCATGAAAATTCCCTCTCCTGCCAAATGTTCCGTAATCATTGCCTTAATGGCGCACCTAACCTCTTGCGAGGACTCAAAAGCACCTCAAGGCAAAACTCAACAAAGGCTTACCACCGAAGAGTTGGCGCGTGATATTGAGTTTGGCCCTTGGATGAGCAAGGCTAAACTGATGTTCGTTCAAGAGCAGCTTCCCCCTGGGGATTATTTTGTTGAGATTGAGGGGAGGGTTAGCAAAAATGAAAATCAATACCGAGCGATAACGAAAACACTTAACACGGATAAGTATTTGAGATCGGAAGCGATTTGGGGAATTGAGGCTGGGCCTCTCTGTCAACACGAGATCGATCGCTTGCGGGAAGGGATGGAAAGAAGTAAAAGCCAAGTCTTCACGGATACCACCGGTAAGGCGATTCATCAGCTCATCATGGTCCTGCCGGCTGGAGCAAGAACTGCAGAAGCACTTAGCCCTAATGTGGCGTCGGCCGGAGATGCGGTTGGCTCAACAATCTCTGAGCCAATTCTAGAGAGTGGGACACCTCGAACTCCGCCATCGCGATTGCCGACCCCCCTAGTCCAGCCGGTCGAAGCGATCTCCGAGCCGGAACCAGTAGATTCTTTCAGTGATGCGGATGATGTAGAAAAAATCCTGGGGGAAGCCTCTTCAAGAGAACTGGAACCACGACCTACATCTACGTCGGAATCTGTTCCTGAGTCTGCCCTTGTCGATTCTCCGGATGACCCAGCACCGGCCCCTGTCTCGGAAGCCTTAGAGGTGGGTGCAGCAATCGGGGAACTTGAAACACCCGAGCTCGTTGTTGAACCTGACGATCAAGGGCCTGAACTTGTG
This sequence comes from Akkermansiaceae bacterium UBA1518, assembly GCA_002323895.1. Lineage (GTDB taxonomy): Bacteria > Verrucomicrobiota > Verrucomicrobiia > Verrucomicrobiales > Akkermansiaceae > SW10. Next base: position 20,766 of record DCQM01000036.1, read on the forward strand.
GCCCCGCCTCGCGCTGTGATCGTTGTTGACGATGAAATTATGCTTGAGACAGGAGAAGAGACTGAGGATCCAGTAGCCGATGCCGGATCAACGCCCGATAAATTAGAGCCAGCAACTCCTACCAAATTTGTCACTTATAAAGTTGTTCGAGGTGATACTCTCAGTGGGATCTCTCGCCGTTACAAAGTATCAGTAGCCGCTATTAAAGAAGCCAGTGGGGTTGAATCTAACGATTTACGGATCAACCAGATTCTTAAGATTCCAACCCAGTAAAAACGTCAGGAGTAGACTTACTCTGCCTTGTAGAGCCTTTTAAGAGTCGGTAGGCCTCGTGTGATAAAATCTTGATCGACGCGGTCGGAGAGAGATTGATCAAGAAAGATTTGATAGGGTTCCTTGTCTGTCTCGATTGTGTGAATTCCGTTTTCTGGAGTATCTTCGAGGGTCTTCGCTAGCTCTGGAAGCCCTTCAATAGTCTTTCCATTTACCGATTTGATAATCTGGCTGGCGAGGCGGTCATAACCGATTGTGGCTTCCGTTGCGACAACGCGGGTGAGAACAACAACGCGCCGCCGGCCTTTTTCGTAGTCTTCTGGGCTACTTAAGACGTCTAGCAAGTTGAGAGGAGCGCGAGTCGCCCAATCTTTACCAAAGGCCTCAAGGTATGGTCTCGACAGTTCTTGAAATACCAGTCCTCCTTTGATCAAAAAAGGGGGGGCTTCGTCGTAAAGATATCCTGGGACCAATGGTGAGGGCGGCTTTTGGAGAATTGCTTCGATGGTCTTCTCTTTGCCGTTGCGCAGAACTTCGATAGATACTTTGGAACCCATGATAGGGCCTCCACGCACGAGGTGCGGCCAGAAGAGTTTCCCGTAATCTGGATGCTCAAAGTATCCCCTGCGATCAATGGCAAAGCCACTTACATTGAGGATCACGTCTCCTTTTTTTATACCGGCTTTAGCCGCAGATCCTTTTGGTAAAACTCGAGTGACATAAAGTCCGCCCTTGTTTTCCGGCAGCTTTAGCCATCCACGAAAGTGCGGGTCCTCCGTGGTCGTGGTGGCGATCCCAAGACTTGGGAAGCCTTTGTAACTACCGTTCTCGGCATCTTTGAGGAATGCTGAGATAATATCGACGGAGATAACATCACAGATCTGGTCTTTCGAATCGTAGCTCGTGAGGATCCCAATGAGCTTTTGACTTTGGAAGGCGGGCAGGGTGAACGAATTACCAGAAGTCTGCATCGAGGCTTTCACGACGTAGCCAAGAAAGTAGCGCCCGCTCACAAAGGTGCTGAGTAATTCCATCGAACGAATTTTTCCGATTGTGGAAAGTGGTTCGCCATTAGTTTCGAGTTGGAGGAGTTCGACCTCGTCATCTGGTTTTGCGGGTGGTGCGATCGTGGTGGGTTTAAGGTCAGCAAGAAAACCGAGTTCTGCATCGGGACTAAGAAGGGCTAGATTTACCTCATAATCAATAGCTGCAACTCGTGCAGGAACGGTTTTGGTGCTATCCGCTGATTGTAGCTCGATATAAATCGAGTCTGCCGCCATTGCTGCGGTGGTAAGGATACGATTACCAGGAAGAAGGACTCCTAGTCCGCGGCGGGAACGTGGTGGGGTTTTCTCCCAAGGCTGAGAAGCACTGTATGTCTGGATAGTCGAATTGATCCGGACAAGCGAATCCTCCGGAGCTGCCCGAAGTGGTTGGAGAAAAAGAAGAATGAAGAGAAGTTTTTTCATGAATTGCATTTGTTGGAGCTTGGTCAAATCATTTAATCCAGCTGTGAGGCTTTGGTGATACCGACTTGAGCCATGATCCGGTTTTGGGCAGCGAGCACCTCTGAGCTTGGCACGACTAGAGGCCGATTGCCGCCGTTGAATTCAATGGTGTGGTATTCTGGCGGATTTTGGGCATTCAGAATTTCATGCAATTGTCGCAAGGTCTTAATTTCCTTTCCGTTGACCTTGGACACGACCATCCCGGTGAAGCCGGACATCCGTGTGGTGAGACGATCGTTTTCAACGCGAGTCAGGACAACAACGTCTTCCATTTTCTTAAAGAGTCCTCGCGAGACATAGTCAGCGAAGATCTGGCGGAGGCGCCGATCGTTGAATTTAAACGAGGCAAAGAGATTAAGATCTAGGGGTTGAAAAACCAGACCCGCGAAAAAGGAGTAGCGGGGGACTTCCTCATATTGGATCGAGTAGATACGTGAATAGGGAAATGCTTTAAGAGTAATTTCTTTCGTGAAATTTTCGCCCTTTCGGAGTAAGGCAAGTGTGATTTTGTCACCCGAAAATTTGCGTTCCACAATTTCGTTCATATCTACGAATTCCCCAGCGATACGGATATTTCCGGCGCTGTCGATAGGATTATCGTCAATGCTAAGAAGAACATCGCCACGCTCAAGGACGCCGTCGGCTGGTCCACCAGGGACAACATTTGCGACGAGGACGCCTCTGCCGTCAGCGGGGAGTTGATAGGCTTGGCGCATTGCAGGATTGAACAAAGGAAATGGAGAGATCCCAAGGTCCATGTAGTGATCGTAGCTACCGTCCGAAATGTCCCTGAGGAATCTTTTCACGACTGGTGTAGGGATGATATATCCCACATTGTCAGCCTTCGTATTTCCTTGAAAAGCGACTCCGACAACCTTGCCGTCCTGAATAACAGGGCCACCCGAGTTTCCTGGATTGATCGCAGCATCGATTTGAATGACGAGATGGGAGTCGGCACGGGAGTGACTGTAGTTGCTAAAGTCGATTCGTGAGACCACCCCTTGGGTGACTGAGAGTCGTTCGCCGCCAACCGGGTAACCGATAGCACTGACGCGGCTTTCTAGCGTGGGCATTCCCCCGATATCTAGATACGGAAGTCCTTCAAACGGTTTGAAATCTTGGAGTTCGATGAGAGCTAGATCGCAATCGTGCGCTATATGTCGTACCCGGGCGACGTGTTTGCGCGAGGAGCCCCGCCGTGTCACAAGAAGCCGGCGGTTATCGGAAACGACGTGGGCATTAGTAAGGATTTGATTGGGCCCGATGATGAATCCAGTGCCGGTTCCCCCACTGAAGCGTCCGCTATTCCAAGGAGTCCGGTAGTCAGGAACTTGGGTTGCGACCTCGATTTTAACCACTGAGTCGTAAAGTGTCGGTGGTGGAATTATCGGAGAGTTTGGAGGGGCTGGCGGGTCTGTGAGTTGTGCGAGAAGTGTACTGCAGAGAATCAAAGGCAGAAACATTCGCGTGATTGTTTGCGTCATTGGCTAGACGCTACGGTTGCTCTTTGGATTTAAAAGAAGGAAATTTGATTCGTTAGACCGGGGGGTGAATTCTGAGGTGTCTCTAAGGTTGAGCTTCCGGATCTAAACATCCGAAAAAATTTTGAGCGATTCTACGGGTGTAATACGTTTTTTAAAAACAGTTTGCACCGTTTGGGAAGTGATGCATCTTAATAGATAACTCTGATTTTAAGGGTGAAAATATTGTTTATTATGAAATTACTCCAAAAATTCATGGGCCTTGCCTGTCTCACCCTAGGCCTCAGTTTGGCCACTCCCCAGACAGCCGAAGCGCAGTCTAGGGGGCGCAAGAGCCCTTCTCGGACGCAAAACCTTGTTGAACGGCTCGCTGGGCTCGAGAATTATTCGACTTTGGTAACAGCCGTTACCGAAGCAGGGCTCGCCGACGCTCTCGCCGAGATTGATCAAGCGACTATCTTTGCTCCAACCAACGCGGCTTTTGAGAAAATTCCGGCTGAGAGTCTTTCGGCGCTTCTTGCCGACAAAGCTTCGCTGATCAACCTCCTCACTTATCATGTTGTGCCCGGGAAACGCATTTCTTCCTACCGACTCGGAAGCCGTTCCCTCGTGGCGTTGAATGAGGGGACCCTTGCGGTAAAGACGACTCGATATCGCTCGTTCTGGTGGTTTTCATCGGCCATAAAGGTCAACGATTCTAAGGTTGTGAAAGCAAATCTGAGAGCCACCAACGGGATTATCCACGGGATCGACACCGTTCTTGATCCCGAGTTCATGGCACCAAAAACGATTTTGGAGCTTGCTGCTGGAAATGAGGACCTTTCGACTCTCGCTAGCTTAGTGGAGTCGGCTGGGCTTGACCGAGCTCTCGACAGTCACCGCCTAGAATTGACTGTTTTTGCCCCGACTAACGAGGCGTTTGCGAAACTTCCTTCCGAACTTCTTGAAGCGGTTCAAAATGACCGGGAGTTACTACGATTTGTTTTGAAGAACCATATTGTCCGTGGCTCAGTCCAAAGCACTGACCTCGAGACTGGTACGGTTCGGACTGTTGGGCGGACTGATCTCGATGTCGTGGTCGACGAGGGTGGAGTATCGGTTGGTCCTGCGTCTGTGGTCGCCGCTGACATCATCGCTGCGAATGGAGTGGTGCATGTGATTGACGAAGTTTTAGTCCCCGAAATTGTCGAAACTTTGGTTGGTGTAATTGAGTCCCGGGATGATCTCGCAACCTTTAAAGTCGCTCTCGATACCGCAGGTTACACGCGCTTCTTTGATCAAAAATCGCGTTATTGGAGATGGACCTTCTTTGCTCCGAACAACGATGCCTTTGCTGCGATCCCGGCAGATGCCCTTGCAGCTTTGCTAGACGATAAGCGGGCCCTTCGCGGGGTATTGCTTCGTCACGTCGCCTATGGAAAAATCACTTCTGCTGATTTGTCCGACGATTCAGTCGTCCGGACGATTGGGGGTCGCCTCGCCGTTGATATTTCTGACGAAGGGGCCACTTTTAATGGCTCGCCTCTCCTTGAGGCAGATCTGAGCGCTTCTAATGGTGTTCTTCACATTGTAGGTGCAGTAGTCCCGGAAAC
>DCQM01000174.1:0-143 GCA_002323895.1 Akkermansiaceae bacterium UBA1518
TGAGCACTCCCCTCAACTCTCATCGCGCTTGCCATCAGCATCTTGTTCTGCGAATCCCAATTCTAGCGGTGGCCACTGAATGATCTGAGTCCGCTCCTACTCAACGGTCCACTTTACGCCCGATCGTAAGACATAAACTTTAA
>DCQM01000174.1:553-37745 GCA_002323895.1 Akkermansiaceae bacterium UBA1518
ACTACATATTGAAGGCGATCCTGCCCAGAACCTTTCCAAGCGAAAAGAAGAACACTCTGTTTCTCAAAATCAACGGCCTTGGAAATCTTGGCAAGTGCTTCTTTACCGAAATACTTGGCCCCATTCTTTAGGGACTTCAGCACGACTGGTTTTGTCCTGGACGCACCCTTAAACACAGCTTCCTCAGCACTTAGATCTTTCAGCTCGGTGATTGGATCATGATTGGCAGGAGCTGCAAAAAGCCCACCCACTAGGGTGTAAAACGAAACGAGAGCTATCAAATATGTTTTCATCATTGCTAGGACACTTCAGTTTGAGAGTCGTTAGAATTTTCTGCGAAACGTCTGAGCTAGGCTAACCTGCTACTGAGACCGTGCCTTCATTTTAAGTTTAAGTTTCTCATGATTCTTCGACTTTGGCGCGGTAGCGGATTGGTTATCTCCGGCTTGTTCACTTTCGGGCTTTCCGGCCTGGTCGGGCAACCAAGTGAATCGACCCCAATTCCTCCGGCTTGGCACAATTGGTAATTCTTTTTCCCCCGATTTGGTTTCGATCACGATCTTTGGGCCTCCCCTTTTAGGATCTGGGAAGGCCCGTGTCACGAATCCATCGGGAGACCAAGAAGGATCATCACCAGGTCCGATTCTTTTTCGGTTCTTCCCATTGCTGCCTACCACCCAGACATGAAAAGTCTCTGAGATCAACCGATCTCGTTGCGGGTTTGGGACGCCCGTAAACTTGCTCATGTGAACCATCTCAACTCCCTCCCAATGCGCAATCCACTTACCATCCGGAGACCAAGCGGGGACTTTTTGCTCAATGGGCGCCTCGATCGCTTCGTGGAAATCCATCTCTGGAACGGAAACCAGCTTGGCGTTACTTCCATCCAGAGCGCTGACCCAGATACGCATCTCGCCGCTTCGGTTTGAGACGAAGGCGATCAGATCTCCTCTGGGTGAAACAACCGGCATAGAATTACTGAAGTTCAGCTGCTCCGGAGAAGAAAACAGTCTTCTCGATTCACCAGTATCCGTGTTCATGAGATGGATCTGGCTCTTCCGCGAAGGATCTTTCCCAGGCTGAGTTTTCATCCAGACGATATGCCGGGAGTCAGGCAACCAAGACGGTAATAAGTTCATTCCCTCATCGATAAGGGCGCGGGCGTTCCCACCATCAATATCGGAAATCCAGAGAGCTAAGCTATGGTCAACCTGTTGCGTATATACTAATTTTTTCCCGTCTGGGGAACATGCGGGCATGCGGCAACTACGATTGGATTGAGTAAGCTGCTTGCGGTCTGTGCCGTCTTCATTCATACGGTAAAGCTGGAGGACGCCCTTCTCATCAGTATGGCTAACAATAACTTCACGTAATTGGGTCCCTGTTACGGCGACAGGATCAGCAAAGAGCCCGCTCACTGGGGCAAAAAAGGAAACGAGAGCTATCAAATATGTTTTCATTATTGCTAGGACAATTCAGGTTACTGATTAAGCGTGGCTATTTACCATCGCCTGTATTTGGCTTCTGATGCTTCGTTAATTTGAACTCCACAATGACAGGATAGTGATCCGAGATTGTCTCAATTTCCTTTGCTAGGGATATTGTCCCAGAAAGGGACTTTTTTGCAAATGCCCTGTCTGCGAATACGAAGTCGATTCGATAACGCTTCAATTGCAATTCTTCCAGGTCTTTAGTCCATCTAGGGATGGTGATGGGTGAGGGCTGGGATATCTTGGCTTTCGGATCGTGCTTATGCACGATGTCGACAAACCCTTTGGCTTCGACTTTATCAACAAACGTATAGTCTCTCTTTCTCAACGTCGCGTTAGCAATCAGAAAGTCCTCGTCCTTACGGGAATTGCCATTGAAGTCGCCAAGAATAATCACTTTCTCGCCTCTCTCAATCAGTGGCACTGCCTTGTCGAGAATCCAATCTGCTTCCTGGTATTTTCCGGGCCAGAAATGGACGACAAAGAAATGAATTCCATGTGTCTTGCAGTGAAGGTAACCATGGTGGAAGCCTTTGACTCTGCGCTCAATAACCTCAATTGGCTGACTAGATGTCAATCCAACGGGAAAGCCCCCTTTCTTCAGAATAGCGGCATGATCGTGTCCCCATTCTGCCGCCACTTTCTCAAGCCTCGCCTGGTTGTGCCCATTCAGTTCCTGCAATGCAACGACATCTGCTGCTTGCTTCTTGATCCAGTTGGCACCTTGCTTAACGGATTTCTGATGATTGAACCCATATAGAACATTCCAATTCACTACCTTGAAGGTCTCTGTCTCCTCTGCAAAGGCACTGCACCCGAGCAAGCTGGCCGCGATGACCATCCATGCAACGACAATCATTGCCGGGTTGTTCCTGGGTATTCTTTCTCTCATCTTGTCTCCTTGCCGAACCTTTAGACTCACTCACCCCTGACCTGAGAGCGAACCAACAAGTGTTGCAAGACCGAGCCAAAATTTCATTGTTCTTTTCATATCATTTACCAAGCCAACGTCCAAGGTCTGGCACCGCCTACCGGGGCCGCACCTTCGACAGCATGTTAAAGGTTATAGTTACGGAAATCATTCAAAATCCCAGCGGGTAGGCGGTTGTCCAGCACCGCCTTGTTCGGCTGGATTAGATTCACGTGTTCAGGATTTTTCCCGCTCCAATTCGATCAGCACTTGTCCGAATCCGTCCTTGGCTTCAGCCCTCATTTCCGTGGGGCGCTTTTTCTTACCCAAACAGAGTTTGAGTCGGTCTCCGTCCAAAACATAGATTCCCTGCATTGTATCAGCCGGTTTCTTCGAGTCGACGGGAGTCATATCAAAAGTGGCTATGGGTTTGGATGATGGATCCAGCATAAAAGTGTAGTCGGCTCCAAGTTCCGCGGGAGTGATGATCAGCTGGTTGCCCTTGAATTCGTATTTCATTACGGCGATTATCGCATCCGGTCCGGGGTTGCCGGCCGCCCTCATCGCGACAACCTTCCATTTTCCTTGGATTGCTAGCTGATCCCTTTTGAGCGGATCCTTTTGGTCAGGCACCGAGGCTGTGACTTTTTCCTCTGCAACTGTGGGCGGGCTCGCTGGCTTTTCAGCCGCGAGTCCTTGGCCGGCCCCCGCCATACAGATAATGCAGATTGTTCCGAGTGCGCCTTTTATTTTAATGGTGTGTTTCATTGTACTACTTTCGTTTTGTGAACCATGGTGATTCTTTTTCATGACGCCCAAGAATAGCGAAACGCCAAATTATTCCAAATCGATGTTCTTTATTGTAACATCAATTAGTTCAATGACCAAATTCGCAGACTATAGCGTGCGAGGCACATCGTCATGATTGGTTTCTCACCTTCACATCGCGGTGGGTGAACATGGACTCGGAGTGAGCAGCCCGCTAGATCTGGTGATGGTATGAGCTTCGAGACCGGGAGCCTAGTCTGGAGCTGCGATTGAACCCGCGCAGAACAGCGGAGATGCAGAGGGTTCCGGAATCCATGATTAAAGGTTTTCCGGACGGGATTATCAAAAGGGCGACAGCTTCAAGCCCCGAATTGTTTGGGGGGTGGATTAGGCGAGAGACTCAACACCGGCGTAGCCGTAGCCGGGACCACTGAGAGTGCTGAGATCGAGGACACCATTTCGGCGTTGATAAAGCCCAGGGTGAACCTTGAAAAATTCGGATGAAGCTTCGGGGTAGAACTGCATCGCATTACTTTCAACTCCGCAGATGGTGCCAGCATAGGCAGCGAGAAGGACGTGCGGCACTTGCGCAAGTCTGGGATTGGTGAGGTCCTGGACCATGAGGGTCATGTCGTGCTCCTTGGCCCAGCACAAGCTGAGAATTGCTCCGGTGAGAGTCTTGCAGGTTTTCAAGGCGACGCTGGTCCAACCGAGTTCGCGGCCTAATTTAACGAAGCGCCAGTCATGCGCACTTTCATCCATGAAGAGGGGCTTGCGTTCGCTGACGGAATGGACATCGATTTGGTTCGCCTCCAGATCGTAAGGAAAAGGCTGCTCGACGTAGACGATGCGATCATAAATTTCGGGATGACCAGCCGCGATCCGGTCAAGGATTTCGTTCACGTAGCTGGGGTCGGTCACCATGCAATTAAAGTCGGTAGTGAGGTGGGTGACATTTTCTTCGAGGCTGATGTCACCAATTTCAACAAGCCGCTGAAAATCCCACTCGAGGTCATTCCCGCGAAGTTTAATTTTGAGGCACTTCAGACCATCGCGCTGGATCCAGTCGCGCAAAAGGACGGGGTAGCCATCATCCGGTTCGTCACCAGTAAGCTCAGATTCCTTGATTGGATCGAGGCCACCAACAAGGTGCCAAACAGGCTGGGTCATGGAAGGTTCGACAAGGTAGTCGGCGGGGTATTTGCCAACAAATTTTTCAGCTGGTTCGAGGAAATGGCTCAGGTCGCGGTCACCGAGCCATTGCTGGTCGAGACACTCGAAGGCCCCAACATTATGAAGTTTGCCGAAGGCATCATAGAGAGCGAGATCAAAGGCGGAGAGGCAAACGAGGCCGGCAAGATGCGGCATGTAGGCATCTGGTTCGCGGCCAGAATTCTCTTCACCCAGGCGATCGTGAAGGCGGTCCTCGATATAGCGGTGCCCAATGATGAAAGGATGTCCTTCGCCAAGATGTGATTCGAGATCACCGCGTAATTTTTCGCAGAACTCCTGGAGGCGGTCCTCGCGTTCACGATAGCCAAGGTTAGATGGCCAGACCCAAGCAACGCTGAGCGGAGTCTCGGCCCACCCGGTCGCAGTGCGGCCATTTTCCTCAACTTCGATTGCAACCCGCGCGCAGCTCACCTCAGTCAGGGTTTGATCACCAAACTTGAGTGGGACCCGGGTCACGACCGGGACAAAGGAGAGCGAGATGCGAGAAACTTTCATGGACGGGAAATAGGTTGGCCAACCCGCCCTTGAACATCAACCCTCGTTCTGGACTCCTGTAAGGGTTTTCGTAACGGTCCGACAGATACGAAGGAAATCTTCCTCAACCATGTTAAGTTGCCGGCCTTCATGACACACCAAGCCCCAAGAGCGACGGCGAGTCGCTATTCCTAATGGGAGGGCCACGAGCTCACCATTATCAATCTCAGCCTGTGCGATCCACGGGGCCACAATGCCAACACCAACACCGACTTTAGCCATTTCCTTAATCGCCCCCATATCGCCCAGACTCAAACCAGGTCGGAGACGGACTCCAGCTTCCTCGAAAGATGACTTGAGAAAGCGGTAGGTCTCGCTGGAGCGAGCATAGACGAGAAAGGACTCTTTACCGACTTCCTCGGCAGCCACTGATCCAGCCTTGGCCCACGGGTGGTCGGGAGCGACAACAAAGACTAATTCGTCTTCAAAAACAGGGTCAAATCGCGCCCAAGTGGGTTCGCGCCCGCTCATCCCAAGAACAAGATCAATCTTACTGCGATCCAAACTGTCAATGAGCTCAGAAGTATCGCCAGACTCGATATGAATCTCTGCCCGAGGATAAAGCTCACGGAATTTTTGCATTACCGTGGGGAGTAGATACGTGCAGAGCGTATGAGTGGCTCCGACCCGCAAGCGCCCTTGACCCCAGCGTTTGAGAAGACCTAGCTCTTCGTGAGCCCTCTCTAATTCGGAAATCGCAGCCTTAAACCGGCGCAATAAAATGGTCCCATTTTGTGAAAGCGCGACTCTTTTACCCGCGCGCTCGACCAATTTAGAATCGAGCTGAGTCTCAAGCGCCCGAATAGAGTGACTGACCGCTGATTGAGTCACCCCCAGCTTTTCAGCAGCTTTAGTAAAACTCTCAGTCTCAGCAACTGTCACCAGTGACCGCACTTGTCTTAGATCTGGAAGCTCCATCATTTCTAGGAACTATGAGCAGAGCGCATACCAACTCTATTTCAGCCTACCGATTAGAAGCGAGGAAGAGGGTAAATTTAGCGGGTCGAAGTGCCGCCCCTCTTCATTTGAGTCTAAAAGTGCAATCCTGTAATAATCTTCCGATACGCCCAAAATAACGATGCCTAAATGACTCAGATTAACCGAAGAACCGTTCTTGCATAAGAAGCGAGATCTTCTGGAGCTTGCTCAAGCGGTAACGACGATCAAAGACGCGGAAGTTGTCGGCACGCATTTGTTGGAGGAGAGTGTGATAAATCCGGTGCATCACTCGCGGAGCCAAGAGAGCCTTATGGTCTTCGGCGGGAAGAAGCTTCGTGGCTTTGGCATAAAGTTCCTCACAACGATCCGCCTGGTCGTTCATAAAAGCAATAAAGCGTTCGTCATGGACCCGCTCAATAAGATCATTCTCGGTGTATTCAAAGCGCCTCAGATCATGGAGCGGAACGTAGATACGATCGCCATTTGATAAATCCTCCCCAATATCACGAAGAATATTTGTAAGCTGAAGGGCATGACCAAGAGCAACAGCATATTCGTGAGAGCGGCTCGCCTCAGCCGCAAAAAGCGGAAGGCAAACCAATCCCACCGAAGAGGCGACGCGGTAGGTGTATTCCTGTAGATCTTGCCAAGTTTCAAATCGCTGCGGCTGCAAGTCCATCTGGCAACCCTCAATGACGTTGGTTAAATAATCGGAAGGAATCTCGTAAAGATCTCGTACTTTAAGAATATCACTTTGTAGATCAACCAATCCAAGATCTACATTTGTAGCATTGTTAGAAAAAATTTTTTTCCACCCCGCGAGACCTTTCTTTTTCTCTTCAAGGGGGAGCTCGAGATCATCAGCAAGATCATCAATCACCCTACAAAAAGCGTAGAAGCTAACGAGATGCCGCCTACGATCCGCGGGAACACAACGCAGCGCAAAAGCAAGATTCGACTTCGCTTTACGAGTGATTTCTGCGGCAGTGGGATCAGACGACATGGGGACTACTTAATGAATCCCCAGTGCCCACTATTGAAGGGCCAAAGCGAAATGAAAGCAGGTCCGACAAGGTTGTATTGTTTCACACTCCCCCAGTATCGGGAATCGAGACTGTCCGTTGAATTGTCACCCAAGGCGAAGAACTCGCGGTAATTATTCCCTTTATCAGGATTGGCATTGAGAGTGACAGAATGACTTGAATCAGAAAATAGGGTCTTCTGGCCACCAGTTCTCCTTGGATTGGTGTATCCGGTATAAGGATAACCCTTGGAATCAGGTTCCTTGCTCATGACCCTGAGGAGAGTTTCCTCGGTCGCTTTATCTCCATTAATGTAGAGATTTGGCTCATCAATCTGGATGGTATCACCAGGAACGGCTGAAAGACGTTTAATGTAATGATCCCCCTTGGCCTGGCTCGACATGCGATCTGGGCCATCCGTATCAATATCTCGTGTATCGAAGACGAAGGACTCTCCGCGCTTCGGCTGGCGGAAGTGGTAGGAAACCTTATCCACGAGAACGAGATCTCCTGAAGTCAAGTAGCCCTGAAAAATAGGGTCGCCCTTTTCAAAGTGTGGTGTTTTCCTGCTCTGCTTGCGTATCAGAGCATTTTTTATCGTACTGATCCCATAAGCCTCATTGACCGGACATCCAATTACTTCGCTACTATTATCATCAAAAGTAATCTTAGTTCTCGAGAAAAGGAAGAAGCTCGCATCTTTGATCGACACGATATTGAGATCTTTTTTAGCAACGATATTTTCGTAGGAGCGTCCCGACATCGCAAAATCAAAAACCTGCTCGCCGAACCAAGGAGTATCCCAGCCATCTTCGTCATGCTTGGTCGTCGCTACGATTCCATTTAGCGAAGGTTGCATCGAACCAGTAGGAATACGAAAGGGTTGAAGAAAATAAGCGCGAATTCCAAGAGCCACTACGATTGCGACCCAAAAGACCTCTATATTTTCTGAGAACCAATTTGGCTGCCGGTAGTGGGCCAGAGATTTTTCACAGGTGTTGCGAAGCTGCTTTGAGGTTTCCTTAACCGCATCAAGATCCTTTGCCTTAATCGCGGACTTGAGATCGACACGGCGCGATTCAATTTCATCAATACGGTCCGGAGCTAGGAGATCCCGCTTGTAATGCAGAAACTTCTGGGCCCCCTTCAGGAGAAGAAGCGCCTCTTTTTTCCAACGTGGCTTAAACACCCGCGCAGGGTGGTCACGGCACCATGATCTTTCAAGCTGGAAAGCAGCAAGTAGGATTTGGCCTTTCGCTTTGGTCCGAAAAACCGTAATTCCCGCGGATGAGAATTTTGACGGGCCTTCAACCGAGCGGGAAACTTCACGTCGGGAACTACTTCGGGGCTATCAAGCCAGCGATCGACGCTCAAGGCGAGGGCGACGGGTATTATTTCATCGCGGATTACCACGCGATGACCACAACTCACAGTGCTAAAGAGCTTCGAGAAAATGTCCGCAACGTTGCAATCGACTTCCTAGCATGCGGATTTGATCCCTCTCGTGGGGTCTTTTTTAAACAAAGCTCGATTCCAGAAGTCAACGAGCTGGCTTGGATCCTCTCGACAGTCTGCCCCATGGGTCTCCTTGAACGCTGCCACTCATACAAAGACAAGATTTCTAAGGGGATCTCAGCGAACCACGCTCTTTTTGCTTATCCAGCGCTCATGGCAGCAGATATTCTCCTTTACGATTCCAATGTCGTCCCAGTGGGCGAAGACCAAAAACAACACCTAGAAGTGACCCGCGATTTAGTAGGAAAAATCAACGATCAATATGGTGAAGGAACCCTCGTGATGCCAAAGGCACGCATTCGCGATGACGTTGCTAAGGTTCCAGGCCTTGATGGAGAGAAAATGAGTAAGAGCTACAACAACACCCTTCCTATCTTCGGCGATGAAAAACCAACCAAAAAACTGATCATGCGGATCAAAACAGATTCAGCAGCCGTCGAAGACCCGAAGCCGACTGAGAACTCGATCATTCTCGCGCTTTACCAACTCTTCGCCAATCAGGCCGAATACGGCCAAATGATATCGGATTACGAAAATGGAGGCTGCGGATATGGCGACTTTAAGAAGCGTCTAGCCGAGGCTTATTGGGACTATTTTTCCCCGATGCGCACCCGCCGCGAAGAGCTTCTCGCCAACCCAGATGAGGTGGATGCTGTCCTGAAAGCTGGAGCTGAAAAAGCCCGCACGGAAGCAACCAAAGTTCTCGACCGGGTGCGGAAAGCTGTCGGGCTTACTTAAGGGTCATTCGCCTTTGCGATAAAGAACACCATCCTTACCTGCTTCTTGCTCAAGGGCTTCTTTAGCCTTTTCGTAAGTCATGCGATCGCTTTCTAATGAGCCATCTTCCATTGGCTTCGAAATCACCAAATTGATCTCGGACTCCGACCGATCAAGCTCAAGAGCCATCGCAAGAGAGGCAGCATATCGTTCCGCTATTTCTCCATCTTGATGCCTCGCAATAACCCGAATCACTTTTAGTTCAGGATCGAGCTCTAGCCGTGTAGCTTCATCTAAGGCAACGATATCAATATCTAGTTCCGCCGCAGCTCGCTTGAAAAATCTTTTTTCTGAAATCAGTTCCAATTCACGATTCCAATCAATCTTATCCTCCAACCCAAGGGGCATGATTTTTACCTCCTTAATCCTCTCGATCTCGCCTTGGGACTCGACACCTAGCGGTTCCTCCCCGCAAGAGAAAAGGCACACACCAAGAGTAAAAATTACCAGCGCTTTCAAGTTCCTACTCATGGCCATCATCAGGAGTCACTCCTAGGACGATATTGAATTCAGCACTTAACTCACCTGCTTTAGACTTCGGGACAGGCTTAAACTTCACCATCAAATGCTTGGCAGGATCGCCCATTCGTTTGATCAGAAAATCTTTCGCGTTCCCTTTGTCACCATCGATGAAGCACTGAGTTGTAAGCGCACGCTTATTCTTACGATAAACAGCCACGTGAATGTGCGGGGTCCGCGGGCCATAAGGGGCAGGCTTGATTGTCCGAAAATAATACCGGCCATCGCGCGAGGTCAAAAAACGACCAAATCCTTGAAAATTATCATCGCGTTTGGGGCCCGTTAAACCGCCATCGCGTGAGTGAATGTACACCCCCTTATTATCCACCTGCCAAATTTCAACCCGAGCATTTGGGATAGGATTACCCTTCACGTCCGTAACCTTTCCATGCAGATGAGTGATAGCGCCGATTCCTGGTGTAATCGTGTCATTGATACGGACGAGATCGTTATCGGTATCTAAAGGAAGTTTGTCTGGATAAAATGGCCCCTCGGTCATTGGAGGCGTGATGGTAAGAGCTTCAGCGAAGGCGCCAGGAGCGGTAAACAAAGTAGCTGAGCCAAGAGCCGCACGGCGGAGAAATTCGCGGCGATGGCCATCGGGGCAGGACGAAATTTTCATATTTTAAGATTGGCGAAATGAGAGCTTTGAGAGGACCCAATTCGAGTTAGTCTAACATCGTGATCAAGGTCAGCAATCTCGATGTCAATTTTGAGGCTCCAAGCGAAACCGTAGAAGTTCTCAAAGGACTGGATTTTTCAGTCGAAGAAGGAGCGGCGGCTGCGGTGGTCGGTCCTTCTGGAAGTGGCAAAACCACTTTGCTCAACGTTCTTGGAGCCTTGCTCCCGCCTACTAGCGGTTCAGTCGAAATCGGCGGCCAGGACATTGCCAGATTGAAAGAAAAAGAAGCCGACCGCTTCCGAAATCAGGAACTCGGGTTCGTCTTTCAACAACACCACCTTCTTCCACAGCTCACGGTGATGGAAAACGTCCTTACTCCCCGCCTTGCCGGTGGATGGGAGGAAAGCGAAGAAGAGACCCAAAAACGCGCAACTGAACTCCTAGAACGCGTCGGCTTAAGCCATCGAGTCAATCATCGCCCAGGTAAACTTTCCGGCGGAGAAAAACAACGAACCGCTGTCGCGCGAGCTTTGATCAATCGACCTCGCGTCGTCCTTGCCGACGAGCCGACCGGAGCACTTGACAGCGCAATCGGCAACAAGATTGCCGATCTCCTCCTAGAAATCCAAAAAGAAAGTGGCGTAACCCTCGTTGTGGTCACCCACGATCAGGATCTTGCCCAGCGGGTTGGCGGAATTTTCGATCTCGGGAACTGAGGCCAACCCAAAACAAGCGGAATAGAGGATCTACCTGCTTTCGACCAAGCGCCCGCCTTCAATATGGCTTAATTTTAGCCAACGAGTATGTTTGGGTAGCAAATCAGAGTGAAGGGTCGGCCACTCCACAATCACGAGCCCCTCCCGGTCTAGATAATCATCCCATCCAAGATCTAAAAGTTCGTGCTCTTCCTCTACGCGATAAAAATCGAAATGAAACACCTCTAATCGCCCCCCTAAATATTCCTGAACCAGAGAAAATGTCGGGCTAGTGACTTCTTGCTCATAACCCAAACCCTCCACAATCCCTTGTGTAAGAGTCGTTTTTCCAGCTCCGAGGTCTCCCACAAGAGCAATCACCTCACCAGCTTTCGCAATGAGGCCGATTTCACGTCCTAAGGAGATCGTAGCACCAGCATCGAGCAATTTAACGGGAAAAGACAAAGACACAGCGATTTGGTAGAAAGAAGAACCCAAAAAGGCAAGTTTTGGAATTGGTCGAGCGAATGACTAATAAATCGGATTATTTTCAAAAAAACCTTGCCCGTATGGTGGGTCTGTGATGAATTCCCGCCCCGCGAAGGCCACGATTGACATGGTTTTCCGCTTATTTTCTCAATTTTTAGCCAAACTACAACCATGGCCTACGCAATTTTCAAAACCGGCGGTAAACAATACCGCGTTCAAGAAGGTGATACGATCAGTGTCGACAAGCTTCCTGTAAGTGCTGACGACGAGGTTAAGTTCCCCGAGGTTCTTCTCGTGAACGATGGTGAAAACACCAAGGTTGGAGCTCCTATCATTGATGGAGCCGGCGTCACCGCAAAGGTTATCGAGCAGCACCGCGGAAAAAAAGGCGTTGCCTTCAAGTTCAAGCGTCGCAAAGGTTTCCACAAAACCATTGGTTTCCGTCATCATCTCACCAAGCTACAGATCACAGGGATCGAAGGCTAAATTTTATTAAACCACCTACTACTTTTTAGACATGGCCCATAAAAAAGGACAGGGTTCCGTTAAAAACGGACGCGACTCAAACAGCAAACGCCTTGGCGTGAAGAAGTTTGGCGGCGAAGAAGTCATCGCCGGAAATATCCTCATCCGCCAGCGTGGCACCAAATGGCATCCCGGCTCTAATGTCGGTATGGGAAAAGATCACACTCTCTTCGCCCTCACTGACGGTAACGTTTACTTCGATAAAAAAGGACGCCGTATCAATGTCGCACTCGCTGACTAAAGGCGGATCTTCTTCGTAGTATTTTATTTTCGAAGAAAAGGCGGACCCGTTGGTTCGCCTTTTTTGTTTTGAGAAATGCTAACATCAGATTCCGCTTTTAAAAATGCAACTCGTCCTCGTCGAACCTGAGATTCCTCATAATACGGGTGCCATTGGCCGGCTTGCCCTCGCCACCGGCTCAACCTTGCACCTCGTTAAGCCACTCGGATTTTCCCTCGATGAGAAGTCAGTTCGCCGAGCTGGCCTCGATTACTGGAAGGATGTAGATCTGAAAGTCTGGGAAAGCTTTGAAGAATTCTTGGCCGCTCATCCCAATGCTCGCCTCTGGTTTCTCAGCACTAAAGGGAAGAAATCCGCCTGGAGCGTCGAATTTCAACCAAATGACTTTCTTGTCTTTGGTCCCGAAACCAGAGGCCTACCCGAAGCTTGGCTCGACGAGCGCGCGATTCGCATCCCGATGAAAGGAGACTCCACCCGCTCGCTCAATCTCGCGACCGCTGTTGCGATCATCCTTTATGAGGCCGAGCGCCAAATTGGAGACTTAGCATAGCACCTTACACAGAGATCCTACCAACCTAGAGATAGGGCTCTTGTGCACTCCCTCTTATTTTAAAAGAGGCTAGAAGGCCGTAAGACTTAATTGCCATCCCTCCCTCAAACATAAAGATTTCATTGTGTGATTTATTGTGCGATATTTACGCACATGCCAACTAATCTCGATATCGCACAAGAATTACTTGAAGAAGCTGTAAAAATTGGAAATCATCGGAGTAAGAGAGCAGCAGTGGAAGCTTCCTTAAAGGAATACATCAGTCGGAGAAAACAGCAGGAGGTTACGAAACTCTTTGGGAAGATTGATATCGATGAAAGCTACGATCACAGCGCAGGAAGGAGGTCGTCATGGGAGTGATTGTCGATACGTCCGTCTGGTCCTTGGCTCTCCAGCGTAGGAATCCCGTGGACAATCCTGAAACTGAAGCCTTGATCGAGTTGATCGGAAAAGGGACTGCCATCATGATTGGGCCAGTGCGACAGGAAATTTTATCTGGTGTTCGTTATACGGTACAATTTGATCGCCTGAAGAGCGCGCTCAGCGCTTTCCCCGACGAGCCGGTCAAATCAAATGATTTTGTCGAAGCAGCCCGCATCTGTAACAAGTGTCTCGATTCTGGGATCGTCATCGGAAACACCACTTGTCTGATTGGAGCGATTGCAATCGCCCGAGAGATGGAAATTCTTACGATTGATCAGGAATTTCAAAAGCTCACCTCTATCGTTAAGGTTCCACTCTACCAGGCCTAGTCATTGGCCACTCGTTCCCGCATCACGACGAAAGCCAGGCGGAAAGTCTGCTCCCCTGGACCCGCCTGATTTACGGTGCAAATACTTTGTCCCGCGGTCTCGGAGGAGTGGCATATTCTCCCCACTTGAATCAGCAAGAAGGTCAAAGAGTGCCTTGTTCATCTCAGTAATACGAGATTCCTGAGAGGAATCATTAAAGAGATTCTTACGCTCCTTGGGGTCAGACTTAGTGTGATAAAGCTCATCCTGATCCCAAACGCCATGATAGCGGATGTATTTATAGTCCTCTCCTATGACAGCATGATTAGTTGGGGTTTGTGGATAATTTCGTTCCCAATAATATTCATAGAGCAGGTATTTTCGCCAATCAGAGCTCCCTTTTCCTTTTGCAAGCTGCCAAAAGCTTTCCCCATCCATTCGCTTTTTAGACTTCAAACCAGCGACTTCGAGGAGAGTGGGCGCAACATCGATATTGGCGACAATCTTCTCTACCTTTGTTCCCGGCTTTAATGATTTAGGATAACGCATGAGCATGGGAATTCGGATCGATTCATCATAGGCACAACGCTTATCAATCAACCCGTGCTCGCCAAAAATGAAACCATTATCACCAAGATAAAGAACAACCGTATCTTCAAGTTCACCGCTCTTTTCGAGATTGCTCAAGAGACGACCCACGCTGTCATCAACCGCTAAGAGTGCTTCACAATATCGGCGGTAATACTTCTTCATATCAACACCAGTGTAGTAAGCAAACTCGACTCCATGCCGGCTATTGCTTTGATTTCGGACCCACATTGGGGGATCCGTAAAAAGGGTAGGATGAGATAAAGGGGTTGGGGGGGTTGGAATAAGTACTTCATCGTACTTAAATGCATGGCGATCAGGCGGCAGAAAATCAGCATGAACACCCTTGTGGGAAACATAGAGAAAGAAAGGCTTGGTATCATCTTTTGCACCAAGCCACTCCTCGGCGTAATCCGTGAGTTCATCAGTGATGTAACCTTTCTGTGCGACCCTCTTCCCATTAATATTAAAACCAGAATTCGTAGCCTGGGGCACAAAACGGCCTTTCGCTTTCAACATAGCAGGATCCGGAACGTAAACTCCTTGGCCTTTGAAACTGAGCCAGTAGTCGAAGCCACGCTGTTTCTCCTCACTATCACCCATATGCCACTTTCCAATGAAGGCTGTTTGGTAACCGGCACTCTGAAGAAGTTCAGGAAAGAAGGTTAATGATTTGCCTACAGGGTTGTAGTTGTCTACCACCCGATGATTATGAGCATAAAGCCCTGTGAGAATAGAAGCTCTGCTGGGAGAACACAACGAGGTTGTGACATAAGCATTTTGAAAATGAACCCCTTCAGCTGCAAGCCGGTCCATATGGGGAGTTTTGAGAAAAGGATGTCCTAGAAAACCCAAGGCATCGTAGCGATGATCATCAGTCAAGATGACGACAATATTGGGCCGCTTCGCTAAGGCCGGGAAAAGAAGGATAGAGAAAAAAGCGATAGAGAGACTCCGCAAGTTCATGGATAAAACTGTGACAGATAAAGGACAACCAAACCAAGCAAACAATCAAAAGTCACCCACCTCTTAGGACAAATTTATGAGGAGGATTGTTACAAGTTTGTTTTAACGAAGGAGGGTAAGTTTGGGAAAATGAGAATCAACTTTCTGAACTAAAAATCTCCTTCCCGGTAAATTTCTAATCTTAAGCTTTTATCTCCAAAGTCTTTTTTCGCTTCTCCAGAGCAATCATCAAGAGAGTCATATCTGCTGCGGTAATTCCTGAGATCCGAGCCGCCTGACCTAAGGTGCGAGGTCGAATATCACTGAATCTTTGACGAGCCTCAGCTTTCAGACCAGTGAGCTCCTGATAATCCATATCATCTGGAATTAGCGCAGATTCCTGCTTTTGAAAGCGATCGACCTCTTGTTGTTGTCGCTTGATGTGTCCTTCATATTTAAAATCGGCCTCAAGGATGGGCCAAAGTTCCACGTGGAACTTTTCGCGAATCTCAGATGGTAAATCTTGCCACCCGTGACCCCCCTGACGAAACCAATGATCTAGCTTGATCCGTTCGTGTGACGTTTTCCGGATAAAATCACGGGCTTCCGAAAGCGAAGCCTGTTTTCTCGAAAAAAGCTCAGCATGTTCATTCTCTATAAGACCAAGCTCCGAGGCCATGGGACTCAGACGGTCATCAGCATTATCTTGGCGAAGCAAAAGACGATATTCTGCCCGACTGGTAAACATCCGGTAAGGTTCAGTGCACCCTTTCGTGACCAAGTCATCAATCATCACCCCAAGATAAGCTTCATCGCGCCCCAACACCAAGTCCCCTTCCCCCTTGACCTTGAGCGCTGCATTTGCGCCAGCGAGGAGCCCTTGGCCAGCTGCTTCCTCATATCCGGATGTTCCATTTATTTGACCAGCGAAGAATAATCCACCGATCCTCTTGGTCTCCAAAGTTGGCTTCAACTGGGTGGGTGGGCAATAGTCGTATTCTACGGCATAGCCAGGGCGAATGATCTCACACTTCTCTAATCCGGGGATAGCGCGAAGAAAGTCGAGCTGAACCTCATAAGGAAGGGAAGTTGAAACCCCGTTTACGTAATACTCTAGGGTGTGGCGGCCTTCTGGCTCAAGAAACACTTGATGGCGCTCTTTCTCCGCAAAGCGAACGACCTTATCTTCAATTGAAGGACAATAGCGCGGACCGACACCCTCAATTTTACCCGAATACATCGGCGATTGATCAAGATTATCACGAATAATGTCGTGGGTTTTTGGGGTTGTCCAAGTGATCCAGCAAGGAATTTGTTCCACGTGGAACTTCGAGTCTGACCAATCATTCAGAGTGAAGATATCATTCTCTTCCTTTTTGATAAGATCAGGGTGATAAGTAAACAAGGAAGGTGGACTATCTCCTTCTTGCCTTTCACACTTTGAAAGGTCGAGGCTGCGACCATTTAAACGACAGGGTGTTCCCGTTTTAAAGCGATCGATCTCAAAACCAAGATCCTTCAATGATTCAGAAACAGTTGATGTAGCGTCCCCCATCCGCCCTCCTTTTTCGTTCTTCAAACCAACATGCATGAGACCCCGCATAAAAGTCCCCGCAGAGAGAATCACAGTCTTAGCACGGATCTCCATTTGAAGCGAAGTTTGGACGCCCTTCACCTCATCGCCCTCAACCAAGATGGTTGCAACATTCCCTTGGTGAAGATCCAACCCTTCTGTCCCCTCAATCGTTCGCTTAATCCTAAATTGATACGCTTTCTTATCGCACTGAGCACGCGGTGCTCTAACGGATGGACCCTTGCCCGCGTTCAGCATGCGCCACTGAATGGCAGTCGCATCTGTATTTTTCCCCATGATCCCACCAAGTGCATCAATCTCTCGAACCATGTGTCCTTTCGCCAAGCCTCCAATCGCTGGGTTACAACTCATTTGACCAATTGTGTCAAGATTCTGAGTCAGCATTGCCACCGAAACACCAAGCCGAGCAGCAGCTAGCGCAGCTTCAACTCCGGCATGACCTGCCCCGATCACGAGAACATCGTATTCTTTGGGATAGCAATACATTGGGAAGGCGGGACGCTAACAACATTCTTCACAAAGACAAGCAAGGCGCCACTTGTTTGAGGGAAAATATTCCAATAAGAAAGTAGGTTTTTATTTTCTAAATCTTCTTAAACTATTGCTTTCCAGTGCTTTAGAGAAAACATAAATAACAACAGCGGCTCACCTCTAGAGGAGAACCGCTGTTGAGCACACACGCAACAACAACCATTGTTACACCAAGATAACCGTTGTTAGAGGGCAGTTCTGTCTAAAACTTTAAGAAAAGAGAGAATTTTTGAATTGCTCTACTCAATCTTTCCTCACCTTAAAGCCTCTTAATCTACCCCGAGACTCTAAGGCTATTCTTGGATAAAATAAAAGGCTCCTTTAAGTCTTTGCCCTCCGATTAGCATGCTTTTTTAAACGACAAGTGAGCCACTTACGATTATGATCCCTGCACCCCAAACATGCAATGAAAGCCGTTTTTCTCCTTTTTTTGCTACTCACTTTGATCCCGATCAAAGCAGCAACTTTAACCACGAACGAGATATTCGTTCGCCTTC
This sequence comes from Akkermansiaceae bacterium UBA1518, assembly GCA_002323895.1. Taxonomy (GTDB): domain Bacteria; phylum Verrucomicrobiota; class Verrucomicrobiia; order Verrucomicrobiales; family Akkermansiaceae; genus SW10. The sequence goes on from DCQM01000174.1 coordinate 18,269, forward strand.
AAATTGTCATCGAAAATAACGAAGGACTTGAAGACCTTATCTCGGATCTTGAAAACCTAGAAAACAGGGAGCTTGTTCCCCTTCTGAAAGAATTTGATCAAACCTGGCCACAATTGCGAGATCGCTATCTTAAGGATCACAATAATTTTGTGCAGGCTCAATACTCGGGTGAAGCAAAAGTTGAAGCAAATCGACAAATTCGTCAGTTCCGCAAGGACTTCATGATGGTCTACCAACTCAATGAGGCTGCCATGAAACCTCTTCTCAAAACCAAGAGCATGCCTGCCATTAAAGGTTTGAAAAAGCTCATTATGCCAGATGCCAAGCAGCTCTTCGCTACCGCTCCAGTAGCTTTAGATCAGCAACGTAAAATCGTTTTAATCCTCGCAAAATTCCGGGACGCTATCGTGCACACCGCTGTTCTTCCCGACGAAGAAAAAGCCAGAGAAAAAATTATTTCCAAAGAAAAAGAAGCAATCTCAGCTGTCGCTGGACTTCCTCGCGATGGTCTTCGCATTATAGAGGAAAATGACAAAATTGCTGCTAAAGAAAATGTTCCAGATGATGAAAGAGAAGGGATTCGAGAAGTTAATGAATGGAGACTTCTTCTCGGCCTCAATGCTCTTTTAATTGATTCAAAACTCTGCGATGCGAGTCGGGGCCATTCTGAAGATATGGATAAGCATAAATTCTTTGCCCATGAATCCCCCCTTGATGGAAAGAAAACCCCTTGGGATCGGGCCGCCAATGAGGGTACAAAAGCGAGTGGCGAAAATATCTACATGGGGTCCACAGCACCCACTGCTGCCAACAAGGGTTGGTTCTACTCACCAGGTCATCATAAGAATATGTTCAGGGGATCGCACAAACAAATTGGGCTAGGCCGGTTCGGTAGACACTGGACTCAAATGTTTGGTTAAACCACTATCGATCAAGGGGTTTTAATGATTCTCGATTAACGATTCCTCTTGCGCAAATATCTCTACCCACTTGGTGGATCCTAACATTCTTTAGGTTTAATCGCTCTTCTAAGGTCTCAGCCCCCTGCCCTCCCACCGCCACCGAGGGTCCACCTGTAACCAATGGCGTAAGATAGATGACCAACTCATCAATTAGGCCCTCGTCTAAAAATGAACCCAGCAATGAACCCCCAGTTTCTAACAAAACCGTGTTCACACCATGCTGCTCGGCTAAAGTCCGAAGAACGTCGTACTTATTTTGATTTTGAAAAATTAGAGTACGATCTTTCCATTCATCCTCAAAAATTTGGAAATCTTTTTGAGCCAATCCTTGCTGAGTCATGACCACTCGCCAAGGCTGGGGTTTTTCAGACGAAATTCCTGATCCTCGCAAGGTCAAAGCAGGATTATCACGCCTGATTGTTTCTCCCGAAGTTAGAATAGCATCAGCTTCGGTTCGCAATTGCTGTACTTCTTCCCGAGCTTCAGTTCCACTGAGCCATTGTCCCTCTCCCTTCGGGCGTGTAATCCGTCCATCCAAAGACATCGCAGTTTTAGCAATCAACCACGGGCGACCCAAGGTCTGAACCGTCGAGAAGCCTCGAATCAAATCCTGGCATTCTTCTTCCAGTATCCCAGTGACAACCTTGATTCCTGCTGATTCTAGAATTTTATCAGCTCCTCCGCTATGAGAAGGGTTAGGATCACAGGCTCCATAAACCACTTTAGATACACCCGCAGAAATCAAAGCTTCCGTACAAGCCCCTGTCCGCCCATGAGTACTGCAAGGTTCTAGAGTGACATAGACTGTCGCACCTTGAGCCTCTTCTTCTTTTAGCTTAGATAGGGCATCCTTCTCAGCATGTGGAGATCCAACCTTGTGATGCCAACCTCGAGCAATTGCGATCCCGTTTTTGACTATAATTGCTCCTACTGGAGGATTAGGCGCAGTGAAGCCGATTCCTCTCCGGCCTTCTTCTAAGGCGGCCCGGATCCACTTTTCATCTTCAGAAATCTTCATTATCAGGTTTTACAAAATAGGCCCAACAAGCTTGTGAACAAAATCTGGGCGGCTGAGATTAAAATTAGAAATTCCCAAAGTTCTTCGAGTAACCGTAGCTTAATAACACTTGTTTTCGCGAGTTATTCCAAGCGTGGAACATCCATAGTATAGGGGTGGAACAGCGATTTACACGGGTTATTCCCACTAAGAAGAAGAAGACGATATTAAAAATTGTTTATTCACTCCCCTGAAGGTTGTGGAAAACATAGGAAAATCCAACACCTTGATTTGGCAACTCTCTTGGTTTGCACTATAACTCTCCAGTGAAATTTATCAGCTTATTTTTTAGTCTGACGATCATGACTTGGGGGTCCACCTGGTCGTCGTATCTAGGTCCAAACGGCAATGGAACAGCGACTGGTAAGATCCCATTGAGCATCCAGAAGGAAGGTCCGAAGGTTCTCTGGAAAGCAAATGTAGGTAAAGGCTGTTCCAGTTTCACGATTGCTGGTGGACGGGCCTATACGGTCGGAAACCGCGATGAAACCGACACTCTATGGTGTTTGGACGCCAAGACGGGTGAAATCCTTTGGAAAAAGACTTACGCCGAGAAACTTGCACCGAAATTTTATGATGGCGGCCCTGGAGCGACCCCTATTGTGGAAGAGGGGCTCGTCTATAATCTTTCTAAATCAGGGCGTTTATCATGTTATGATGCCGAAAGTGGGGATGAAAAGTGGGTCACGGAATTCAAAGGTGACCTTTCAGGTAACATGCCAACGTGGGGGTTTTCTTCGTCTCCAGTCGTTTATGGAGATGTTCTTCTTTGTCTTCCCTGCTCGAAAAAGGGTGCTTTAGTGGCTTTGAATAAAAAAACAGGTAAACCTGTTTGGAGTTCGTCAAATATTGCCCGACCTGGCTACGCCGCACCTGTTCTCTACAAACATAAAGGTCAAGATGCAGCGGTCGTTTTTCATGGTCGTTCTGTCGTGGGTTACAATCTTTCCAGTCAGGGTGAAGTTCTCTTTCAATATGGTTGGCGGACTCCATATGATGTGAACGCCTCAAATCCCCAAGTATTGGGTAACCTCGTGCATATCTCTTCTGGATACAATATGGGCTACGCGGTCATTGATATCTCTAAATCGAAACCTGAGATCGTTCATCGCGATCGAGATTTACCAATGATTTTCCAGAACTGCTTTCTTGAGGGCGACGATCTTATTGGTTGTTTTGGGGATAAACGCTATAACACCGAGCTATACCGCATGGATTTTAAAAGTGGCAAAATTCTTTGGAAGCATGCCCTCCCTGGAACTCGCGGTTCCACAGCTAAAATTGGTGAAACTACGGTAGTTCTAACAGAGACTGGCTTAGTTGTCTTTGGTAAATCTGGGATTGATGGATTCACCGAGATTGGGCGCCATCAGATTCTCAAAAAGCTCTGTTGGGCTCCACTCGCGATCGGCGAAGGGAAACTTCTCGCTCGGACCAACAAAGGCGAAGCGATTTGCTTGGACTTAACGGTGAGTGAATGAAAACAAAATCAGAAATAAACTTTAGCAGCAGCAGTGTAAAATAGTCCTCACCTCTCTCCCTCTTTTTCAAGTTCTTGTTGGCTCATGCTTGGCTTTACTCTCGCTAGCGTCTACATCGTTGATTTGTGAGCGACTTCAAATCTCTTGGGATACCTGCTGACCTCGTAAAAGGTCTCGATGAATTAGGTATTCAGAAACCAACCCCAGTACAGTCGCAATCTATCCCCTACCTTCTCGAGCGAGGGCATGATTTTGTTGCGCAGGCTCAAACTGGAACTGGAAAAACTGCCGCTTTTGGTCTCCCCTTGCTCACTAAAATTGCCCCTGAAAATAAAAAAATTCAAAGCCTTATCCTCGCCCCTACTCGTGAGCTTGCAAAGCAAATCCATAAGGCTCTCTTCAAATTTACTAAATATGCGGACCAGCGAATTTTCTTAGAAGTTGCAGCAGGTGGAGATAAAATCGACACTCAGGTCTCTCGCCTCCAGCGGCCTACCCATATCCTTGTTGCAACCCCCGGCCGACTTTATGATCTCCTCAAGCGCAAGGCAGTTGCTCTTGACGATGTGCAATACCTCATCCTTGACGAAGCTGATGAAATGCTTTCGATGGGCTTCAAAGACCAAATTCGTTCTGCGATCGAGATCAGCGTGAATCGTAAAGCGACCTGGCTTTTCTCTGCCACTTTCCCTCGAGTTCTAGATGATCTTATCAAGTTCTGTATGTCACCAGACCCTAAGACGGTTAAGGTTGATACTAAAAATGTTGTTAACCGAAACATCGAGCATCGTTACGCTGTTTGTGTGAAGGAGGATAAAACTGACTTTATCGATGAATTCCTTCACCGGCAGGGTTCTCAACGCGGCCTCATCTTTACTCGCACAAGGGATGGAGCTGACATTCTTGGCAAAAAACTCGCTAACCGCGGTCATTCTGTCGGTGTTTTACAAGGTGATCTGACCCAGCTCGAGCGTGATAAAGTCATGCGCGCTTTCAAAAAAGAGCGTAGCCAATTTCTAGTCGCGACGGATGTTGCTGCTCGAGGGATTGATGTTGAAGACCTCGCTTTCGTCGTCCACCACCAGCTTCCTGAACAGATTGACTATTACACTCACCGAAGCGGAAGAACTGCTCGGGCTGGGAAAAAAGGAATTTCTTTGGTGCTCGTAGATCCTCGGGAAAAAAAGAAGCTGAAGCAATTTAGCCATGCTCTAGGGATTCATTTTGGCCCTGCTTGAGGCCGATAAGACCTATCGTAAGATGATAGGCTCGTCGGGATTCTAGTTGCGCAGTTTTTTATGGGTAGGAATTGAGTTTTTCTGCTTCGTCCTCCAAGCTCTGCCCAAGATGAGTGCGAAGGATAATTTAAAGAAGATGCTTTTGGAGAAGTCCGTACGAACGGGAGACTTTACGCTGGCATCAGGTAAGAAAAGTGACCTTTACGTAGATTGCCGACTGACAGCTTTAGACAATCAGGGCGCAAGCTGGATTGGTGAGGTTGGTTGGGGTTTGGTGAAGGAAAGAATTGAAGGTGAAAGCCTTGTTGTGAATGCGATCGGGGGCATGACGATGGGAGCAGATCCGATCTCGCTGGTGGTAGGTATGGCAAGTGCTGGGGATGAAAAATCCTTACAGATTTTCAATATTCGCAAAGAGCCTAAAGGTCATGGCCGCGGTAAGCAGATTGAGGGTAACTTCAACGAAGGCGATAAAGTTGTGGTGGTCGATGATGTTATTACGACTGGGGGGTCGACTCTAAAAGCCATCGAGGCCATTCGTGCAGCAGGTGGCGAGGTCGTTTTTTGTCTTGTTTTAGTAGACCGAGAAGAGGGCGGGCGAGCAGCTATTGAGTCTGAGGGCATCCCAGTGGTAAGTATCTTCACGCGCACTGAGCTTCTGGGCTAAGGCTGAAAATTCGTCGCCTTAGCAGATTTCGTTGAATCGATAAACTCACGTTTTTGCCTTTCACGATGAGGCTCTGAGGCTTTCTATCAAAAGCATGATTAAGTTACTAATTACGGGGCTGTTAGTCGGAATCGTTGCTGGATTGGTTGGAGCGCTTTGTGGTGTGGGTGGAGGAATCATTATGGTCCCAGCTTTTGTAATGGCGCTGGGCATGGGGCAGAAAACTGCGGTAGCAACTTCACTGGCTGTCGTGGTCGTTTCGGGGTTTTCTGGAACCCTCAATAATGCGGTGAATTCGGATTTGATCCAGTGGAAGGTTGTTGCGGTCGCGGCAGTGGGTGCGGCAGTGGCTTCGTGGTATGGAGCTGATTTGATGAGGAGCCTATCGAACCTGCAATTGCAGAAGGGGTTCGCTATTTTACTGATAGCGGTAGGGGTGAGGATGCTCTTGATGAAAGGATAATTAAGCGTAGTTTTCTGCCGTGGATTCAGTGACACAGGCAGTGCTTGGAGGAGTGGTTGGGGAGTTGGTGCTCGGTCGTAAGATCGGAGGGAAGGGAATGATTTGGGGTCTCGTTTTTGGAACTCTCCCAGACCTTGATATCTTGTTTTATCCTTGGCTAGATCAGGTTGAGGAATTGCGATGGCATCGGGGAATTTCGCATTCCATTCTTGTCATGGTTGCAGCGGCTTTTGTTTTTGCGAAGCCATTGGCATGGCTGCATCGAAAGAAGGAATTGAGTGCTTCTCGAGCAGGTTGGTTTGTTTTTTTGGCCTGGAGCACACACGTTTTGATCGATGTCTTTACAAGTTATGGGACACAGGTCTTTGAGCCTTTTTCGGATCAGCGGGTTGCTTGGGGTAATCTTTTCATCATTGATTTATTTTTTACGTTGCCGCTTTTGTTTTGGGTAATCTACCGGTGCGGTAAATCAGCTCAACGATTTGGGAAAGCTGTTATTAGACAAAGCAATAAAACGGCTCAAGGTGAGCAACTAGAATTTGAGGATATTTCGAGGAAAGGAGCGACGGTGGCGATCTCTTTAAGTAGCCTCTATGTTGTTTTTAGTCTGACCATGAAGGTTTGGGCGATGGACCAGATTAAAGGTCGGATGGTGGAAGCTATCCCAAATGGTGAGTTAGTTTTAGTAAGCCCAACTCCCTTTAATACAATGCTTTGGCGTGGCTTGATCGAGACCGATGATGGTTATTTTGTGACTCACTGGTCACCCTTTGACAAAGAAGTCTCAGGCTATCACTTTTTTGCAAAACAGCACCAGCTCTGTGAATCTTTTAAAGAAGAAGAAATGTTCAAGGGTTTGAAGTGGTTTTCGCGAGGACATTGGGTGGCTCGCGAAACTTTGGATCATGAGGTAGAATTCATAGATATACGATTTGGTGAAGTTCGCGATTACGAGGCTGGTAAGCTTCTGGCAATGTTTCGCTGGCATTTATCGTATGATGATCAGGGCAAGTTTCTTGTGAGCCGAGCTCCGCGTCATGCAAAGATGGGTGATTCTATGCGCGCTCTCTGGAAAAGATTGTGGGGAAATCAGAAGGAATGGGAAGAGATCGAGCCATTTTAGAGTTTGATTCATCGAAAGCATTAATTTAGACGCCAAGTCGTTTTGGGTCGTAAGCTAGCAATAGGGGACATTCATGGATGTCTTAATTCCTTGAAGGCACTGCTGGAATTTGTCCAACCGGTAGCATCGGATAAGGTCATTATGCTGGGTGATTATGTTGACCGGGGTCCAGACAGCAAGGGGGTGATCGATTACTTGATAGATTGGCCTTGGGATGCGAAGTTGATTCTCCTGAAGGGAAATCATGAAATCATCATGGATGAGTCCGGTTTTTCGGGTGATCATTTGAAATATTGGTGTCAGGTCGGTGGATTAGATACAATTGCGTCCTACGACGCGCGTTTTGCAAACATCCCAGAGAGCCACTGGGAGTTTATTCGAAACACCCTGCCTTACTATGAGACAGGAAAGGTGATTTACGTCCATGGAGGGGCTGCTCCCAAAAAGCCTTTGGTGAAACAAGATCCTGTGAATCTAGCGTGGCGTCGTTTCTCTGACGCTAAGGAGCACTCCTCAGGCAAGCTTGTGGTGTGTGGACATACCATTCAGCGTAAAGGTAGGCCTAATGATAAAGGCCACACCGTATGTATTGATACAGCGGCTTGTCGAGGAGGTTGGCTCACTTGTTTCAACCCTAAAACGGGCCGTTATTGGCAGGCCAACGAGCAAGGGCAATTACGTAAACGGAGGCTCAAAGCGTGGAAGAAAAAGAGAGCAATGAAGAAAATTGATTCTTCTACGTCTTCTTCCTTGCCAGAAAGTTAATCGAAAGTCCGATCTGGCACCAACAAATCAAGGTGAGACCCAGTGTTGCTCCCCATACAGTGAGTGAAAGCAGGTGTTTTTGATTTCGAAGATCAACTGGCCATTCTTGTGTTAAAAAATGCATCACCAAGAATCCTTGGCTGATTAAAAGCATGACGGGAAATAAGAAGAACAATGGGCTCCAAACCGCGCTAGCGGGTTGAAGGCCTGGATGATTGCGGACGTTCTGATTCCATAACTTAGCCCAGCCGAAGACAACAACGAAGCACCAGAGGGAATTAAAGATGGGTAAAAAGAGAAAGCGGATTGCTTTGCTTCCAGTCAGGTGGGCGCCAAACATCTGCATCATTTCCCAAGCTCGGTGCAGATAGATAATCGCTAAGATGACCCAGGCCGCTAGGCCAATACCAGCCAGAGATATTAAAAAATCTCTCGTATTAGCGCTGACAATTTTTTGGCAGAGAAAAATTAAGCCGATGGGAACTGCCAGAGTTAAGAAAAAAAGGAGGAGATTTGTGGGGTGAAGATGGGGAAGATACATGCCCCCAGGAGGTCCCTCCCAAATCGTCCTAGCCTTTGGCACAGCATAGGGGTTTTTGTCGCTAATTTCGGAAGGGGGAATGGACTCCGGCGCTTTTTTTTGGGTTGGGATTAATCCTAGAATTTTACCTGCCTCTTGTCTTTCGTCGGTCCCACTTTTCCATACAAGGTGATGGCTCAGAAGTTGGCGGCTCAAGGCAAGGCTACGCAATTCCCGAAAGTCTACCGGACCAAAAGACTCACTCTCAATTTTATAAAACCATCCTGCCGAACTTTCAGCTCTGCGAGATGGGGGTGAATTGGGACGAGGAGGGAGTTTTGCCACGGAGCTGTAGGAACCTAGAAGTGAATCGCGTGGCCGTCAGCGTCAAGAGTGGCCTCGTGGATAGCTTCGGCGAGTGTCGGGTGAGCGTGAATGGTGGCGTGGATATCATCAATCGTAGCTTCAAGTGATAGGGCGAGTCCCATCTCTGAGATCAGGTCAGTGGCATTTTCACCAATAATATGGGCGCCAAGAACTTCCCCATATTGTTTACCGAAAAGGATCTTCACAAAGCCCTCTGTCTCGCCGCTTGCTTGGGCTTTTCCAAGAGCCTGATAAGGGAATTTACCGACTTTATATTCAATGCCTTCTTCCTTGAGAGCACGCTCGGTTTTCCCAACGGAAGCAACTTCGGGATAACAGTAAGTGCAGCCAGGGAAGTCTCCAACGCGCTTGACCACGGTGCCTTCCACAAAGATCCCTTCGACACACTGCATCGCTTCGAAGCTGGCGGTGTGGGCGAGCCAAGGAGGTCCTGCGATGTCCCCAATCGCGTAAACACTGGGAAGGGAAGTTTCATAACGATCGTTAATTTCAACCCAACCTCGGTCAGTGAGCTTTGGTTGTTGGCCTCCCGGAAGAACGGGCGCTACTCCGATGGCGACCAAGCAGCAATCAGCGGTGATTTCCTTACTACCGCTGCTGTTCTCGATGGTGATAGTGACCGAGCTTCCGTTGTCACGGGTCCCGGTGACCTTGGTATCGGTGAGGCAATTGATGCCAGCTTTGCGGTAGCTCTTTGTAATGGCATCGCTGATATCATCATCTTCGACTGGAAGGAGGTTGGGCATCATTTCAATAATGGTGACCTCTGTACCAAAGGCATTGTAAATATAACCAAATTCTACTCCGATTGCACCAGCTCCGATGATGACCATCGACTTGGGTTGCTTTTCAAGAGTCATCGCTTCCTTGGAGGAAATCACAGTGTTCCCACTGAAGGGAAAGCCAGGCATCGGGCGTGACTTCGCACCAGTCGCAATGATGATGTTTTTGGCGTCGAGAATCTCGGTCGTGCCATTTTCTTTTTTGACCTCTACTTTTCCTTGCTCTTGGACAGAGCCAAAGCCATTGACGTAGTCGACATTGTTCTTTTTGAAGAGATATTCAATTCCGCCGGCTAGTTTTCCGGAAACCTGACGCGACCGGCCGACCACCTTGGACCAGTCGTAGCTGAGGTTATCAAAACTTAGGCCGAATGTTTCGGCATCATGCTTTAATTGATGGTAAAGGTGCGCATTTTTGAGAAGAGCCTTCGTTGGAATGCACCCCCAATTAAGGCACGTTCCGCCAGCGCGCTCCATTTCGACACAAGCCACCTTTTTTCCAAGCTGACCGGCCCGGATGGCTGCGACATATCCGCCTGGGCCACCACCGATAACGACAAGATCGTAGGACATGCCGTGACCGTGGATACGGAAATTAAAAAATCAAGACTGAACGGTTTAGGCTTCTTGAGGTCTTTGGCTTAGGGGTGGCAACAACTACGGTTCTAACTTTATATTTCTGATAATTGTAGCCCAAGAAACAGTAATTAAATCTGGTTCGATTTCTACAAAACTTGGCCCGTTATCTCAAGCGGTCGTGCTCGCACGCCGATTGATTAGTTGTTTCTCTAGGCGGTCTAAATACGAATAGAAAAGGCAAACTTGCCCAAAATTGTGGTTAAAATATTCCTTCAAATCTAGAATCCTAGAATATCTAAATCCTACAGATTAGAAAGAAGATCCATTTCAAGTATGTTTAGGTAAATGCAGTTCCAGTAACTTGATATGCAGCCAAATCGCAGCCCCTCATTATGAAATCATGCTTGAATCCACTCTAAAAAGACTCCCTTACTTTCTGTCTATCGTTCTCTCAGGTAGCTTATCCTGTAATGTTTTTGCAACAGATAGGCACAAAGAAGTAAAAATTACTTCTTCCGTCAATGAAGCGACGGTTGAATCGCTTCTCGACTCGGATGAACCATCCTCCTCTTCAGATTATCGTATTTCTAGACTCAGTTTTCACCCTAAAAAGGGGAGTCTTGAATGGGTTCAATATGAATTTCCCAAAATAACACGAATTGAAAATATCTCGATCTTCTGGTTCGACGAAGCTCAAGCGGCTGCTTCTTTCCGCAATGAAATCAAAGAGATTCTTCCTCGCGCGTGGAAAATCTTTCTTTGGCAAGGTGGCCATTGGCAGGCAGCTGAAATCAAGCAAGCAGATTTAGGGATTGAACGAGATCAATACAACTTTGCGAAGCTTACCAAGGCGGTAACAACGACAAAATTCAAAATTGAGGTTCAACTCCGCGATGGACTCTCAGCTGGAATACTTGGTTGCCGTATCAATCAGTCCTTGCCATCTCAATCAGAGGAAACATTCACTGACCCTGACCAAGAACTAAAACGAATTCGGGTGAAGGCCAGCAAGACTCTTGCTCTTGATGTTGATGAATTTAATGGATACTCCCATTTAAATGGAAATCGGCCTGAATTTGATGGCTGGCTCAATAAAGAGAACAATGGAGCATTTCTAGAGAAAAATATCCCAAAATTTCTTTGTCCTAACGAGGACTTCACTGAGGTCTTTAATTACCGTTGGTGGATGATCTCCAAACATCTCAAAGAGTGGGAAGAAGATGGGAAAAATTTCTACGTCTTTACTGAGTTTCCAGGCTTTCCAGGCTGGGCAGCCAATAGTGGTGCAATTCCGGCTCCAGCAGGCCATCAGTTCTATGATCTCCGGTGGATGCGTGATCCGAAGTATCTAAAATCCTACGCTGAATACTGGCTTGCAGGGCCACCCTCCCACAAAATGCAACACCAGAACAATTGCTGGTTAGGCACTCTGCCGAGACCTCAAAGCCATCACTACACAAGCTGGATGGTGGATGCCTCAGAAGCCATGCTGAAGGTTCACCCAGATGCCCAATGGCGAGACCGACTCCTACCAGCCATGGAAAAACACCAACAGGTGTGGGACACAATTTTTAAGGTAAAGGCTCCAGGAAAAATCACGGATGGACTCTACAAGTGCCTCGATATGTATGATGCCAACGAGTTCACGATTTCTACTACCTTAGGTCTGATTGCTTCTGAGGGTGCGTTCTCAGCTTACACCGCCGAGATCAATCAGGAAGATCCATACAAAAATCAAGAACGTTGGCGCCGCTATTTTACTGATGGAAAAGGATGGCAACTAGCCTTTGCCGAGGGGATGAGAAGCGAACCCTTAGTCTACCCCCAGCCGTTTAGCCTAACAAACTACGATACCGTTCCTCAGCCCTTCGGCGGAAATCACGACTGGTATATAGACAAGGACGGAGAGCGTAAGAAAAAAACTCCCAATAGTTACCCCAACTGCTTCACCGTTCGACCCTCCCTTAATTGCTATATGTTTGGAAACTATCAGTCGCTCGGAAATTTATATTCACTCCAAGGCAATAATTCCAAAGCAAGAGAATACACCCAGAGAGCAGAGAAAATACAGAAGCAGGTTATTACCGCTCTCTGGCACAAGCCTGAGAAAAAGGAAAATCATTCCTATTACAAAAAACGAGGCAGCATTAGTGATCCCTTTTTCTACTCGAGGCTTTCTGGCGACAATCTCTACACAGGAGATGTTGGTGATCCATTGGGACTGATACGGGAAACGGTGGGTTATACTCCCTGGTATTTCAATATGCTCCCCGAGGAAGAATCTAAATTTGATATTGCTTGGAAACAGTTGGATGAAGAGATGGGTTTCAAACAACCTTTCGGGATGTCGACGGCTGAATATCGTCACGACTTTTTCAACGAGATGTCTTACGGATGGAATGGTCGTGGCTGGCCCTTCCAGAACTCGGTTGTCTATAAAGCTTACGCCAACTATCTTCGAAATTATAAGGGGCGCCGTGGCAAAATTACTAAAGCTGATCGAGAATTACTCTACTATCACATGGGTCAATATGTGGAACTTCATGGGCGTAGACGCACGATCGGAGAATGGTATCTCCCTAGAACTGGAGGATATCGGATGCCTGGTGGTGGCGACGTCGTCCAAAGCCTTCCCGCAATGGGCAAAGGTTTCGGCGATGTGCAGGATTATTTTCACTCTACTTTTCCCGATATGCTTATTGAGGATCTGCTTGGGTTTCAATCGGATCATGAAAAGCAATTTACGATTCATCCACTTCTCCCAGAAAAGGCTTGGGACTACTTCTATCTTGGAGACTTGCGCTACCACGATCATAATATTGAAATAATCTGGAAGAATGATTGGGACAAACTTAAGCCTGGAAATCAGAGTAAGCTTATTGTTTGGGTCGATGGTGAGCGGGCTGCTGAGAGCAAAGAATTGACCCAGGCTCTGAAGGTTCAACTTCCCTAATGAAAAAGATTTTGCGAACCCTGGTTTACTTGGACCCAGCAAAGGGGATTTCCTCTTTTCCCAAAAGACGGTAAATTTTTCCACTGAGAGATTTTAGTTAATACAAAGCCCAACTTCTGTTCTTTATAAAACCGGGTATAACCAGTGAAATTAAAAAGAAAGCGCATCGCACTCCTTGTTGAAACTTCTCTTGGTTCAGGAAGAGAAATCCTTCGAGGTATCGCTGAATTTGCCCGAAATCACGACAACTGGGAGATTTTTCACGCTGCTCGAGGCCTTGTCGATCAAGTCCCTGATTGGCTTGAAACATGGCAGGGGGATGGCGTGATCGCTCGAATACAGAGTGAGAATATGTTGCAATCTCTTAAAGATTTGAACATTCCAGTCGTTGATGTTTTGGGGGTTCCGTCCCATAATTTACCTTTGATCCGGGTGGACGATGAGCAAATTTCCCAGCAAATTGGACAACACTTTATTGATCGAGATTTTCGCCATTTTGCCTTCTATGGTATCGAGGGAGAAAGCTGGTCACAACGGAGGGGCGAGGCATTTCGCAAAGTTAGTGAAAGCGGAGAATCTTTTGCCTGGATTAATTCACTTCGTGGGATCTCGGAGGGAAATGCCGCCCACTTTTCCAAACTCAAGCAATGGCTTCTTAGGCTCCCAAAACCTTGCGCTGTCATGGTATGTAGTGACCAATGTGGCCTGACTCTTCTTGAAGCTTGTCGAGCTGCAGAAATCATAGTCCCCGAACAGCTAGCGGTGGTGGGAGTCGACAATGATCTCGCGCTTTGTGAAATTTCGACCCCGAATCTTTCGAGTGTTCGAGGAGGACACCGGCGCGTGGGATTCGAAGCTGCCAACCTGCTTAACAAAATCATTAATGGTGAACCAACTCCATCGGAAAGAATTCTGATACCGCCCAATCAAATTGTTGTGCGGGAATCTTCTGATAGCCGTAGTATATCAGATCCCGAGGTAAGAAATGCGATTCAGTTTATTCGGGAGCATCTTTCTGAGCCGCTCACTAACGAGGATGTTGCAAAGGCGGTTGGATTATCAAGAACCCGATTACAGGTTCGCTTTCGAGACGAAGTTGGTGTGAGTCTCCACGCTTTTCTTGCCGAGATGCGATTGCGGAGAGCGGAGAGGCTGATTCAGTCCACAAATCTAACATTCGCTGACATTGCTGAACGCTGTGGATTTAGACATCATGAATACCTTGGTTATATTCTAAAAAAAGCACGGGGTATCACACCGAGACAGCTTCGGATGCAGGCAGCTCCTTCTGCCCACTCGTGAAAAGCTACCTCGCAGAGAAACGATGGATCATTATGTGCCGATATGTTTCGCTCCGACGAAGAAGTGCACTTTGGGCAGCTGGATTGTTAAGAGCAGATGGCCGATTTTCTCTTTCAAGGCAAAGTGCGGGACGATGTTGTTATTTTAGTCCTGCTTCTCTGGCATTATATCGTAAGCAGAGCTCTCTAGCATCAGAAGCTCTTTAACAATTTCAGAATAAAAGCTCATCAGTAGGCCTGAGAAAGACAAAACCGACCTGTATAAATTTATAGAGCAGGCTTCAAGGTGCTTAAGGGTTGAAGGCGAGCACCATCTGAAGCTTGGGTAATGAAACAGTTTAATTCACGTCCAAACGCCTCTTGGTATCGTGAGCGCAGATGTTCAATAAAACTGGAAGCAATAGACTCGTGAACAAGGTGAATTGTAGAGCCACCAAAACCAGCCCCGGTCATACGAGAACCAGCATGTCCCTTTTCCACTCCAAAGGCGAATCCGGCATCCACAAGGACATCAAGCTCTAGACAGGAAACTTCGAAATCATCACGAAGTGAATTATGGCTAACCCGCATCAATTGAGCCATTTTTGGAATTTGATTGTTTATTAAGGCATCTGAGAACTCATTTACCCGTTGCATTTCAGTCACTGCATGTCGGGCTCTCTTAAAAAGCCGATCCCCCAGCGATTCTTGATTTGTAAGGACAGATTCAAGTGAAATGTTTCGCCAAGAATTTTCATGCAATATTTCCAAAGCTACTTCACAATCTTGACGCCTTTTGCGATACTCTCCATCGGCCAAGGCATGCTTTACACCGCTATCTGCCACCACAAGGTTGAGCCCTTTTGGTAGTCGAACCGGCTTGATACTTTGCTCTTGGCAATCAATCCGCAAGGCGTGATTTTTAAGCCCAGCGCCAACTGAAAGTTGATCCATAATTCCACAAGGAACCCCAACCCATTCATGTTCGGCTCTCTGACAACGTAACGCCCGTTCTAAGATAGAACAGGATTGACCGCTAAGTTCTTCAATCAGTAATGCGAATGCTGTTTCTAGAGCTGCACTACTACTTAATCCGGCGCCAGCCGGCAGTGTAGAAAAAATGCCAACACGACATCCCGGAGTCATAACTCCTTGCTCGGCATATGCACCCATGACACCGATTGGATAATTTAACCAATGCTCCCTAGGAATATTCCGAGGAGTAAAATCTTTCGGTGAAATTTTGTATTTTGTATTATCTTGCTCCGCGGACCAAAGCTCAATCTTACCCCCATTAGAATCTGGCGCGACCAAGAGCGTAATTTTAGGTTCGATGGCAACTGGCATGACGCAACCGCCAAGATAGTCAATGTGTTCTCCAATCAAATTGACACGCCCAGGCGCTTCAATTCTCAAACTCGGAGTGCAGCCATACTGGGCGAAAAATTGGTCCAAATCACTAATCATCTGCCAGCATCGATTGAAACATTAAGTCATTTGTAGGCAAGCCCTAGCCCCCAAGATTTTGAGCCAGTTTTTGTAGAAATAAACCAACATCATTGCGCGATCTCACTCAAGTATGCGAACTCGATAAAAAGCTCTTTCTTCGGAAGGAGTCTTGTCAAATATCGTAAAGTAATTAGGCAATATGTTCGATTGAATGTTTGCCCCTAGAATTTCAGCCTTACTGTCGATTTCATATCGATAAACCTCATTAAAATCATCTGCTTGCAAGCTACTTGATCGTTCAAGGAGAATTGTTGAAAAAGAAGTGGAGAGGTTACCGATCCCAAATTGAATGCATACCTTATCTTGCTTATCGTCTAAGGGCGGAGAGACGTTAAAGCTAAGATCCAAGATATCGATCTGATCGGGATCGGCTAATTTAAGGCTCAAGGAGAGGTCAACTTGGTTTTGAAATTGGTAGGTAATTTGACTAGAGCTGGTCGTAGGATTGTAATTTGGAGGAGCTTCAAGGACCGAAATATCCTCAAGCCAAGGTTTAATATTTAAATTGAGCAGCCGATTATTTTCCACTTCAAGCTCTTTGCGAATAATCCCACCTACTTTGGCTCGTTTGATTTTGAAACGTGTCCAATAATCTTGACCTCCTTCTTTAATTGGAACGTATGTTTCCATGAAGGTCCATTCTTGAGGCATATGATCAGCTAATGTGAAAGAGTTCTCCACTAATGAGTATGAAAGCCCACAAATATCTTCGAGAATGAGAAGGATCTTCCCGGCGTTAAAATTGGAATATTGATCGCCATGAAATTCGTAATCAGCCCTGACCGCCTCCGGCGCGCAAGGAACTCCCCATTTCATATGGTAGTTTTTGAGGTGTGCCAGAGTGAGCTTATTCGCGTGGTCATAGACCCCAGAACGATAGATCCCTTTAAGAGCGAAAAAATTGGTGTCCGGTGTGATCATAAAGTTCGTGTTGCCCCCATTATCAATAAGCTCTTGCCACGAAACCAGATCATTGGTGCCTATTTGTCCTTGGCGATTAAATCCGGTCACATCATTCAAGGCCCATGTTTCCACCATGTCTCGGGCAAGATCCTGAGGAAAATCTTTGAGATTCAAGTAGGCAAAAGTAGTCCAGCTAAGTTTGTTAGGATCACCTGCTCCGAAGTAGTCTTTGACGCCGTTCTTTTCCCACAAGGAGTCGAACCAATTTTGATAATTAGTGACGTCGACAATAGTTTGCCAATGATCGATTTCTTGTTGGTGATATCCGAGTTCTAGCGCCATTTTACTGAGGATATCTGCTGCTTCATATTGTTGCCCCCAAAAACCAGGGATACTCTTCCACATTAGTGCTCTATAGAAATCGTAGGCGCTCCCGAGAAACGCTTTATCGTGCGAATGCTCGTAAATCTTCCAAGCGCCAATTACGTGACCAGTGATGCCACCTGACAAACCTGAATACCACGTTTTTCCAATATTATCGGCGGGGATCCGGCCACTTGTTAAATCGGCAAACGGGAGCATCTCTTTCCAAAGTAAAACATTACCATTGGCATAGGATTCCTTATCTGCGATCCATGAGCTCACCGGAATTTGGATGTTTGCATCGTAACGATGCATCCCGAGAAAATTATTTACGGCAGTTTGAGTATGCGAATATTGCTCGAAGCCTTCATCGACATCGATGTAATACATTAAGTAGATGGCCCAAAGAAAGTAGTAGATTTGAACGATGTCGTCGTCTGAGCAACGAAAGTAGGGAATCTGATTATTGAGCAGATCATTCATGTGATCTGTCTTTTCCTTTAGTGCTACATTAGCGTCGGCTAGCACGCTCTGCGCCTGCGTAATAGCGGTAGCTCTATCATCGTTCATAGCCCATACGAGCGATAGCCCGTTGGAGTCGCAAGGTAACGTAAACTTGTATTTTTGCTGACCTGTAGCTTCGGTAGTGTTCGTGTAGTTTTGCAGAGGTTTCGACGCTGATAAGATCGTGCTCATACCATCATACATCATGACGCCCTGCTTGACTTCTTGTTGGTATGGTTTCACGAGATTTATCCCGCCCTCGACGAGGTGAACAACATTGCTCGTGCTATCGAAGGTGCAAGTAGCCGTAGTGCTTACCGTTGCTCTGCGGTCATAAAAACTCTGACCAGCGAATTCAAGAGTGATAGGTAACTCCGACGTTATAATGGAACAGGCGGTGTCATTGAGTGCGATAAATTTTTCTTCACGGATAGTGACTCCGCCAACGAGGTATTCACAGATCATACGATCTGGCCTCCAATACATCGCTATGGGAACTGGACTCTCGTAGCGTCGCCCATTGATAATGACAGTGCCATACGCAACCTTGGTTGACTTGTAGAATTCCCAACCTGTTAAGTCGTGTCCATACCCAGTCTTGTCATCATTAACCATACCGAAGCCACGGCTTCTCAGGTCGTTGTGAAAAGGGTGTGTAAATCCTATCGTTTCATTTTCTTGCTGTCGCCAAGACGGCATAAACCCACCAATATAATTAGTTTTGTTCCCGGCAAGAAAGCCATGTTTTTTTCCTTGGATTTCTTGCTGTAGAAAAACGCAATAGTCATTCCACGGCGGAGCAATATATGGGCATGCGTTTGCGGACCTTTGAAAAAATGACCAAATTGGTCCGCGATTTGTGAAGTCTCCTTTCGTAGTATCAACCCTCCAATAATAAGTGGTCTCAGGATTTAGTGTTGGCAGCTCGTACTCAGTTCTATTTCCACTGACATTGGCGACGAGTGGTGGATTTGAACTAATACCAAAATAGATTTGCTGCGTTTCTGCTTCTTCTGCGGATTTCCAGGAAATAGCGGCGACAGCATCACAAGATTCTAGTCCATTTGGAGGATACGGTTGATCTGCAATCCCCCTGTAGCTTTTGTCGATAATTCCAGCAGTGATTGTTGTCTTACCTTGATTGGAGGTATTAAAATCAACTTGAATAGTGTTGGGCTCCGTAGTGGTGATTTTTCCATCGGTGACATAGTCTTGAATTTGGGTTGTTCGATCACCGTTGAGAATGAGAGTACCATCTGTTATATGCAGGACTCCCAAGCCGCCATTAAATCCAGTTTCTCCATTTCCGATATGCAAAGTCGTGGCGCTGAGAATACCGTTCAATAAGTCTACGCGGCCGTAGCCGATTTTGCTGGGGTCAACTTGTGTTGCAAATTGGGTAGGGATGTTCAGATAATTAGCAATCCTGATTTCCCCGCCTGAAATAGTGAGTATTCCATTACCACCATTTTGATCACAACGCCCGACATCTAACCAAGTACATTCGAGGAGACCTCCCTTGACGGTAGCAGAATTAGCTTTGCCATACATACCAAGCATGAAGCCCTTGCAGAGTGCTGAAGTGGAAGAATCGAGGACGACTTGGGTTCCCTCTTGGTTGAAGGCGGCTCCAGTTCTTGAATCATTGGGAATCGTTCCACCATTCCAGTTGGCCGAGTGATCCCACCGATTATTGGTGCCTGCGCCGGTATAAAAAATATCAGCTCCCTGGCCTAATAAGGTTGAGCTAAATAGCGCAAGGCCCGTCGAAATAAATATGCCCAGACGATTTGAGATTTTCTGAAATTGCATGTTATTTTTCTACAAGAGCAAGAGCGCTTTATCTGATCCTTTGTTATAGTTGATCGATCCGAGTGCAGGAATAAACTTCATTTGAGGAATTAGGGTTTGTTTTGAAGAAATCGGACTTTCTTAATCCTT